>CADEEJ010000111.1 GCA_902826315.1 uncultured Steroidobacter sp.
CTCCCATCCGAGTTCATGCTCAATGCGAAAGCGCAATGCATCGCTGGAAGAGGGCTCGCCGTGGGTGATGAACGTGCGCCGAGGCGCAGCGCCCATTTGTCGCATCCATGCCAGCAACTCATCGGCGTCCGCATGCGAGGACGATGCGCGAAGCTGGCCGACTTCCGCCCGCACGGGGAACTCCTGACCGTGGATGCGCAGTGTGCTGGCGCCGTTGGCGAGTGCTGCCCCACGCGTACCCGACGCCTGGAACCCCGCCAGCAGCACCAGATTGCGAGGGTCGCCGATGAAGGTCTTCAGGTGATGGACGACGCGTCCACCGGTCGCCATGCCGCTTGCCGAGACGATGATCATCGGCCCGCTGCGCTGGTCCAGTGCCTTCGATTGTTCCGGCGTATTGACCAGCGTGGCGGCGCGGCACATGCGCCGGCATTCCTCTTCGCTAAGTCGATGCTCGTGCCTGAATCGGTGGTACAGCGCGCTCGCGTCAATCGCCATCGGGCTGTCCAGATAGACGGGGACATCGGCAAGCCTGTTCTGATGCTTCAATCGTGCAATGTGGAGTAATAGCGTTTGTGCGCGGCCGACGGCAAATGCCGGAATCACGACGACACCACGTCGTTCCCCCGCGCGGCTCAGCCAGTCGGCCAGTTCGGACTCGCGATCGACGTCCGGATGCCTGCGATCACCGTAGGTCGATTCGCAGACCAGATAGTTGGTCGCAACGGGCGCCGCAGGCGGTTTCAGGATTGGATCATGAGGGCGTCCGAGATCGCCGCTGAAGGTCACTGACGCCTCAGGCGTTTCAACCCGGACAAACGTGGAGCCCAGCACATGTCCCGCAGGCTTGAGGACCACAGCCATGCCGTCAGCCGGTGCGAAGGCTTCTTCCAGTGAAACAGCGGTGAACTGCTGCAGACATTTCTGTGCGTCCTCGCGCGTATACAGCGGCAGCGCAGGCTTGTGCTTCGACGTGCCATGCCGATTGGCGAACCTGGCGTCCTCCTCCTGCAGATGGGCGCTGTCCGGCAGCAGAATCTTGCACAGTTCCAGCGTACCGTCAGAGCAAAAGATCCGGCCATGAAAACCTTCACGAGTCAGCGCCGGCAGAAATCCACTGTGGTCAATATGAGCGTGCGTCAGCACGACCGCGTCTATTGCCTGCGCGTCGAACGGCAACTTCGACCAGTTGCGAAGCCGCAGTTGCTTGTAGCCTTGAAAGAGTCCGCAATCGATAAGGACACGCTTGCCCGCTCGTTCCAGCAGATAGCGGGAGCCGGTTACGGTGCCCGCCGCGCCGAAGAAGCTCAGCCTCAGCCGCTCATGAGTGGCTTGTTCCCCTGAATGATTGTTACTCATGAACCGTCGTGAGGGCAGCGCGAGTTCAGTTCCGTGGGCGCCGAGGCGCATCTGAACTCTGGAATGAGATCCAGGGTGACCTTACTGCTCAGGTGTGCGCTTGTGAGCGGAATGCGCGTCTGCCGCAGCGTGGGAATGCTTGCCATGACCGAACACATGAAGGAGTGGGCATGCAAGCAGGATGAGGTAGGGCACGGCACTCCAGAGTTGGTCCCAATGAGATCTCAGCACAAGAACGGCCGCAATGGCGATGACTAAGCACGAGACAGCGAGTGAACGGCCTCGCGGCCATGCAAATACTTGCAATTGCGCCATGGTCCGTCTCCCGGTGATTGGTTGATACATCCTCAGTATGGACGTGTTGACTGCGGCCAGCTTGCGGACAATCGCGTGCCTCATAGCGGCTGCCCCTTAGGCGCCGGCACTTGCCCGGACGTTGCACGATGGCGCTGTTCGATTCGCGCCTCGCACGTCGCGTGCTGTTTACGGGGAACCTGTTAGCCGTACCGAGGCAGTACGCATGTCCTGCGAAGCCTCGGGTCATTAGGCTGCGCCGATGTCGACCTTTGTGTCAGATCAACTCCGCGTGCGCATCGTCGCGTGCGCGGCGCTCCTTGTGGTGCAGGCGAGTGCACTGGCAGCCTCGCTGCCGCTACCCGATCCCCTTCAACTAAGTGATGCGACGGAGATCGCGATTCACAGTCGGGCGGAAGTATCAGCTGCGAACGCACGCGCGGAAGCGCTGGCCCAGCGGCCCGCGATTGTCGGAGCGCTTGAAGATCCGATGATCTCCCCAGCGATCGACCACTATCCATTCAACATGATGGAGGAGGAGGGCGGCCGCCGCTACGACTGGAGTGTCAGCGTCGAGCAGCGATTTCCGCTATCGGGTGTGCGCGGGCATCGGCGCGCGGCAGCGCGTGCGGATGCACGGCGTGCGAAAGCACTGGCAAACAGTACTGAACTGGATGTGGCACTCGAGGCGCAAACGAGCTTCTTCATGCTTCACGAGCGGCGCCAGATGCTGCGCGTGCTCGACGAACAGTTCCGTTTGGCGCAGCAACTGGTGAGCGTTTCCAGCAGCCGCTATGCAAGCGGTACGGGTGTGCAGGCGGATGTGCTGCGCGCGGAAGTAGAAGTTGCACGTCTTCAGGCCACGCAGCAGTCGCTTGCAGCGCAAGTCCGCGCCGCCGAAGCGATGCTCAATGCGAGTCTCGGGCGACCTCCGCAGGACCGGGTTCCGCAGTTGCAGAGCGTTGCCAGTCGCGAGGAACCTCCGCCCGTTCCAGCGGCGCTGCAACGAGCACTGGACAGGCGCCCGGAATTGATCGCCGGAGCGGCAGAGGTCGAGCGTGCCTTCGCCGAGATCGATGTTATGCGCTCCATGTACAAACCGATGGCAATGGTTCGAGTCGGTCGCGCGTCAACGATGGCAGAAGGGCCAGGCGCCATGCTCATGATCGGCGTGAGCGTACCGATCTGGCGGGAGCGTCTGCGGGCCGGCGTTGCGGAAGCCCGAGCGATGCAACGGATGGCCAATGCCGATCTGGAGGCGATGCGCAGAATGGTCGAAGGCGAGGCAACGGCTGCACGCGAAACCGTCAGTGCCGCTCGGGCACAGGCGCTGGTGCTCGAGAGCGAAGTCATACCGCGTGCACGAGCCGCAACAGACGCGGCGCTCGCTGCCTATTCCTCGGGCCAGGGCACCCTGGTCTCAGTAATCGAGTCCGTGCGCGCGTTGTGGGAAGTGCAGGCGGAACAGGTCATGGCGGAGGCTGCGCTGGGCGCGGCGTGGGCCCGGTTCGAACGATCAATCGGCACGATTCAGGAAGCACGTCCATGAAAGACTTCGGCCGACGCAGGGTGTGGGTGAGTGCGACGGCGGTTATCGCTCTCATCGTCGCGTTCCTTTTCCTGCAGGATCAACGACACGGTTGGCCGTTTTCGCGGCACCACGTGACGCAAACACCTATCGGACATGCGGCGCCGCGTGTACTCGATGCAGCGATGCCGAGCTCAGCGGCTGCGCGCGCTGCCATTGAGGTGCCGGCTCAACAGATCGAGACGCTCGGCGTTCAATTCGAACCGGTCGAAGTGCGTTCTCTGAACAATCCTGTCCGGGCCGTCGCCACGGTCGTGGCGGACGAATCCCGTATTACTCACGTTCACACGCGCGTGGGCGGCTGGCTCGAAGAACTGTACGTCAACACGACCGGGCAGAGCGTGCGAGCGGGGCAGCCGCTCGCTGCGGTGTTCTCGCAGGAGCTGTATTCATCACAGAACGAATTTCTGTCGGCGCTGCGGCGTGCCGACAGCGGACCTGCGAGCGCCGTGCTCGATGCAGCCCGCACGCGCTTGAAGGTGCTGGGTATGAGTGATGCGGAGATCGCCGGAATCGAGCGGACGGGCGAGGCTCGGCGGCTCGTGACAATCACAGCGCCCCGAAGCGGCATCGTCCTGAATCGCGGCGTCAGCGCGGGCACGGCGATCGATCCATCGACGGAAATCGTCACACTGGCGGATCTGTCGCAGGTGTGGGTGATCGCGGAAGTTGCCGAAGCGGATGCGCCGCAGGTGAGTACGGGAACGGCGTCGTCGTTGAGTTTCCCGATGTCTGGACGCGAGCCGTTCGCCGCGAAGGTGGAGTTCATCTATCCAACGCTCACCGAGCGTACGCGCACGGTGCGTGTGCGGTTGCCGGTCCCGAACAAAGACGGAACGCTTCGGCCGGGCATGTACGGCAGCGCGGAGTTTCCGCCCGTCGCTCGCGACGCGCTCACCGTAGCGCGCGATGCGGTGATCGACACCGGCGAGTCGCAGCACGTCTTTGTGCATACGTCTGAGAACATCCTAGAGCCGCGGCAGGTAAAAGTTGGCGCGCGGCTCGCCGATCGTGTGGAGATTCTGGAAGGACTCACGCCCGGCGATCATGTCGTCACCACGGGTGTGTTTTTGATCGACTCGGAAAGCCGCCTACGCGCCTCCGGCGGCACGGGCCATTCCGGTCACGGCGGCGGTAAGGCCAACGCCGAATCCGCTCGCGATGATCGCGAATCCGCGCCGACTGACGAACCGGCGCAACACGCGCACTGATCATGATCGAGCGCATCATCGAGTGGTCCGCGCAGCATCGCTGGATTGTCCTGGCGGCCACGCTCGTGCTGGCGATCTGGGCGGTGGACTCGATTCGCAAGACGCCGCTCGATGCCCTTCCCGATCTCTCCGATCCGCAGGTGATCGTCTACACCGAGTGGATGGGACGCAGTCCGGATCTGGTGGAAGATCAGATCACGTATCCGCTGGTGCGCGCGCTGCAGAGCACGCCGGGTGTACGCACCGTGCGTGGTTATTCGATGTTCGGCATGAGCTTCATCTATGCGATCTTTGGCGATGACACGGACATTTACTGGGCGCGTACTCGCGTGCTCGAACAGATTGGGCGCGTGCAGCAGCAACTGCCTGCCGGCGTCGTGCCGACACTTGGGCCGGATGCAAGCGGCGTCGGCTGGATCTATCAATATGTGCTGGAGGATGCCTCCGGGCGGATGGATCTTGCTGAGCTGCGGGCGCTGCAGGACTTCACTGTTCGTCCGGCGCTGCAAGGAGTGCAGGGCGTCGCCGAAGTCGCATCGCTCGGCGGCTTTGAGCGGCAGTATCAGATTCTGATCGATCCCCGCAAGCTCACGGCGTATGGAGTGACGCCGCTTGATGTCTCGCGCGCTGTCCGCGATGCGAACGCCGAGGTCGGCGCGCGTGTGTTGGAAATGGGTGGGCGCGAGTACGTGCTGCGCGGCCGCGGCTACGTGAAGACGCTCGAGGATCTGGAGCAGAGCGTGATTGCGGTGGCGAGTGGCGGCGCGCCGATCCGGTTGAGAGACGTGGCGACCGTGCAGTTCGGTCCAGAGATTCGCCGCGGCGCCGCGGACTGGAATGGCGCAGGGGAAACCGTCGGCGGCATCGTCGTGATGCGCATCGGGTCCAACGCACTGGACGTGATCCGAGCCGTGGAAACGCAGATCGAGCAGCTGTCGCTGCCTGCCGGTGTGCGCCTGACGCCGAGCTACGATCGCGCCGAACTGATTCTCGGCTCCGTGGAGACGTTACGCCTGACGTTGATCGAAGAAGGGATCATCGTCGCGATCATCTGTCTGGTCTTTCTGATGCATGCGCGCTCGGCACTCGTGGCGCTGATCATTCTGCCGCTGTCGGCGTTGCTGTCGTTCATCGGGATTCGCTACCTGGGCCTTTCGACGAACATCATGTCGTTGGGTGGTATTGCGATTGCGATTGGCGAGTTGAGCGACGCCGCCATCGTGCTGATCGAAAGTGCGCACAAGCGGCTCGCGGAGAATCCGCGGCCGGAGAATCGGGTCCGCATCATCATTGATTCGTCCAAGGAGGTGGGGCGCCCGATTTTCTATTCGCTGCTGCTGATCACGGTGAGTTTCCTGCCGATCTTCACCTTGGGTGGACAGGCCGGCAAACTGTTCGCACCGCTGGCCTATACCAAAACCCTGGCGATGTTCGCGGCCGCCGTACTGTCGATCACGCTGGCGCCGCCGCTGATGATCTGGCTGTTACACGGACGATTCCGCACCGAGGAGCAGAACCCGGTCAATCGCGTGCTCGGCCGATTCTACCGGCCGGTTGCCAGCGTCATTGTTCGTCGTCGCGTCGCGGTCGTGACGATCGCGGCGCTTGCGATGGTGGCGACGGTCCCGGTCTTCATGCGGCTGGGCTCGGAGTTCATGCCGCCGCTCGATGAAGGCTCGCTGCTGGTGATGCCGACCACGTTTCCGGGCATTTCCATCGAAGAGGCCCGGCGCGCGCTGAACGCGCAGGATCGCATCATCATGAGCTTCGGCGAAGTCGCGAGCGTTCACGGCAAAACGGGCCGCGCCGAGACAGCGACCGATCCGGCGCAACTGGACATGAACGAAATCGTCGTGACGCTGCGGCCGCGCGATGACTGGCCGCTGATCTCGACGCTGCGCTGGTACAGCGACTGGGCGCCGGAGGGGCTCAAGTCGGTGTTACGCACCGTGTGGCCGGAGCAACGCCGGCGCACGACGACGCAGCTGTCGCGTGATCTCGATGCGGCGCTGCGCATGCCTGGTTATCAGATGGCGATCTCACCGCCGATTCGCACGCGCATCGACATGCTCACGACCGGCGTGCGCACGCCGGTGGGCATCAAAGTCTTCGGGCCCGATCTCGCAAGCATCGAACGCGTGAGCCTCGAACTGGAAGGCATGCTGCGCGACGTTCCGGGCACACGCAGCACGTTTGCCGAACGGCAGACCGGACGTGAGTACATCGACATCGTGCCGAACCGTGACGCGATCGCGCGCTACGGCATGAGCGTGCGCGACGTGCAGGATCTCGTCGAAGCCGCGGTCGGCGGCATGCCGGTATCCACAGTCATCGACGGGCGCGCGCGCTATTCAGTCAACGTTCGCTACGCAGCCGATTTTCGCGCCGACCCACGCGCGTTGCAGCATCTTCTGGTGCCGATTCCCGCGGCGGAATCGCTGTCGTTCGCCGAGGCAGGCGCGGCGGGCCGCGGTAGTGCACCGGCTGCACAAGCCGAAGTGCAATCGCGCGGCAGCGGCATGGGGAGCATGGGCGGCGGCGGCGCCATGAGCAGCGCGCCGAGGGGCACTGCATCCGCCGGCATGGCGGAATCTGCATCGGGCGATGCGTGGGAGCGCTGGCGGCAGGGCGGAACCGTCGTACCGCTTGCGGCCCTGGCTGACGTACGCGTCGTCACCGGGCCACCGATGATCAAGAATGAGAACGGCACGCTCGTGGGTTACGTCTTTGCGGACATCGACAGCTCGCAGCGTGATCTGGGAGGCTGGGTGAAGGACGCCAAACAGCTCGTCGCCGAGAAACTGGAACTACCGCCAGGTTTCCGGCTGCAGTGGACCGGCCAATACGAATTCATGGCGGAGATGGAAGCGCGGCTGCGCACCGTCATTCCACTCACGCTCATCTTGGTGGTGGGCCTACTTTATCTGTCGCTGCGCGGCTGGGCGCAGACCTGGCTCGTGCTGCTGAGCTTGCCGTTTGCGATCGCCGGCAGCATCTGGCTGCTCACGATGCTCGAGTACAACCTGTCCACTGCCGTGTGGGTCGGGCTCATCGCCGTCGGCGGCGTGGCGGCGCAGACCGGTATCGTCGTCGTGGTTTACCTGGATCAGGCCTATCAAGCCGCGCTGGATCAGGGACGATTGCGCAGCCCGGATGACATCGATGCGGCCGTGGTGGACGGCGCGTCGAAGTGTCTTCGTCCCATGCTCATGACCGTCGCCACCACGGTTTTCGGTCTGATGCCGTTGCTATGGGAGTCGGGCGTCGGGGCGGACCTGTCGGCGCGTACCGCTGCGCCAGTCGTCGGCGGTCTGTGGTCGTGCATGTTCCTGACGCTGCTCGTGCTGCCTGCGGCTTACGCCATCTGGCGGCGCTGGCAGTTCGACAGACATCCCGCCGCAGCGCCGACACCGGTGTGAGACTGCCATGACTGAGAGCAGCGCGAGCCAAACTCAACTCAAGCGCATTGTCGGCTTGAGCAGTTCAGATGCGCAACGGCTGCTGCGCGAGGCCGGTCCGAACGAAATCACGCGTGAGGCGGGTAAACCGGCATGGATGCTGTTCCTGGCGCAGTTCAGCAGTCCCGTCATCTGGCTATTGCTGGCTGCATGCGCACTCTCAGGCGCACTGGGTGAAGTCGCCGATGCGATCGCTATTGGCGCGATCGTCATCATCAACGCATTCGTCGGCTTCTTTCAGGAGTACCGCGCCGAGCGAGCCATACTCGCGTTGCGATCCATGACTGCGCCTAGAGCTCGCGTGATTCGCAATGCGCATGTCGAGATTATCGCCGCCGCTGACGTGGTTCCAGGCGATGTTCTCGTGCTCGAAGCGGGCGACATCGTGGCCGCCGATGCACGGTTGCTGGAAGCCAATGTGCTCAGCACGATGGAGGCGGCGCTGACCGGAGAGAGCACGCCGGTGACCAAAGACGTGCGGGCGTCGGCGCCGGATGCGCCGCTCGCCGAACGTCGCGACTGCGTGTTTCTGGGAACGACCGTCGCCACGGGCACAGCTCTCGCGGAGGTGACCGCGACAGGCATGCGTACTGAACTCGGGCGCATCGCACATCTGCTCACGACGGCGCAGGAAGAAGCCACGCCGCTGCAGAAACGGCTCACGACGTTGAGTCGCCTGCTGATGTATCTTTGCCTGGGCATCGTCGCCGTCGTCGCGCTGCTGGGATGGTGGCGCGGATTGCCTGGCATCGAGGTGCTGATGTCCGCGGTGTCGCTGGCGGTCGCGGCCGTCCCGGAAGGATTGCCGGCGATCGTGACCATCGCACTGGCTGTGGGCATGCAGCGCATGGCCGCACGGCATGCACTACTGCGACGCCTGATGGCGGTCGAGACGCTGGGGTGCGCCAGCGTCATCTGCACAGATAAGACCGGAACGCTGACCACTGGCGTGATGGCGGTGCGTGAAGTGTGGGGCGCCGATCACAACCGCGTACTGGACGCTGCGACGGCATGCAGTGATGCGGATCTCTCAGCGGATGAGCGCAGCGGCGTCGGCGATCCGACCGAGGTGGCCATCGTGGTGGCGGCAGCGGCGCGCGGCATCACACGCGACGCGATCGAATTGGCGCGCCCGCGGCGCTCTGTTCTTCCGTTTGACGCCGATCGTAAGCGGATGTCGATCTATCGTGCCGACGGCGTGCTGTACGCCAAGGGTGCAATGGAGTCCATTTCGCAACAGTCCCGCGTGCTGCCGCTAGGCGCGCTGGAGGCCGCATCCGAGATGGCGGCTCGCGGTCTGAGAGTACTGGCAGTGGCGATAGGCGCGCGGCAGGAAGAAACAGAGCTCGAACTGCTGGGTCTGCTGGGTATTGCCGATCCGCCGCGCACCGAGGCGATCGAGGCAATCGCTATCGCCGCCGCGGCGGGCATTCGCACGGTGATGATCACGGGCGACCATCCGCTCACGGCGCACGCTATCGCGCGCGAACTGGGCATCGTGCGCGCAGGCGAGCCCGCGGATGAGCTCGTTCACGCGCGCGCCACACCGGAAGACAAGCTGCAGATCGTGCGGCGCTGGAAGGCTCGCGGTGCGATCGTTGCCATGACCGGCGACGGCGTGAACGATGCGCCCGCCTTACGCGAAGCGCACATCGGCATTGCCATGGGGCAAACCGGCACGGAGGTCACGCGCGAAGTGTCGGACATCGTTCTCGCGGACGACAATTTCGCCACCATCGTCGCCGCCGTGGAGGAGGGCCGCGGCATTTTCGACAACATCCGCAAAACGATTGTGTACCTGCTCGGCGGCAACGCCGGCGAGCTTGCGGTCGTGTTCGTAGCAGCGATAGTGGGGCTGCCTGCGCCGTTGCTGCCGTTGCACCTGCTCTGGATCAATCTGGTGACTGACGGCATCCCGGCGCTGGCGCTGGTGACGGACCGCAGCAGCGATTCCACGATGAGACGTCCGCCGCGCCCTGCGAGCGAACCGATTCTTGGTGCCAGGCAATGGCGCGATGTCGTGTTGGCCGGAGCGCTACAGGCAATCTCAACGCTCACGATTTTCATGTGGGCGCTGGAGGCTCGCAGCCTTGAAGAGGCACGAAACCTCGCGTTCTCAGTGCTTGTCTTCGGTGAGCTGCTGCGGGCGTTCTCCGCTCGCGACCCGGATCGGCCTTTCTGGGAAGTGGGACTGTTCAGCAATCTCCGACTGTTCTCGATCGTTCTGATTTCGATGCTCGTGCAGCTGGGCATTCACCATATACCCGCGACTCAGCAACTGTTCGACATCGGGGCGCTCGGTCTCTTCGATTGCATGCTCTCGCTGTTCGTCGGCGCGCTGCCGCTTGTGGTACTCGAATTGACCAAAGTGTGCAGACGGGCGATCAGAGGCACACCCGCTCAATTGCTGAAGTCGCGCGGAGTCAAAGCATCGTAGTGCTGACGGAAGAACATCAAGTCGCTCATCTCGATCCTTTCGATCGGGCGGCCCCAGTGGGGGCCGCTGTCGGCTATATACCTAGGACCCGTTTCCCGTTCGTGCCATGTTGACAAGTCTCCCGTAGGCGGGCCTGGCCAACTCAGTGAATCCAGCTCACGATTTCCACGGCGAGCGTGAGGCCGATCGCCGCCGCAAGCCAGCCAAGCACCTGCAAGGATCGACAGGCTGCTGGTTCCTGGGAAATGAGCAGGTGGATACCTACGAATGCCGCAAAAACCGCTGTGGAGATGCCGCCGGCGGCCAGCGTCGCAAGCGCGGCAAGGCGCCACCCTTGAGACGACATGACGCAGAGCGCGACCACGCACGCAACGAGAAGGGGTAGCAGGGCAATGGCACCCGAGAATCTGCCGCCGGAGTCGTCTGCCATTTGCTTCCTCCTGCTTCATGCAGACTGTCCTGATCCTTCGCCGCATCTCATGCCGCCGATTGTAGGAGTGCGGGGGGTATCGCGGTCTGCACGACGTCCCACAGCCAGTGCCGTCGATGATCGGCTTCGTACTCAGCGATTCGCAGGCGCCGCGTGGCGGCATCGCTTGCGGCGCCCGAGATGATCTCGAGAGGCACGGCAGTCTCACCACAGTCTGTGAGGAGGAAGTTGGGAAAGCGCGTCGGCGCAGCATCGTACGGCAGCGGCTTGTAGAAGTGACGCTCCTCGGCGACGAGCCGCTTGCATACGAGCGCGTCTTCCATAGAGAACACGGGTATGAACTCTTCACTCGTCACCATTCCCGCCAGCTCGTCCACTTGCCAGACGCCATCGTGTGCGCGGCGCATCGTCAGCAATGCGAGCAGATGAAACTCGGGATGCAGTGTTCGCGCATCGAGCCAGGCGAATTCCGTCGCATGACGCAGCCTTGCCAGTTTCTCTCGGGCAGCGCCGATCACGAACTCGTTGGGCAAGTGTGCAAGGCGAATTCCAAGTCCGTGCGTTTCAACGATTGAGCGGATGCGACCAAAGACCAGGATGCGCATCGGAACTCCCCCTGCTGTTTGCCCCAACTCGCGAAAGGCCTGCTGACGGCGCGCTTCGATTTCGAGCGACTGTTCGGGTGCGTACGGCTCGGGGACGTACAAGTGACGCGTCAGTGGTCGTCGTCCGACGCGGATGGATTCGGCGGCTTCGAGGAGATACTTGTGGATTTGCCGATAGTGCCGTCGATTGCGCATGCGCGGTGACCAGCGATTGAATTCGCTTCGGTCCCATAGGAGATGCAAGAGCCCGGTCAATTCGATCGATTCTCGAAAGGGATGCTCGCCATCTGCGCTTTGCGACACTGCAGGGGTGGCCGGAGCACCGTCGCCGCGAATCACGAGCGGTACGCCGAGTTTGACCGCGATACGGCCTTCGCCGCAGTCCGTGAGTGCGCGCGACGAATAGATGCTCCAGCCGCAAAGGGCAGCGTCGGGTTCATACGAGGGACAGGAAGGGGAGTGCGACGGGCCCGAATTGGGAAGTCGAGCGAGATAGAGCCGATTGCGTCGTGCGATATAGAGCGGCAATCCGGGGGATCGACACAGGCACAATGGGTAACTGCCCTTGCACTTCGCAAGAAGCTGCTGTGCTTGCTCGGGGTTCTCTTCCAGCCACTCGCGGGAATGAGATCCGAGACCCGGAAATTCGATGAGGATCGGCCGCACGCGCGACACCCCGCAACGGTTGAGCCAGCAATAAGGTTACTTACGAGCGCGTGCAGGGTGCTGCGGGAAAGGGGCCTATGAAGGCTGCGTGTGCTGAAAGCTGAGCACCTCGACACGTTGCCGAGGCGGTCAAAAACGAGAACAAGCATCCGAATGGGGGAAGCCCAATCGCGCAGCGCGACGGGGCTGCTCACATCCTGCGCACACCGGTCAGTGCAGCTTGCAGAAAGCCGAACTCGCAGGTAGGTGGTCGTGAGGCGAGCAGAGCCGCCTTCCGGTATGCGCAACCGCTTGCGGATGCCACCACGCACTGTGGTATTCCGCGGTGATACGTGGCCGCGCCGATCGAGAAATCGCGCCGTTTCGCGAGATCAGCGGCGCAAATCGCTTGGCACATGGCTTGCTTCAGCGGTGTCATGAACGAGAATCTTCAACGGAACCGCCGATGCACTTGGTCGCGTGCGACGCGAGCGTGGCTGGTTGCAGCAGTGTCCGCCGCCATGGCGCCCGCCTCATACGCACAGGTCGTACTGGATGCGGGCATGATGCAGTTCACGACCGAGGCTTTCGCGAACTTCACCGCTGGCGATGAGACCGAGAGCGGTGCGCGCGGAGCTGCAGCGGACAATGCACGTTTCGACGGGGGTGCGCGCGTTCTGAGTCGCCTCAATCTCGAGCAGGGCCCGGATATCGGCGTCCGCCTGGCCGTCCAAGCAACGGACGATGAGGTGCGACTGATCGAAGCGAGCGTGCTGCTGTTTGGCGGCAACGGCCGATTGGAGATCGGCGAGCGTATGGGGCTGCCTGATGTGCTGACCGGATACGCGCCGAACAACTTCCAATTCACATCGGCTGAATTCGGTCCGGCATCCGGTCCGAGTCTCGATCCCGCCGGTCGCCTGCAGACGGCGTTCATACCGGACGCGCTCGCCGTGCAAATCAATCCGCTGGTGTCTCTCGGTGGGACGGCCGCTCTCTTCGACGATCAATCCGCGAAGATCCTCTATGTCTCGCCCAAGAAGGACGGTTGGCTGGCGGGTGTGTCGTATGCGCAGGACGCCGACGATGACGCGATTGGAGAACTCCTCCAGGCTGGCGTGACGCACGAGAGTTACTGGCAGCAGAACGTACTTCGATGGGGCGCTACGTACGCCTACGGTCGTGCAGACGAGGGACAGAGCTCTCTGCGAGATCTGAGTTCCGTCGGGGCCGGGGTCAGCATCACGTTCGACGATGCGCTGACGCTCGGCCTGTCAGCGAGCTACGACGTACGCAGTCAACTGTCATCTGCCGCATCCGGCGCATTCGCTTCGGCAGCGTGGGGCACGATCGCAAGCGTGAACTACAACACGGGTCCGTGGACGCTGGGCGCGTACTACCAGTACGCGAGCGCCGAAGGAAGTGCGCTCCTGTCCCGTGACGACCGGCTTGCAGCTTTCGAGGCCGGTGCTTCCTATCGCTTCACGACGAAGCTGCGCCTGTACGGTGCCTGGTATCGATTTGATTTCGACGATGACGACCGCTCGACGTCGGGAGTATCGGAGGTCGGCAACGTCTTCGTGCTTGGACTGAGAGTCACTTTGTAAAGCGGGAGTCATGACAATGTTTGCGAAGAGTACTGCTGGCGCGGCATTGATTTCGAGCGCGATCGCGACGCTCCTATCGAACACGGCGATGAGCCAGGTTCATCCGGAGAAGCCCACGTACAAATATGAGAAGTGCTATGGCGTGGCTCGTGCCGGCCAGAACGATTGCTTTTTCGCGGGCAACTCCTGCGCCGGCACAGCCGCGCACGACAACTTGCCGGGTGCGTGGGTCTACGTACCGCAGGGCACGTGCAAGAAGATCACGGGCGGAACGCTGGATCCTCCCAAACAGGGCTGACGGACAGCAGTTGCACGGTACCTGCGGTCACGATACCGACCGCAGGAATCGCGACTGAATGAGGCCGGCGAGCAGTCCGCTGCCAATCAGTGACAAGATCACCGCGACCAACATGTCCGTTCCGAGATCGATACAGCCGAGGAATGCCGTTACGATGGCAACTACACCCACGGTCACCCAGTCGATTGCGCCCGTGCGTGTCCCGCCAAGCGCATAGCCGGCCCAGAGTCCGGCGAGAAGGCCGCTGCCGACGCAGAGGGTCATGCAGACCACCGGCGATGCGATGCCGACCTGAGATATGAGTAGTCCGGCGGTAAGAGGCAGGATACCTGCAGTGAGCCCCACGTTGGCGACTCGCAAACCCTGCCGATTGCGCCAACGAAGCACGACGACGCTCGCACCGAGCAGGACGGCCAGACCGAGGCTCACGACCGGGCGTCCGCTCAGCGCGATGCAGAGGATTGCCACGGGCACGACGATCGCCAGCACGCGTACGGCCATTTTCCATCGACCGACCTCATAGGCGTGGCTCACGCGTTGCAAGAGGTCCTCGCGGTCAACCATAGAGCTGACTCCACAGTGTGCGCAGCTTTGTGACGGCACGCTGCCGCCGCTTTCTTACCGCTGCATCCGACGCTTCACCTGAACGCGTGGCGCGATCGGTGAGTCCAAGCGCCTCCCGATCGCTGTCGCTCAGCGTGCCCAGCGCTTCGCTCAGCACCTGCCGCATCTGGTCTTCGATGTACATGTCCTCCGTGGAAGGTGTTGGAGTCGTGAACTGGTCGATGTTCTCGACATTCGGCAACTCGCGTCGGCGCTGGTGCTTGCGGCGCAGCGTGCGGATTTCGTACGCCGCGATTGCGTAGACCCAGGTCACGCCGTCGCGAGCCCGGTCGTAGTCGGCGATTCTGGCGGCGACTTTGATGAGCGTCTCCTGGGCAACGTCCTCGGCATCCGCGCGCTCGTGAATGAGTCGGCTCGCGAATGCCAGCAGCACCGGCCACAACTCGTCCATCAGGACCGTCAACGAGGATCGGTCCCCGTCCGCCAGACGCGCGAGCGATTGATTGATTGAGGTTCGGCGTGCCGCATCCATTGCCGGACATTCTCCCAAGCGGTCCGGGACGTGGCTAGCACGGCCAGCTACCCTCAATAGGCGCCTGCACCCGAAACGTGACCGGGGCGGGCCGGTCGCAATTTCGATGTCACGAATCGCGGGGTGCCGCCTATAGGGGACGTGAGATCCGCCATGATGCACAAAGCCGCAATCGCCGTTCTGCTCCTGATCGCCGTGTCCTATACGGCGGGGGCGTCCACGTGCGCACCCGGCCCGTGCTGCGAGTGTC
This sequence comes from uncultured Steroidobacter sp., assembly GCA_902826315.1. Lineage (GTDB taxonomy): Bacteria > Pseudomonadota > Gammaproteobacteria > Steroidobacterales > Steroidobacteraceae > Steroidobacter. The sequence continues at coordinate 15,279 of CADEEJ010000111.1, forward strand.
CGGCCACGATCAGCCTGACCTCTACGCAGCGAACGGCAGAGGCATGCTGTGCGTCGGT
>CADEEJ010000112.1:0-3326 GCA_902826315.1 uncultured Steroidobacter sp.
ATGTACACCAGGAGCGAGCCGAGCACGCAGACGGTCACGTACCAGTAGAACCACGACTCGTGGCCGATCGCCTTGAACCACAAGCCGATGAACGGCGCGCTGCCGCCGAACAGCGAGACTGCGACCGCGTACGGCAGGCCGACGCCGAGCGCACGGATTTCCACCGGGAACAGCTCGGCCTTCACCACGGCGCTGATCGAGCTGTAGAACGACGAGATGAGCAGCGCGATGGAGACGAGTGCGAACGCCATCCATGCGCTGTCCGCAGCGGCCAATGTCGATAGCAGCGGCACCGTCGTGAACAATGCGAGCACGCCGAACGTGATGAGCATCGGCCGGCGCCCGATGCGATCGGAGAGGGCTCCCATCAGCGGCTGCAGCAGCATGAACAGGAACAGCGACGCCGAGGAGACGATCGTCGCGTCGGTCTTCGACAGGCCGACGGTGTTCGCGAGGAACTGCTGGATGTACGTCGTGAAGATGTAGAAGTAGAGCGTGCCGCCCGCAGTGAGGCCGACGACGATCAGCACTTCGCGCGGGTGTTGCATCAGCAGACGCACCTCACCGGAGCGACCGCCACTGGCCTGGTGCTTTTGGAATGTCGGGGACTCCGGCAGATTGCGCCGCAGATAAAGGCCGCCGAGTGCCGCTGCCGCGCCAATCACGAAGGGAATGCGCCAGCCCCACGCTTCGAGCTGGTCATGGCTGAGGAACAGCCACTGGAGCACGAGCAACACTGCGAGCGACAGCAGCTGGCCCATCACGAGCGTGACGTACAGGACACCGGAATAAAATCCACGCTGGTGTGCCGGCGTCACTTCGCTCATGTACGTCGCGCTCGTGCCGTACTCGCCGCCGACGCTGAAGCCTTGCAGCAGCCGCGCGAGTATCAGCGTGACCGGCGCCGCGAGACCCGCGGTCGCATACGCAGGCGCGAACGCGATCAACAGCGAGCCCAGGCACATCAGCATCACCGACAAGGTCAGCGCAGCCTTGCGACCGCTACGGTCTGCATAGCGGCCGAGCACCCAACCGCCGAGCGGGCGGATCAGAAAGCCGCCGGCGTAGATCGCAGCGCTGTTGAGCAGTGCCGTCGTCGGATCGTCGTTCGGGAAGAACAGCGGCGCAAAGTAGATCGAGCACGCCGAGTACGTGTACCAGTCATACCACTCGATGAGGTTGCCGACCGAGCCGCCGAACACGGCCCGCAGGCGCTGGCGGGTGGAGTCGACCGAGGCTCCGGAGGTCACTTTGTTTTATTCGTTGTGAGTAGACCTCCGATGATACAGAAGCTGCCGGCCGTGACTATTCCTTCGCGTGGCGCTTCGCCTCTTCCTCCGCCTGCTCGATGTCGCGCTCCTCGTTCTCGTCGACGTCGCCGGCCTTCTCGATCTGCGCTTTGCCGCGCTCGGACTCGACGAACTTCTGCGTCGCCTCGCGATAATTGCGGTCGGCCGTCTTGTTGCCTTCGCCTTCGTTCTCGTTACGTGGGGTCGTGCCCATGGTGTCTGCTCCTCGTCTATGGGGATCGCAGAGAAAAACGTCGTATCGACGACGCCGGTTCCGGGAAGATGGGTCCCCGCCTACGCGGGGATGACGGCGCTGCTGCGCGGTCAGTTATGCTTGCCCCCGTGTACTGGATCCTTGCTACCGTTTTCATCGTCATTGCGCTCTCGCAGCCGCGCCTGCGGCCGCTCGGCATCGTCGGCTGCATCGTGCTCGGCGCAATGCTCAGCTGGGGCGTGGTGCAACGATTGCGCAGCGAGGATCCGAGCCAGGCGCCCGCAGGCGAACAGCGCGGCAAGCCTGCATCTCCGGCCGCGGCACTGCGCTCCATTCCGCTGACGAGGGTGGCAATAGCCAACCTGCACCTGTCGGGCGGCGGCGCGCCGTTCGAGCTGCGCGGTCACATCGCCAACAACACGACCGACACGGCGCTGAAGTCGGTAACGATCCGCGTCATCCGTCGCGACTGTTACGAAGGCGCGGTCGATCCGAGCGGCTGCGCGAAGCTATGGCAGGACGAGCACTGGATCGCGATGGCCGTACCGGCAGGGCAGTCGCGTGACTTCGTGGAAGCGATCTGGATGCACGGCAATGCCCCGCGTGCGCGCGGCACGGTGCACGACACGTTCGAGCTGATCGGCGCGACGGGCGAGGCCAATGCCGAAGTGGAGAAGAGCGTCGAAGTGGAGAAGGGAGATGAGTAGTGCGCGTATGCACGCGCCCGCGGCCCGCGAATGGCCGCGGCGTGGATCCGATCGGCGCGAGTGCCGGTCAGATACCGGTTTGCCAGGTGCTCGGCAGGCCGGTTCGCTCGAGGACGTCTTCGATGCGCAGGCAAGCCTCGCGGGCTTCCGGCTGGGCTCGAAGACTGCGCGCGATGGAATTGAGGAACGTGTCGATGATCTGAATGTTCGGATGGGAAGCGGACAGCTCCGTTTCCACCCGATCGATCAGCTCGAGGACGTCCTCTTGGTCACAGCGCGGGAAGGTGAGCGTACCGACCGTGTCGTGCACGGCTAGCAGAGCCTGGTGTATTTCAGTCAGCTCCTGGGTATTCACGGGCAATACTCTGGACCGAAGAATTCGAACGCGCAAGCGTCCCGTACGGGGCTGCCGCAACGCAGCGGGGCGCCTGATTATTTTGCGGACAGGGTGTTTGTTCTAGCGGAGGCGGATGGTGCGGACTGCGCTGGCGTATTTGATTGCAGGTTGGTCGGGTTTCTTCGTCATGGCCGTGGAGCTGCTCGGCGGCCGGCTGCTCGCGCCCACTTTCGGCAGCAGCATTTACGTGTGGGGCGCGATCATCACGATCTTCATGCTCGCGCTGTCGCTCGGTTACCTGGCCGGCGGCCGTTACTCGATGCGTGCGCCGAGCGTACGCAAACTCGGCGTGATCCTGGTCATCGCAGCGTTGACGGTCGTGCCGCTGCTGTTGTTCGCCGAGCCAATGCTGGATGCGTTGTCGCTCGCAGTTCCCGACCCACGCTTCGGCTCGTTGCTCAGCGCGTTCACGCTGTTCTTCGTGCCGACATTCTTTTCCGGAATGGTCTCGCCGTACGCGGTGCGCCTGCTCGTGCAGGATCGCAACAGCTCGGGGCGTCACGCGGGTCAGCTGTATTTCGTCTCGACCTTCGGCAGCGCGGCCGGCACGCTGCTGACCTCTTTCTATCTCGTGCTGCTCCTGGAAGTGAATCAGATCCTGCTCGGCCTGCTGCTGATCTCGGTAGCGATCGGGATCTGCGCCGGGTTCGCGCGCGGCCCTCGCAATGAGTTCAATTGATGAAGCGATCGCACTGGCTGTCGATGTTCCTGACTGTTCT
>CADEEJ010000112.1:3426-4783 GCA_902826315.1 uncultured Steroidobacter sp.
CTCGTCTACGAGAACAGCGACGTGCGCTGCATGTGTTTCACGCGCAATTGCCGCGTCGGCCGCCAGTCGTGCATGGACACGCGGCATCCGGATCGCATCGTCATGAACTACCCGAAGATGATGCTCGGCGCGCTGTACGTGAACCCGAAGCCGCAATCGGTGCTGATCGTCGGGCTAGGCGGCGGCACGATCCCGCGAGCGCTGCGCCAGTTGTTGCCCGAGACACGCATCGACGTCGTCGAGATCGATCCGGCCGTGGTGCGCGTGGCCAGCCGCTATTTCGCCTTCAACGCGAGCGACAAGACGCGCGTTATCGAGAGCGACGGGCGCGTCTATGTGAAGCGCGCGCTGCGCGGTCCGCAGCGCTATGACCTGATCATGCTCGACGCATTCGATCACGAATACATTCCCGAGCATCTGCTGACGCAGGAATTCCTGCAGGAAGTGCAGTCGCTGCTGGCGCCGGGGGGAGTGCTCGCCGCCAACACGTTCTCTTCGAGCGGGCTGTACGAGCACGAGTCGGTGACGTACGAAAAGGTGTTCGAGAAGTTCTTCAACCTGAAGCGCGACAACCGCGTCATCGTCACGCGGCTCGGCGCGTTGCCGGAGCGCGAGCAGCTGCGCACGAATGCGCAGCAGTTCATCGATGCCTTCGACAAGTACGGCTTCGACGCCGCAGAGCTCCTGCCGCTCTTCACGCAGGAGCGGGATTGGAACCCGAACGCGCGGGTCCTGACAGATCAGTACTCGCCGGCGAACCTGCTCAATCTCGAGCGCTGAGCTTATCCAGCTCCTGCCTCGAGCTCCTGCAGCGCGAGGCTCACGTCCTGTAGCTGCGGCCGTTCGCCGCCGGTCATGTTCTCCGCCTGCGCGGTCGAGAGCAGCTCGGCGTCCTTCTTCCACGATTCGAGGATCTTGCGCTTCTCCTCGATGTCGAGAGAGTCGTCATGCACGACGTCCATCGGGCAGGTGTAGTGCCGCGTCGGATCCGAGATCGCGCTCTCGACTTGTTCCTGGTTGCTGGACATGGACGTCAGTCTCGCCGCAGCAGCAGACCGATCAGCAGACCCACGCCGGCGGCAGCGCCGATCACGGCCCACGGCCGCTCGCGCACGTAATCGTCGGTCGTCTCGGCGACGCGGCGCACCTGGGCACGCAGCTGGTCGTTCGAAAGATTCTCCATCGCTGCGCGCACAGTCTTTTCGGTGCGCTCGCGCACTTCCTGTACACGATCGTTGGTCACTTCGGCTGTTGCCCGCAGCAATGCTTCCGCATCGCGTGCGACGGCGTACAGATCTTTGCGCAAGTTCTTGAGCGGTGAACGCAAGGCGCCATTGTTTCTCATCGGACCTCCTGG
>CADEEJ010000112.1:4883-9638 GCA_902826315.1 uncultured Steroidobacter sp.
ATCGCCGCCCGCATCGCAGATGCAACGCCTCGCGCGCCGGAGCGGTTCCGGTTACCCTGCAGCGCACGGCAGCCTGGAGGATTGCAGTGGCAACGAAAGCGAAAACTACGACTGCGAAGCGCAAGCGGGCACCGGTGCGGAAGCGGACGCCGAAGAAGGCGGCACCGCGCACGCGCGGCATGCTGCCCGCCGAGTGCAAGCTCGATGAGCTGCCGCCGGCCGCAGCAGAAGTGGCGGCGCGCGTCGAGAGCGAAGGCGGCTTGGTGATTGGCAGTTACTACGAGCCGCTGGGTCGCAATCCGCTGCTGCTCGCAGCGCTGCCGATCGATCGTATCGAGCCGACGCCATTCCAGCGCGACCTGTCCGATGCACATCACAAGAAGCTGTCGGGCGTCATCGACAAGACCGGGCTGTTCCTCGATCCGGTCATCGCGATCACGGCACCCCAGGAAGGCTTCTGGACGCCGAACGGGCGGCATCGCCTGGAAGCGATGCGGCGGCTCGGCGCCAAGTCGATCATCGCGTTGATCGTGCCGAAGCGCGAGATCGCTTGGCAGATCCTGGCGCTCAACACCGAGAAGGCGCACAACCTGCGCGAGCGCTCGCTGGAAGTCATCCGCATCTACAAGGGGCTGATCGAGGAAGACGCGAAGCGGCCGGAAAGCGACTTCTCGTTCTATCTGGAAGAAGCGTCGCTCGTGACGCTCGGCCTGTGCTACGAGCGCAAGGGCAATTTCCCGGGCGGCGCGTATCACTCGATCCTGCGACGTCTCGAAGAGTTCTCGTCCGAGCCGCTGCAGAAAGCGCTCGCCGTGCACGAGCGCTATGCAGATCAGGTGTTCGAGCTGGACGAGATGGTCACGGCGATCGTTGCGAAGCTGAAGGACCGCGGCTTGGTGAGCCCGTACCTGCGTAACTTCGTGGTCGCGCGCGTCAATCCCCTGCGCTGGATCAAGGACGAGCCGCCACCGCTGCCCGAAGTGCTCAAGACCATGCGCGAGCGACTGTCGCGATTCAGCGTCGACAAGGTCAATCAGCAGGACCTCGCGAAAATGGGCGGCGCTGCCGAGCCCGAAGCCTGAGCAGCGGTTCGCGGCGCATTGAGTACTGCTTCGCAAGTCACTAAAAAAGCCCTGCACAAGGTGACATAGTTCACAGCCGCCATTGCGCACGCGCAGCTACTGTCGTGCCGCAAATTTTTGACGAAGGTGGCTCGCAGACGGATTCAGCGCGCCTGGTTGCTGAATCTTTCGAGGAGCTATGTTCGTCGCAGAGCTTATGTCTGCGCGCAGACGCGTTCGTGCCGCGTTTGCGCGGCAATGCTGCATTTTTCGCGCCTTCCCCAGCGGGGAGCGTGCGTGAGCGGGGCAGCGTCGCAACTTCGCAGTTCCGCGCGCCCGCAGCGGCGCATCGCGTTGGTGCGGCCACAGGCTGCCACCGGCGACGCAGAGGCCGCCGCGCACGCCATTCAACTATTCGATTCGGTGCTGTGGTTTTCCAAGGGCAGCACTCGCTGCGACTGGGTAGCGAGTCCACCTGAGCAAGCTAGTGTCGTGGTCGTGCACCACGCCGAGCCTGCGCAGCGCGTCGAGCGCTGGCGGCATGAGGGCAAGCTGATCGTCGTGATCAGCACCGTGCGTGCCGCCGCGATGGAGCACGCGCACCGGTTGCAATATCCGTTTCCTGCCGCGCAAGTGCTGAGCCTGCTCGAGCAACTCGATGCCGAGCTCGGCGGCGCTCCTGCCCCTGAGGTCACACAGTCGGTCCCCGCGCTCAGCGAGCCGGGCGGCGATCCGTGGAGCTTCGTCGAGACGCTACGCATGCTGCGCTCCGCGAGCAATGCAGAGCTGTGGCTGATGGGTAAGGCCAAGGGCGGCAAGCTCTGGGTCCGCGGCGACGGCGCTTGCTATGCCTGCGACGATGCCGGCGCAGTTCGCAGCGGCGAGCTGGCACTGCACACGATCTCGTTGCAGAAGGCAGCGCCTCCTGCCGCGGCACATACGCTGCGCTCGGGCACCGAGCTGACGTGGTTCGCCGCGTATCACGCGAGTGCCGCGCCGGCGCCGTGGTTGAAAGCTTCGGCTCGCTATCGACTCAAGCGTTGGCCCGACTTCGGCCGTATACGGGCGGTGTCGGCAGAACAGCGCTCAGCGCAGATTCGCATCGCTGCGACCATCGAATCCTGCTCGCTCGGTGTGCACGAAGCAGCAGCGCGCGCCAAGGTGACGCCGGAGCAGGCGGTGCGGATGTTCAACGCGCTCGCGGCCTGCAACCTCATCGAGACTGCAGCGCCTGCAGTCGCTGCGGTGCGTGTCCAACAGACGACGCCCGAGCCGCCGGGAGGCTTGCGCAAGTTTCTGCGCAGTCTGCGCAATCACTTCGGGCTCGGAGTTGCGTCATGAGCGCAGCGGACGAGCTCAAAATCGTCTTCACCGGGCCGATGGGCGCCGGCAAGACCACGGCGATCACCGCCGTGAGCGACTTTGCGCCGGTGCGCACCGAAGTCGGCAACAACGATCAGGAGAGCTTCGCGAAGGCGTCGACGACGGTGGCGCTCGACCTCGGCCAGCTCGGCCTGGACGACGGCACGATCGTGCGCCTGTACGGCACGCCCGGGCAGGACCGTTTCTCGTTCATGTGGGAGATCCTCGGCCGCGGCGCCATCGGCGTGATCCTGCTGCTCGACGGTTCGAGCCCCGACATGTGCGCGCACCTGCGCACCTATGCCGAAGTTTTTCGCCGCGTCGCGCCGGAGCAGCCGCTGCTCGTCGGCATCGGCCGCACCAGCCCGCACGACGATCGTCCGCTCGATGCCTGCAACGCCGTGCTCGCCGAAATGGGCTGCAGCGCGCCGGTGCTGAGCGTCGACGTGCGCCGGCGCGACGACGTGCTGCTCATTGTCGAAATTCTGCTGGCGATGCTCGAAGCACGCATCGCGGAGGTTGCGCACGATGTCCACTAGGCGGCGCTTCGATGCGACGGTAGTGCGGCTCGCGACCGAGCGCCTGCAGGCGTTCACGCAGGCCAACACGAACGTGCAGCTCGCCGTGCTGACTTCCGGCGACGGCTTCGAAGTCGCTTCCTATCCGTCGGGCCGTCCGTCGACCGCGAAAGTGGCGGCGATGGGCAGCTCGATGCAGGCGCTGTCCGAAGCGCTGTCGCGCGAAGCGGGGCTGAGCCACGCGCGCAATCTCATCATCGAAGGCGACTCGGGCTCGGTGCTGGTGCTGGGACTGTCCGGCACCTCGCCGCAGGTTTCGCTCGCGGTGGTGGCGGCGGGCAGCGAGCTGCTCGGCCGCCTGCTGTGGGCCTCGAGGAATCTGTGCAAGGAGCTCGAAGCCGAGCTGACGAAGACTCCATAACCAACCCCAACCCCCCAACCTGTCTCTCACCCGGAGTAACTGCAATGGCAACCGTTTCCGATTCGCTCAAAGACCTGCTGCGCACCGACGGCGCGATGTGCGCGGCGCTGGTGGATTCCAACAGCGGCATGATGCTCGGCAGCTCGGGCGCCGGCCTCGACCTGGAGCTCGCCGCCGCGGGCAACACCGAAGTGGTGCGCTCGAAGCTCAAGACGATGAAGAGCCTCGGGCTCTCCGACGCGATCGAGGACATCCTGATCACGCTCGGCAAGCAGTACCACATCATCCGTCCGATCCAGGCGAAAGCCGGCATCTTCCTGTACCTCGTGCTCGACAAGGCCAAGTCGAACCTGGCGATGGCGCGGCGCGCCTGCCAGGAAACCGAAGCGGCCCTGGCGCTCTGATCACCCCTATCGATAGCGGAGAATTTCCATGGCGAATGAAAAAACCCTGATGGACACGATCGCGAAGATCGAATCCGACGTGTCCGGCGTGATCGCGACTGCAGCGGTCGACCTGGAGTCGGGCATGACGCTGGCGGCGAAGTCCAATCGCTCGGACTTCGATCTGACGGTGGCGAGCGCGTACAACAGCGAGCTCGTCAAGCAGAAGATCAAGATCATGCGCGCGCTCAACCTCAAGGTGGCGCTCGAAGACATGCTGCTGACCCTCACGGATCAGTTCCATCTCATCAAGCTGCTGCCCGGCGGCGCCTCGTTCCTGTACCTGGCGGTCGAGCGCAGCGCGAGCAACCTCGCGATCATCCGCAACTCCGTCAACAAGCATTGCGCGGCTCTCTGAAGACGAGGCGCCGCGCCGATTAAGGCGCGGCGCTCGCACACATGGCAGTGATCGATCCACAGGACGATTGCATCGTCATCCGCGTCGTGTACGACGGCGCGCCGCTGGCGGGCAAGACGACGAGCGTCACGGCACTCGGCCGCGGTCTCGGCGGGCGCGTCACTTCGCCCGCGGAGATCGGCGGACGCACGGTGTATTTCGATTGGCTCGATTACACCGGCGGCTTGTTCGAAGGGCACCGCATCCGTTGCCAGATCATCAGCGTGCCGGGACAGGCGAGCCTCGCGCCGCGCCGCCGGCGCCTGCTCGAGACGGCGGATGTCGTCGTGTTCGTCGGCGACAGCTCGCCCGCGGGCTTCGAAGTCGACCGCCGCTATCTGCAGGCGCTCTGCGTCGCGCTGCGCGCCACCAATGGCCCGCCGGTCGGCGTGGTTCTGCAGGCCAACAAGCGCGATCTACCCGATGCGACGCCGCTCGAAGAGCTGCGCAGGATGGTCGATGGTATCGACCGCCGCATCGGCATCGTCGAGTCGGTCGCGCGCGATGGCTCGGGCATCCGCGAGGCTTTCGTGTTCGCAGTGCGGCTCGCGCT
>CADEEJ010000112.1:9738-12386 GCA_902826315.1 uncultured Steroidobacter sp.
CGAATGCACGTCGCTGCGCTGGGCGCGTTGTCCAAGGAACGTTGCATCGTGTTGGCTGCCGATGGCGGCGGATCCTTCCGTCTCTGGCAGATCGTTAGGATCGGCACTTCGCTGCGTGCGCAGGTCGAGCGTGCACTCAGCGACACCGGCGAAGCACTGGCTCGCGGCCTGCTGTCCGTCGCGCGGTCGTTCCTCGAAATGGCGGAGCGCTCCGGCAGTGCGGGATGCGAGCTGGGACTGGCGTTGAGCGAGATCGAAGCTGCGCCGGGCGGCCCTGCATATCTCGGGTTGGCGCCGCCGGCATCCGCGTCGCGCGCTGCGCGTCACTGGTCGATTCAACAACTCGGTCCGCTGTTCGCTGCCGAGCTTGGTTTTGCACAGCCTGCGCTGCGCGAGCGTCGCCGCGAGTTGCTCGCGGAGCTCGGCGCGCTGTCCCGGAGCGCCGCGGACCGCGCTCAGGGCGAGTGGCTGTTACTCAGGCACGTCCTGTTCCAGAAGCCGGCGCTCGCTCACCACTCGGCCTGAGCGGGCATCTCTCTCACGGGTCCGGCACGAAACCATTCGGGAACGGATCCGGTCGGCGGTCGGCGAACCAGGGGTTCTGCGGTTGCGGCACGACGCCCTGCGCGACCAGGTTCCTGCGCGAGTCGTAATAGATCACGATCGTTTCGTCCGGCGTCGACGACGCGCGGCGGAAATTCACGTACTGCGCGGGCGACGCTTCGCGATGCCCGTGACCCGTGCCGAGCTTCGCCTCGCTTTTGGACTCGTCGCGACGCTGAGCTTTCGCGCCGGAGGCGTCGCGCTCGCGCTCGACTTCGTCCGCTGCTCGCGCGCTTGCTTCCGGCGCGACCGGGGATGCAGCAGCCCGATCTTCGAGGTACGGCCCATAGTGCCGCTGACGTTCGCGAAACAGCGCGACGCCGATCACACCGACGTCGTTCGGCCGGCCGGTGCGTGCCGCATAGGAATCCTTCAGGCGCGTGAAGTAGAACGTCGCGACTTCATCGAGACTCTTGCGCCAGCCTTCGACGCGCACCGAATCCCAGCGGTCGAGAACGTAGCCGCTCTGCTCCTGTGCGGCCGTTTCGCCGGTGATGACGTTGACGCCGTCGACGCTGGTGACCGCGAGCAAACGCGCTGTGGATGAGTTGCGGATGCGCAGCTCGTACTGGTGGCGCGGCTCGCCTGCGACATAAAGTCGCCCCTCGTGTTCGTAGATCGGCAGCGTGCAGGCCGCTGTCCGGTCGTAGACCTCGAGATCGGCAAGCCTGCCCGCGTGGGCGGCTCCGCAGGCGAATGACGCTGACAAAGCGGCAAGCGTGAGCAGGGGACGAAGGGCGCGCATCGCGGCTCCTGTAGCTGGCGGGGTTGCTGCCAGTTACTAACGGAGCGCGCCGCGAGGCGGGTTAACCGCTGCGCCGGTAGGGCAGGTAGTCCGCTATCCACATCGTCGTTTCGATCCGCCGCGTCAGCTCATCGGGCGACAGGGCCTCGGCGAGGCCATCGCGTTGCGCCTGAACCGCCACGGCAACTGCGACGCGTTTCGCGACGTCGCGCACTTCGCTCAGCGGCGGCAACAGCGGCTGCGAGGAATCGCGCCGCGCCGGCGACAGTTCGCTGAGCGCACGCGCTGCTGCGACGAACATGGCATCCGTGACTCGACGGGCACCAGCGGCGATCACGCCCAAGCCAACGCCGGGGAAGATGTAAGCGTTATTGCACTGACCGATGCGGATGCGGCGACCCTCGTAGAGGACGTCGTCGAATGGGCTGCCCGTGGCAACGATCGCACGGCCTTCCGACCACGCGATCACATCGACGGGCAGCGCTTCGGACTTCGACGTCGGGTTCGACAGCGGGAACACGAGCGGCCGCTGCACGTGACGCGCCATCTCGCGAACGATGTCCTCGGTGAACGCCTGCGGTTGCGCGGCCGTGCCGATCAGGATCGTCGGGTGCACGCGCTTCACGACATCGAGCAGCGACAGGTCGGCGGCGTCCGGCTGCGCATACTCGCGCTTGAACTCATCGAGATCGGGACGGCGCGAGTGCACGAGTCCCTGGCTGTCGACGAGCCAGATGTGCCGGCGCGCCTGCTCGTCCGTCAAGCCTTCGGCGCGCATCGCGGTGACGATCTGACTCGTGATGCCGGCCGCCGCGGAGCCTGCGCCGAGCAGTACGACGCGCTGCTCCGCAAACTTCCCGCCGCTCGCGGCAACACCCGCCATCGCCGCGGCGAGTGTCACCGCGCCTGTGCCCTGGATGTCGTCATTGAACGAGCACAGCCGGTCCCGATAGCGTTCCAGCAAGCGCGCGGCGTTGTTCTTCGCGAAGTCTTCCCACTGCAGCAACACGCGCGGAAAGCGTTTCGTCACTGCAGTCACGAACGCTTCCACGAACGCGTCGTACTCCGCGCCGCGAATTCGCGTGTGGCGCCAGCCGAGATACAGGGGATCGTCGAGCAACGCCTGGTTGTTCGTGCCGACGTCGAGAATGATCGGCAGCGTGGTCGCGGGATGAATGCCCGCGCACACGGTGTACAGCGACAGCTTGCCGATCGGGATGCCCATGCCGCCGATGCCGAGGTCGCCGAGCCCGAGGATGCGCTCGCCGTCGGTCACGACGATGATGCCGACGTCCTGGTC
>CADEEJ010000112.1:12486-15303 GCA_902826315.1 uncultured Steroidobacter sp.
CGTCGCGTTGCGGATAAGAGATGTAGAGGCCGCGCGGCCGGCGATAGATCCGGCTGTACGACTGGCAGGCCTCGCCGACGACCGGCGTGTAGATGATCGGCATCATCTCCACCAGGTGCTCGCTGAGCAGCCGGTAGAACGCGGTCTCGTTGCGATCCTGCAGCGAGACCAGGTGAATGTAGCGCTCCAGGTTCGAGGTCTTCTGGCGATAGTTGCCATAGATCCGTGCGAGCTGCACCTCGGGCGCGGACACGCCGGGCGGCAGCAGGCCGACGAGCCCGAACGCGCGGCGCTCGGCTTCGGTGAAGGCACTGCCCTTATTCAGCAGCGGCTGCTCCAGCAGCGCGCGGCCGTGCAGGGCGGTTTCGAGGTACTGCTCGCCGGTCGCGGGATCGCGGCGGATTTCGAAGCGGGGGCGCATGCGCAGATTCTATTACCCTCCTTGCCCTTCGGTGCCGCGCCCGCTATGTTCGGCGCTCTTTCGCGCAGGTTGCCGACCGCACACTATGGCTATGAATTTCCTGGACTTCGAAGCGCCGATCGCCGAGCTGGAGGCGAAGATCGACGAGCTGAAGTTCGTATCGAGCGATGCCGAGGTGAACATCGCCGACGAGATCGCACGCCTGCGAGCCAAGAGCCGGGCGCTCACGACCAACATCTTTTCGAACCTGACGCAGTGGCAGATCGCGCAGCTGGCGCGACACCCGCAGCGGCCGTACACGCTCGACTACATCGGCTCCATCTTCACCGACTTCCAGGAGCTGCACGGCGACCGGATGTACTCGGACGACCATGCGATCGTCGGCGGCCCGGCGCGGCTCGACGGCAAGCCGGTGATGATCGTCGGCCAGCAGAAGGGCCGCGACACCAAGGAGCGCGTCCGTCGCAACTACGGCATGCCGAAGCCGGAGGGCTATCGCAAGGCGCTGCGCCTGATGCGCATGGCCGAGCGCTTCCAGATCCCGCTGATCACGTTCATCGATACCTCGGGCGCCTATCCCGGCGTCGGTGCGGAAGAGCGCGGCCAGAGCGAAGCGATCGCCCGCAACCTGTTCGAGATGTCGACGCTGAAGACGCCGATCGTCAGCATCGTGATCGGCGAGGGCGGCTCCGGCGGCGCGCTCGCGATCGGCGTCGGCGACCGGCTGCTGATGCTCCAGTACAGCATCTATTCCGTGATCTCGCCGGAAGGCTGCGCCGGCATTCTCTGGCGCAGCGCCGACAAGAAAGATCTCGCGGCCGAGGCGATGGGCGTCAGCGCCGAGCGCATCGCCAAGCTCGGCATCGTCGACGAAGTCATCAAGGAGCCGCTCGGCGGTGCGCATCGCGATCCGCAAGTGATGGCGGATACCGTGAAAGATACGTTGTTGCGGCACCTGGGCGAGCTGCAAGCACTGCCGGTGGAGCAGGTCGTCGCTCGCCGGCAGGAACGGCTGCGGGGGTACGGCGTCTACAGCGAGGGGTAGTGTTCTCACCGTCGGCACTGCTCGCCTGCATCGAGAGCCTCGTCCCGCGAACCAGCGCGGAGCTGTGTGTCGCGTATAGCGGCGGGCTCGACTCCACCGTCCTGTTACATGCATTGGCCCGCGCGATCGTCGATCGCGCCAACTACCGCATGCGCGCTGCGCACGTGGATCATCAGTTGCATCCCGATTCGGCGAGCTGGCGCGAGCAGTGCGGCCGCGTCGCGCAGTCGCTGCAGATCGAGTTCGTGCCGCTCGTCGTCACGGTCGCGTCCGACCCCGAGCTGAGCCCCGAGGCGGCGGCGCGCGACGCCCGCTATGCCGCGCTCAGGCAAATCCTGAAGCCGAACGAAGTCCTGCTCACCGCGCACCACGCCGACGATCAGCTGGAAACGATCCTGCTCGCGCTGATGCGCGGCGCGGGGCTGCGCGGCCTGAGCGCCGTGCCGTCGGTTCAGATCTTCGGCGGCGGCTGGCTCGCGCGACCGTTGCTGGAGTTCTCGCGAGCGCAGCTCGAAGAGTGGGCGCGCGCCGAGCAGCTGCAGTGGGTGGAGGATCCCTCCAACGAGAACACCAGCTTCGACCGCAACTTCCTGCGCCATCGGGTGCTGCCGGCGCTGCGCGAGCGCTGGCCCGCCGCCGCTCACAGCGCGACGCGCTCGACCGCGCATCTGCGCGAAGCGGGCCGGTTGCTCGACGTGCTCGCGGCCACCGACCTCGAAACTGTCGCGGTCGGTTCCTGCCTGCGCATGGCTCAGCTCGCGAGCTTGGCGCCCGCGCGCCGGCGCAACGTGCTGCGTCACTGGATTCGCCAGCACGGCGTGCGCGTTCCGTCGACACGCAAGCTGACGACGATCGAGCGCGACCTGCTGATCGCGCGTGAGGATCGGCTGCCGTGCGTGGAGTGGGACGGCGTGCAGGTGCGCCGCCATCGCGGACTTCTTTACTGCATGCGCGAGCGGCCGCCGTTCGAGCCGGCTGACACGCTGACGTGGAATGTCTCGCAAGTGCTTGAACTGCCTGCTCAGCTCGGTCGTCTGCGCGTGCAGCGGGACGCCGCCGGCGGCCTCGCGACCGCGCGCCTGCCGGGAGCGCTGCAGGTTCACTTTCGCCACGGCGGCGAAGAGTTGCAGCCCGCTGGCGACGCACATCACCGCAAGCTGAAGAAGCTGCTCCAGGACGCGCGAGTGCTGCCGTGGTGGCGCGATCGAGTGCCGCTGATCTACGCGCAGGAGCAGCTGGTCGCCGTCGGCGATCTGTGGATCGCCGAAGAATTCGCCGCGCGCGGCGGCGAGGACGCGCTGCGCATCGTGTGGGAGGAGAAACCACAGATAGAAGCGGTTGGCGGTTAGCG
>CADEEJ010000113.1:0-2900 GCA_902826315.1 uncultured Steroidobacter sp.
TCGTTGCGGCAGTCGACGACCGGGAATTTCGAGCCGAGGATGACGGTCTTGGTGCAGTAGACCAGCTCGCCGTTGACGCGCTTCGGCTTGTAGCCTGCCGGTGGCTTGAACGGCTTGTCGTTGTTGTCTTCTTCGACCGCCTTCGCCGTGGTTTCGGTCGAAGTGGTCTGAGCGGTTGACTTATCCGACGCCTGCTCGGCGGCAGCCTCGGTCTTGGACTCCGGAGCGCTGGGCTCGTCGGCCCACGCCATCGCCGCCACCACCATCAACACAGTCGTCAACGCAATTCGCATGATGTTCACCATTGCACCTGCTGCATCCCGAGCGGGCGATTCCACACAGTCGGCACTGGCTTTGCAAGCGCTCAGCGCACGAATGGACTGCGCCGCCTCTTCTGTGGAGAAACGTCAGCGTTGCGAACCTGAACGCCAGCTGACTGCAGGTAGAATCCCCGGCGGGCTGTCGGGTACTTACCCGGCATGGGAGGAGCAATGCATGCGACCGACGGCGCGGAGCTGTCGTGGACGGATATCGAGCCGTACTTCGACCGCGCCCTGCAGCTGGATGCGCAAACCTGCACGAGTTGGCTTGGCGAGCTCGCCGAGCGCAAGCCGGACGTCGCCAAAGCCGTTCGTGCTCTGCTCGAGCAGCGCGCCGCGCTGAACGCAGCCGGATTTTTGGAAGGCGCGGCGTTCGCAGGCGTCCAGAACATTGCGCCGGCGCTGCGCGACGTCGTCGCGAAGCACGCCGCGCTCATGACGGGCGGCGCGGAGGGGAAATCCCGACACGGCTGGAGCGCCGGCGGCGTCGTCGGCCCGTATCGGCTGATCCGCGAAATCGGCTTCGGCGGCATGAGCAGCGTGTGGCTCGCCGAACGCAGCGACGGCCAGCTGAAGCGCGAAGTCGCGCTCAAGCTGCCGCTGACCGGGCCGCGCATGCAAGTCGAGCGCTTCGTGCGCGAGCGCGACATTCTCGCGGCGCTCACACATCCCAACATCGCGCGGCTGTACGACGCGGGCTTCAGCGAAGCCGGCCAGCCCTATCTCGCGATGGAGTACATCGCGGGCACGCAGCTGCTCGACAGCTGCGACGAGCGCCTGCTCGGCGTTCGCGAGCGGCTCCGCTTGTTCGTGCAAGTCATGGAGGCAGTGCAGTTCGCGCACGCGGAGCTGGTGATCCATCGCGATCTCAAGCCGTCCAACATCCTGGTGACGGCCGAAGGGCGCGTCGTGCTGCTGGACTTCGGCATCGGCAAGCTGTTGACCGCGGAAACTGCCGAGGAGACGGAGCTCACGCGCATGTCCGGCAACCTGTTCACGCCGGGTTATGCGTCGCCCGAGCAGATCGGCGGGCAGCCGCTGACGACTGCTTCGGATATCTTTTCGCTCGGCGTCGTGCTGTACGAATTGCTCACCGGCGTCCGGCCCTATCGACTGAAGTACGACTCGCGCGCGGCGCTGGAGCAGGCAATCCTCAAAGAGGATTCGCGGCGGCCGAGCCAGAGCAAGTTCTCGCCGCAGGTTGCCGCTGCGCGAGGCGCTTCGGAGCGAGCGCTCGCGCGTGCGCTGACCGGCGATCTCGACACGATCGTGCTGAAGGCGCTGAAGCGCAATCCGCTGGAGCGCTATGCGTCGGTGAGCGCATTCGCGCAGGACATCATCAATCATCTGCACAACTTGCCGGTGAGCGCGCGTCCTGACAGCTGGTGGTATCGCATGGGGCGATTCACCGCGCGCTACAAGGTTCCAGTCGCCGCCGCGGGCGTCGCGCTACTCGCGCTGCTGGGCGGCTCTGCGGTTGCGATCTGGCAGGCACGCTCGGCAGCTGTCCAACGCGATCGCGCGGTCGCATTCGCGTCGCGCAACGAAGCGGTCACGGAGTTTCTCGGGCGGATGATCACGGATGCGGCCGCGTCGCAAACGCCGATCACCGTCAACGAGCTGCTGACGCGCAGCGAGAAACTGGCGCTGAACGACAGCAGCGGCAGCCCCGAAAACCGCGCCGCCGTTCTCGAGATGATTGCCGATCGCTATTTCTCTACCGACAACGCGGAGCGCGCAGAGCCGCTGCTCGCGCGCGCTCTGCAGCTACTGGAGAGCTCGCCGGATGCGACCTTGCGCTCGCGCGTCACCTGCAAGCACGCCGCAACCGCCGCAGAGCTTGGGAATGCCGAGCCGTCGCTGCGAATCATGTACACCGAGGCTGAGCGTCGCGACACCGATCCGCAGGCCGCAGCCGAGTGCCTGGCCCGTGCAGCCACGATCCACCTTGCCGAGCGCCGCACCGCCGAGGGCATGCGGGATGCGCAGCGCGGCCTCGAAAGAAGCCGCCAAGGCGGCGGCGGCGTGGTCGAGGGCGCGCTGCTGAACTCGCTTGCATATGCCTATCACCTGAGCGGTCGCGACGTAGAAGCCGATCGGCACTTCTCGCTGGCGCTCCGCAAGTATCGGGAGTTCGGCCGCGGCGAAAGCGACGGTGCCCTGCTGGTATTGAACGACTGGGCGATCTCGATGTACGGCGCCGGCGCGCCGCGCCGTTCGCTGGAGTTGTTACAGCAGGTCGAGCAAGCCGAGCGGCGGCGCGGACCCGACGTCGAGCAGACGGCGACCAGCGTCGGCAATCGCGGCCTGGCGCTGCAGGCAGTCGGCAGATTTGCAGAAGCACAGGCAGCGTTCGAGGAAGAATGCCGGCTGGCGGTCCGCCACAGCGACGAGTTCAGCGAGATGCATTGCGCGAGCGGCTTGACGACCGTGCTGCTCGCGACTTCCCAGCTCGATCAGGCCGAACAGCAGCTGCAGCGGCTCGGTCGGCTGATCGCGGAGTCATCGCTACCGCCGGCAAGCCCGCCGGCCCGCGTGCACGCGGTGCTGCTCGGACGATTGGAGCTCGCGCGAGGTCGC
>CADEEJ010000113.1:3000-8335 GCA_902826315.1 uncultured Steroidobacter sp.
GAAACGGCGACCGTGCTGAAGCGCGCAACGCATACGAAACAGCCATAGCGCATTACTCCAACACGGTCGACGCGAATCATCCTCAGCTGCTGGCAGCAACCACCGAGCTACGCGAAGCGACGGCGCGCGGCGAACACGAGCAGCAGCATGCCGAGCGCTAGCGGTCCGAAGCTGCCGCCACCGCCACCGCCGGTTCGTCCGGCTTCGCGCTTCGCGACGCGAACGTTGGCTTTGCCGGCGCGCACGTCCGCTTCGAACCTCGTCAGCGCGACGTCGAAGTTGTCGATCATCTGTGTCGTGGCCGTCGCAAAGCTCGCGGCACTCGACTCGCGCGCTTCGCGGTCCTGATCGACGAGCGTCGAATTGCGCTTGCGGCTGTCGGTGCCGCCGGCCCGCAGGATCAGCGACTGCGTCACGGGATCGACGACCGCGAGGTCGACGAGCGTCGCGACGTCGTGGTGACTGCCCTTGAGCACGTACGCGCCGACGATCGTCAGGTAGCCGAGCGACCACTGGTTCTCGTCCGTGTTCTCGACCTGGTCGTACGAGACCAGCGCCATGACGTCGATCGAATGCAGGCGCTGCACGCCCTGCAGTCCCGAGAAGCCGCGGCTGTCGCGCAGGTAGTAGTCCGGGATCGTGACGATCTGGGCGACGAACTTGCGATCCGCGAAGCGCTGGCGAATCTGTTCCAGCAACTCGTCGCGCTGGGCGGCCGTCGGCCCGGCGCCGTTCTGCGTCGGCAGGAACGCCAGCCCGACGCGCAGCGGCACACGCAGCTCGGGAATCTGATCCTGCGCGGGCGGAATTCTGCCGTTGGGATAGAGGAATTCGACCAGGCTCGAGGAGTTGTGCGTTTGACGGGGCCGGTCCGGCGTGCCCAGCAGAGCATCGAGCGCTGTGCATCCGGTCAACATGAGCGCGGCGACGCTGGTCAGTGCGAAGGCGCGGCCGGCGTGAAGGACACGAGGCTTCATGACGACTCTCCCTTATCGACGTGAGCGCATCGAATCGATGCGGGGCGCACTCTCGGGCTGAGTTGCTTCTCCTGCAACCAACGCCGCTGAAGTAGCGAGAAGGACGCCGCCGAGTATCGTCCTGTGATACTTTCGCCGAAAACGCACTGGAGCAGATCATGGCGCAGCGGACCCAGCTCGTCGCCGAGCTGAAGCGCGCGTTACGGGCGCGCGGCCTCACCTATGCGGACGTCGCCAAGCCCCTCGGGTTGAGCGAAGCCAGCGTCAAGCGGCTGTTTGCCGCCGGCGACTTCTCGCTGGAGCGCCTCGACGTGATCTGCGAGCTCGCGGGCATCGAGCTGTCGGAGCTGGTCGAACGGATGCAGCACCAGGCGACGCCGATCAACCAGCTGACGCTCGCGCAGGAGCAGGAGGTCGTCGCCGACTCGAAACTGTTCCTGGTGACGTGGCTGGTACTGAATCGCTGGCAGCTCGACGAAATCGTGCGCGCGTACGACTTCACGCGGCGCGAGGCGCTGCGCTATTTCATCAAGCTCGATCGGCTGCGCATCATCGAGCTGCAGCCGGACAATCGCACGCGCGTGCTGGTCAGCCGTCACTTCGCGTGGCGGCCGGGCGGCCCCGTGCACAACTACATCCATCAGAAGCTGATCAAGGAATTCCTGGCGGAGCATTTCCACGGCAGTCGCGCCGAGCTCATCTTCTACGGCGGCGTCGTTTCCGCCGGTGCGTTCACGCAGATCAAGCGAACGCTGCAGAACGCGGTGCGCGAGTGCACGGAGATCATGGATCGCGATCGGGCCGTGCCGCTCGAAGAGCGCGCCGGCGCGGCGTTTCTGGTCGCGCTGCGGCCGTGGCAGTTCAGTGGGTTCAGCCAGTTCCTGCGGAAGATGCCCCCACCCTGACCCTCCGCCACGAACGGGGGAGGAGACATGAAGTGTGTGATGATCTGCGCGCAGATTCTTAATCCGGCCCGCGCCGCCACAACGAGAAAAGTCATGCTGCACAAAGTTCTGATCGCCTTCGCCTGCCTCCTGCTCGCCGCCGCGTGCTCGCGGCAGCCCGCGCCCGCTCCTGCCAAACCCGGCACGGTGGCAATCGTCAACGCGAAAGTCTGGACCGGCGATGACGCGCAACCGTGGGCGCAAGCGGTGGTGATCGATGGCACGACGCTCGCGCTCGTCGGCACGGACGAGGACGCTCGCAAAGCGAACGCCGAGCAGGTCGTCGATGCCGGCGGCCGTTTGCTCGTGCCGGGCTTCATCGATGCGCACGTGCACTTCAGAGAGGGCGGCTTCAGCCTTGCCTCCGTGCAACTGCGCGATGCGCGCACCCGCGAAGAGTTCGTTGCGCGCATCAAGGCGTTCGCCGCAACCGTGCCCGCAGGCACGTGGATCATGGGCGGCAATTGGGACCACAGCCTGTGGGGCGGCGAGCTACCGACGCGCGAGTGGATCGACGCGGTGACGCCGGATCATCCCGTGTGGGTGAACCGGCTCGACGGCCACATGTCGCTCGCGAACAGCGTCGCGCTGAAACTCGCCGGCATCACGCGCGCAACCAAGGACGTCGCCGGCGGTGCGATCGTGCGCGATCGCAAAGGCGAGCCGACCGGCGTTCTCAAGGACAACGCGATGGCGCTGGTCGACGCAGTCGTGCCTGCGCCGTCGGTGGAGATGAAAGACCGCGGCTTGATTGCCGCGATGAAGTACGTCAACGAGCAAGGCGTGACGACGGTGCACAACATGGGCATCTGGGACGACGTCGAAACGTTCGCGCGCGCGGCGAAGGCGAAGACGCTGACGACGCGAGTGTATGCCGTCACGCCGCTCAACGAATGGGAGAAGCTACGCGACGCGGTCGCTGCCAAAACGTACGGTGGCGCAGACGGGCGCGGCGACGAGTGGCTGCGCGTCGGCGGCCTGAAGGGCTTCATGGACGGCTCGCTCGGCTCGCACACCGCCGCGTTCGACCAACCGTTCGCGGACTCACCGAAAGATCGCGGCCTGCTCGTCAATCCGCCGGAGAAGATGTACGAGTGGATCTCCGGCGCCGACCAGGCCGGCCTGCACGTGATGGTGCACGCAATCGGCGATCGCGCGATCGGCATGCTGCTCGACATCTACGAGCGCGTCGCGAAAGAGGACGGCGCACGCGACCGCCGCTTCCGCATCGAACACACGCAGCACCTGCGCGAGCCGGATATCCCGCGGTTCGCACAACTCGGCGTCATCGCCAGCATGCAGCCGTATCACGCGATCGACGACGGCCGCTGGGCCGAGCAGTTCATCGGCAAGCGAATCGCGACGACCTACGCATTCCGCTCATTGCTCGACAACAAAGCTCGGCTCGCGTTCGGCAGCGACTGGTTCGTCGCGCCCGCGACGCCGCTCGAAGGCATCTACGCCGCCGTCACCCGCCGCACGCTCGACGACAAGAACCCCGATGGCTGGGTGCCGGCGCAGAAGATCACGGTCGAAGAAGCGCTGCGCGCGTACACGGTCGGCGGCGCCTACGCATCATTCGACGAATCGCGCAAAGGCACGCTGACCGCCGGCAAGCTCGCCGACCTCGTGCTGATCGACCGCGACCTGTTCAGCATTCCGCCGGAGGAGATCCGCAACGCGAAGGTGCTGACGACGGTGGTTGGTGGGAACGTGGTCAGCGGCGGCTGGCCGACGGCGACCGCGCAATGACGCAACGATAGAGAATTCACGAAGAGAGAGCGCGAAGCGTGGCTGCGAGTGGCAAGAGCCGAAGGAAGAGAAAGGCGCAACCCCGGTGTCTCCTGATTGCCGGCCCGAATGGTGCGGGAAAGACGACTTTTGCCAGGGAGTACCTACCGAGCGACGCCCGCGTCATTAACTTCGTCAACGCGGATCTCATCGCTGCCGGGCTGTCACCCATCGATCCCAAGCTCGCCGCAGTCGCCTCGGGGCGAGTCGTGCTACAGGAGATCGACCGGCTCGTCCGCTCAGGCGTCGACTTTGCGTGGGAGAGCACTCTCAGCGGGGTGACCCATCTCAGGCGAATCCGACAGATGAAGGAGGTCGGCTATCACATCGAGATCGTCTATTTGCGGATTGCATCGCCGCAACTATCGCTTCGACGGATTGCCGGACGCGTGCGCCAGGGCGGGCATGACGTGGAAAAAGCAGCCGTCCTGCGCCGCTTTTCGCGGAGCTGGGAAAACTTCAAAGGGCATACCGGCCGCTGGCGGACGCTTGGGTGGTCTACGATAACTCGACCCGACGGCCGAGACTGATAGAATCCGGACCATGAAAGCCAAGCCTGCTGCGACCCTCAACAAGAACCCTGCGTTTGCGGCGCCCGTTGCGCGAGCCTTGGTTCGTGCGGAACGGGCGGCCCGACGCACCGCGCGCATGTATGGAACGCCGATTTATGTCTGGGAGAACGGCAAGGTTGTTGCCCAGCGTCCGTAACGCATCGACGGCCCTCGGTAGGTCCTGTTCCTAGGATTGTGCAGACGTCTGCACAATCGCCAGACGTCTGGCGCATTCGGTTTTCGAACCGAGTAAAACGGTAGTCGTGGAGAACAACCACATGAGCGCTCTACCGGCACTGCCGTTCCACCGCCAACACTTCTCCACGCCGCTCGGCGATTGGGAATTCCTGATCGCGCCGCCGCCGCCGGACCTCGTGGGCATCGTCGAGTGCTTCTGGATCTCGCGCGGGCGGGTCACGTTTCTGTACGAGAAGATCCTGCCGCAGAACAATCTCGAGCTGATGTTCAACTTGCGCAAGCCGTTCGGCGTGCCGAATCGGCCACCGGGCGATCGGCGGTTCAAGCGTGCGTGGGTGGCGGGGATGCAGCGCGAGTGGCTGACGGTCACGCCGCAGTACGATCCGAGCGAGCCTTCTTATTTATTGAGCGTTCGCATGCCGCCACTCGGCGCGTATCGCTTGCTCGACATGCCGCTCGGTTCGGTGGCGCAGAACGTATATGAGCTGGACTCCGTGCTCGGCGACGCGATCGCGGCCGTGCACCAGCGGTTGGGTGATTGCGAGGACGCGGGGCAGCAGTTCGCAGTGCTGTGCGATTTCGCGCGCAGCCGGCTGGCGCGCAGTCGCGTCAAGCTGCGCGCAGATGCGCAGATCGCCGTCGACATGCTGACGCGTACGGCCGGAGGCGAGCGCATCGAAACGATCTGTCGCTCGATGTCGGTCAGCCGCAAACATCTGAACACGCTGTTCGACGCGCACATCGGGCTGACGCCGAAGACCTACGCGCGGATGTTCCGCTTCCGGCGCGTCGTCGATCTCGTGCAACGCGGCCAAGGGCTCGACTGGACGCGCATCGCGATGAGCTGCGGCTACTACGACCAGGCGCACTTCAA
>CADEEJ010000113.1:8435-15137 GCA_902826315.1 uncultured Steroidobacter sp.
TGTTCGGCAAGGCGTGGAGCGCGGCCAGCGGCGTGACCGAAGCGCAGCAGCAGTCCGCGAACATGGCGAAGACGATGGGCGGGGCATTCGTGCTCGCGGTGATCGGCGCTGCGGTGTTTGCGATGTTCCTCGGGCCGAAGCCGGCGCCGATGTTCGCAACTGCGGCAGGGCTTTCGGCAGGACTGTGCTGGGTGGCCGGCTCGTTCGGGATCAATTATCTGTTCGAGCAGCGGTCGCTGCGCTTGTTCTTGATCAACGGTGGGTACCACACTCTGCAGTACACGCTGATCGGGGCGGTGCTGGGGCTGTGGCATTGAAGAGCGTCTATATGAGAGCGATTGCTGCCGTCCTGCTTGGTTTCACAATGCTGGCGTCCGCGGCGCCGGCGGCGGACTCCCCGCTCGCACCGCTGTCCCGGCTGGCGGGACATTGCTGGAAGGGCGAGTTCGCGGAAGGCGGCAGCTGGGACCGGCACTGCTTCGAATGGGCGTACGACGGCAAATTCCTGCACGACAAGCACGTCGTCACCGGCAAGCGCGCGCCGTACGGGGGCGAGACCTTCTATCGATACGACGCAAAGGGCAAGCGCATCGTCTTCCACTATTTCAACAGCCAGGGCGGTTACAGCGAAGGCGACGTCCAGCCGGCGCAGAACGAGCTGCGCTTCCCCGAGGAACGCTACGAGCAAGGCGGCAAGGCACTGGTGCTGCGCACGTTCTGGCGCTTCGAAGGCGCGACCCGGATGCTCGCGGTGACCGAGCAGCTGAAAGACGGACAGTGGGTCGAAGCCTGGCGGATTACTTTCTCGCGCGAGTGACGCGCATGGATTAGTCTACGTGCATGCGGTGGACGCGCAGCACGTCTGCATTCCTTCTCTCAGCGAGCCTTCTGCTCAGCTGGATAGCCTTCGCTCAGACCGATCGAACCGCGCGCTTTCCCGCCATGTCGCGCGCTGCAGAAGAGCGCGGCCTCGCGGAACCGTTCAAGGGAATCACCGCGAACGGTGAGGCCGTGAAAGGCTTGTTCCCGGTGCGCTCCACCGGCGTATCGACCGAGCCGGTGCGAGTCGCGGCCGAGAAATTCCTGGCAGCGCTGAGCGAAGAGCAACGGCGCAAGACCGTGTTCCCGGTCGACGACGTCGAATGGCGCAAGTGGATGAACGTGAGCTTCTACGTGCGTCAAGGCATCGGCTTCGGCGAGATGTCCGAGGCGCAGCGCGAGGCCGCATTCGGGCTGATGCGCGCCTCGCTGAGCGCGAAAGGCATGCAGCTGAGCCGCGACATCATGAAGCTGAACCACACGCTTGGCGAGCTCAACCACGACAACTTCACCGAATACAGCGAGTGGTTGTACTGGATCACAGTGATGGGCACGCCGTCGGCGACCGAGCCGTGGGGCTGGCAACTCGACGGTCATCACCTGGTCGTCAACTACTTCGTGCTCGGCGACCAGGTCGTGATGACGCCTTCGTTCTTCGGCTCCGAGCCGGCGCGCGCGACGGCTGGAAAGTACAACGGGACGCGCGTCATGCAAGAGGAGCAGGACGCCGGCCTCGCGTTCATGAAATCGCTGACGCCGCAGCAGCGTACTGCCGCCACGCTGCGCACTTCGAAGACCGGTAACGACAACCTGACGGAAGCGTTCAAAGACAACGTCGTGCTCGACTACTCAGGCGTGCCGGCACGAGCTCTCACCGACAAGCAGAAGCGCGATCTGCTGACTCTCATCGGCCTCTACGTTCACAACATGCGCGACGACCAGGCGCGCGTGCGCATCGATGAAGTGAACGCGCGCATGGACGAGACGTACTTCGCCTGGATCGGCGGCACCGAGCCCGACTCGGTGTACTACTACCGCATCCACAGCCCGGTCGTGCTGATCGAGTTCGATCATCAGAAGCCGGCGAACCTGCGGCATTTGTATCCCGACGCGCCCTACCGCGATCACATTCATGCGGTGATGCGCACGCCGAACGGCAACGATTACGGCAAGGATCTACTGCGGCAGCACTACGCTACGCACCCGCACTAGCGACCTGATTCCTGCCGGCGCGCTTCGCACGATAGAGCTGAATATCCGCGGCCTGCAGCAGCTCGGGCACTTCGGCGCTGCCATCCCACTGCGTGAGCCCGATGCTGAGCGTCACGTTCAAGTCCGGCTGCACGTGCCGCCAATCGTGGCGCTCCACGCACGCGCGCAGGCGCTCGCAGAACTCGACGCCCGCCTCCCGTGACAGGCCGGGCAGGATCAGCGCGAACTCCTCGCCGCCGATGCGCGCCACGAGGTCGCTCGGGCGGCACTCGCCGCGCATCAGCGTTGCGACTTCGTTCAGCACCTTGTCGCCGACCGCGTGACCGAGCCGGTCGTTGACCACCTTGAAGTGATCGAGATCGCCGACCGCGATGCTGAGCGGATGTCCGACCGCCAGCGCAACCTCCATTTCCGCCGCCAGCCGTTGTGCGAAGTGGCGGCGGTTCGCCAGGCCGGTCAGCGGATCTTCCTGCGATTCGCGCTCGAGCTTCAGGCTGCGCTCGCGCAGTGCCGCGATCAGGCGCTCCTTTTCCGTGCTCGCCTTCTCCAGCTCATGAGTCCGCTCGGTCACGCGCAGCTCCAGGCGCATCCGATAGTCCTCGAGGTCCTCGAAGGCCCGAGCATCGACCACAGCCGGAGCTACTTGCGCAGCGAGCTGCTGCATGAGGTGCAGATCCGCTTGCGAGTACACGCCGGGCGCGGTGTGTTGCACGCTGAGCAGTCCCGTGACCACGCCGTTCTCGATCAACGGCACGACGATGACGGAGCCGGTCTCTTTGCCGGTCGCCTCAGCACGCTGACGCAGCTCCGCTGGTGCGCGCGACCAGTCATCGACGAGCAGCGGCTCGCGACGTTCGACAGTCCAACCGAACAACCCCGCGTTCACGCTCTTCGTGCGCGCTGGCTGGCGGACACCGCCACGCTCGTGCACGCGGAAGTCGAGAATCTGCTCCCCGGGCTCGACCAGCACGAAATAGAACTCGTCGAAGCGGAACAGCGTCCGCGTTTCAGTCAGGATGCGCTC
The DNA here is from genome assembly GCA_902826315.1 of uncultured Steroidobacter sp. Classification (GTDB taxonomy): domain Bacteria; phylum Pseudomonadota; class Gammaproteobacteria; order Steroidobacterales; family Steroidobacteraceae; genus Steroidobacter. The sequence continues at coordinate 11,491 of CADEEJ010000113.1, forward strand.
GCCGAGCTCGTCGATGCGCCGCGCGCCATGCAGAGCGCGGCTCGATTCGAACAGCTTCGCCATCGGACCGCGCCCGTCCGCCGCAGTCGCCGCAACGCCGATACTGTTGAAGCTCAACACGAAGACGAGCATCACGATCGCGAACAACGCAAAGATCGCAGGATGGCCGGCGTTGTACAGCACGGCCGCGAGCACGCCCGCCGGCACGAAGACAAAATCCGACAGCACGTAGGCAGGCTTGAGCATGCCGCGCACGTCGCGGCGATCGAACAGGAAGAAGAGCGTCATCACTCCCGTGTTCACGATCTGCGCAACGATGGCCATCGCGGCGAGCGGCCAGAGATCGGCCATGCCGACGATCATGAGCGGATACTTTCCACCCGTAGCGACATACGCGGCACCGGCGGCCAGCAGCATGAGCACGGTCATCGCAGCGTTGTGCAAGGCGCGCAGTGCCGCGAAGGTCGTCGAGCCCTGGCTGTATGCGCGGTTGTAGAGCGGCCAGATGAACGATGCGGTCGCGCAGATCGCAGCCGCGACTGCCGGGTCGAATACCAGCAGCAGGCCGATTTGCGGCACGCGCTCCATGGAAATGAGACCTATGCGCGTCCGCAACCCGAATTGGAATACGAACAGGCAGGCTACGACTGCAAGCGCAGCGGCCCACGCGGGCGGAAAGATACGTGTCGCGCTGAGCTCGACCGCTAGCCACGCGCCGGCGCCGGCGGCAAGCAACGCCGAATAAGCACCGAGCGCGCGATAGCGTGAAGCCATCGGCGAAGTGTACTCGCGTCAGTGACGCTTGAAGTATCGCGCGGCGCGCTGGTGTCAACGATCGCGGTGGAGATCCAATTCCCAGGTTTCCGCGACCAGCTTTGCACCGAAGCTTTCGTGCGGCGCCGCTGCGACTTTACGGAATCCATGACCCTCGTAAAGTTTGCGCGCGGCAGACAGGATGCTCTGCGTCCACAGCGTGATCTTGCGATAGCCCGCCGCGCGCGCGAATGCCAGGCATTCCTCGACCAGCTTGTTGCCGACTCCCATGCCACGCTGGCTCGGATCCACGAGCAGCAGACGCAGCTTGGCGATCGTGCGCGAATGGCGCACCAGCATGATGCAGCCGACGCGAATCCCGTTGCGCTCCGCGATCCAGCAACGCTCGCAGGTACGATCGAGCTCGCGCAGAAACTTCGCGCAGATCTCGGCCACCAGCGCCTCGAAGTCCGTGTTCCAGCCGTACTCCTGCGCGTACAGCTCGCCGTGTTGTTGCACGATCCAACCCATGTCGCCGGGACCGTGCTCGCGCAGCAGTAAATCGCCGCTGCGCGCAGGCTGTGTACCCAGCAGCGACTGCACGTTGTGCAGATGGCCTTGCAACTTGACTTGTTGCTCTCGTGGCAACGGCGCGAGCAGCGCGCCGATCTCGTCGCGCGACCGCACGTCGAGAGCCTGCATCGTGGCCCGGCCCTTCGCTGTCAGGTGCAAGTGCGACTTGCGCGCGTCTTCGCCGGACCGCTCGCGCTTGAGCCAGCCACGGCGGACGAACTTCGCGAGGATGCGGCTCAGGTAGCCGGCATCGAGCGCCAGGTCGCGCACCAGATCGCTCGCCAGCGGCCGCTGCCGATGAGCGATCTCGTACAGCACCCGGACCTCGGTCAGCGTGTAGTCGGTGTCGAGCAGGCCGGCGCGCAGCACGCCGATCTTCTGCGTGTAGAAGCGGTTGAACTCGCGGACTGCGCTGATGTGCTGGTCAGCGGCGCGGACGCTCGGCATGGCGGCGGCTCCGAAAGATGGCCGCCGCTAATGTCGATCAATTAGTTGACTGAGTCAAGCTTTCGGCAGGCGCTGGCTCGCCGCGAGCACACGGGACTGAATGCGCTCGCCGAGTTTGCCGCCCCAGGCGGCGCGCAACGTCGCCAGCGTCTGCGGCGTGGCCTCCTCCGGCGTGCCGGAACGGAACGGCGGTTGCGGCGAATACTCGAGCGCCAGCTGCACGACACGGGCGAGATCGGGACTGGCCACGTGCGCGAGCACTGCGAGACCGAAGTCGATGCCGGCAGTCACGCCGCCGCCCGTGGCTCGGTTGCGATCGATGACCCAACGCTCGTTCGATGGAGTCGCGCCGAAGAGTGCGAGCGAGTCGCGGGCGAACCAATGCGTCGCTGCACGATAGCCGCGCAACAGGCCTGCAGCGCCGAGCAACATTGCTCCGGTACAAACGCTCGTGACCCATTTCGCCTGCTCGCCGCGGCTGCGCAGGAAGTCGATGACTTCGGTGTCTTCGAGCAGCTCGAACGTCGGCAGCAAGCCGCCGGGCGCGAACAGGATGTCCGGTGCGGCCCACGCGTCCGCGAGCGATGTGGTAGCGAGCACGGCAAGACCCGAATCGGTCGGCACCGGGCCGGTGTTCTTCCACGCGAACTGGATCTCGGCGCCGGGCCAGGACGCCCACACCTGCAGCGGTCCCACCAGGTCCTGCAACGTCATGCCGGGATAGACCAGCATCTGGATGCGCGTGCCGGCCGATCTGGCCTGCGGCTCGGCAGCGCGTGCGTTCATCGTGACGGCGCCCGCCAAGGCGGCGAGCTGCATCAATTCTCTGCGTGTCATGGTTGCGCTCCTGCGATTCGGGGCAGATCATGCGCGCGTCACCTCTGGCAGATATGACAAGAGACTGACGATTCATGCCATCCGTCGTTTACATCGCCTGCTTCCCGGGCGTCGAGCTGCTCGACGTCGCGGGGCCCATAAGCGTCTTCAGCACCGCCACCAGTCTGCTCCGCCGCAAGCCGGGCTACGACGTACGCTTGGTCGCCGAGCGCGCTGGACCTGTCGTCACTTCAAGTGGCGTAACGCTAACGGCACAGCAGGCTCTCGGCTCGGTGCGCGGCGCTATCGACACGCTGATCATTCCCGGCGGACTGATGGGAGCGATCGACAACGCCGCTCCGCTCGTACCGGTCATCAGTCGTCTCGCGCCGCGTGCGCGCCGCCTCGCATCCGTATGTTCCGGCGCATTCGTGCTGTCGCGTGCCGGCCTGCTCGACGGCCGCGCAGCCGTGACGCATTGGGCCGCGTGCGATCAGCTGCGCAGATCGAATCCGCAGTGCCGCGTCGAAGACGATCGCATCTTCGTGCGCGACGGCAACGTCTGGACCTCGGCCGGCGTCTCGACCGGCATCGATCTCGCGCTCGCGATGGTGGAAGCGGATCACGGTGCGCAGCTCGCGCTCGAAATCTCGCGCTGGCTCGTCGTCTACCTGCGCCGGCCCGGCGGACAAAGCCAGTTCAGCGCTCCGCTCGCCGCGCAGGTCGCGGAGCGTGAGGGCATTCGCAAGCTGTTGTTGTGGGTGTCCGAGAACGTGCAGGCGGATCTATCGGTCGCAGCGCTCGCGCAGCGAGCGAGTATGAGCGAGCGCACGTTTGCGCGAGTGTTTGCCGCGGAGACTCGCTTCACGCCGGCCGCATACGTCGAACGCTTACGCATCGACGCAGCACGCCGCAGCCTGGAAACATCGAAGAAGTCGGTGAAACAGATCGCGCGGCTGTGCGGCTTCGGCACGGTCGAGACATTGCATCGAGCATTCAGGCGTGGCGTCGGCTCGACGCCGTTGCAGTATCGCGCGCGGTTCGCAACGCCGCCGTAA
>CADEEJ010000114.1:0-5461 GCA_902826315.1 uncultured Steroidobacter sp.
AGTTCACAGGCGCGCGAGCGCTATGGCAGCGCGCTGCGCGGGCAGCGCTGCTGCCTGACTATTCGCGATACTGAGCGCCGTGCGCAGCTGCCGTTCGGCCAGCGCGCGGTCGCTGCCTGTCTGAGCCAGACACAGTTCACCCTTGATCCGGTGCAGCTCGGCTACATAGAACCGCTCGCCCGTGTGCGCGCTGATTCTGAAGGCGTCGTCCACGTAGCGCAGACCCTCGTCGATCGCACGATTGCGCAGCTGTGCTTCGGCGAGCAGCCCTAACAGATGCGACTGGAACATCTCGGAGCCGGTGGCGCGCGCGTTCTCTATGCCTTGCTGGATCATCGCGATGCCGACCGCCGGCTCGCCGAGCCGCACGCGCGACGCGCCGACGTAGCAAGCGGCCCACGCATCCATCAGAGTGAAGTGCCATTCGCTGGCAATTTCCCGGGCCGCGTTGCCGTAGTCGCGGCATTTCACTGCATCGTCCAGTTCGAGATGAACGGCTGCCGCGTGTGTGAGTGCGAATGCGCGTGTGAACGGATGGCCGAGCCGTTCGGCGAGAGCGATCCCCTCATCGACTTGTCGTGCGGCGGCATCCGCCTCGCCCGAGAGCGCCAGAGTTCTCGCGCCGAACATTCGCGCACAGACGCCGCAGTCGTGGCTGCCGTATTCCAGATCGCTGCCGTCGGCGTGATCCGCCGAATAAAGCGTCAGGCCATCACGGGTGTGCGCTGCGCATCCCGCTAGATCGCCCAGCGAATAGAGTGTGCTCCAGTTGGCGTGATGCGCCTGAAGCATCGACGCCGGATCTTGCGAGTGGCGGGCGAGCTCTCGCAATTGCAGCGCCAGTCCATGTGCTTGCTGCAAGCTGCCGCTCGCGGCATTGAATACCCAAAGATTCCACAGCGCCGGAAAGAGCCGCTGGGTAGCGCCGTGTTCGTGGCACAGGTCCGACGCTCGCGTGTACGCCGCGCGTACTTCCGTGGCAGCCCAGCCTCCCGTCTGCATCAGCACGTTGCCGAGGCCGATCTGCAGGTTGATTTCGAGCTCCTCGCGCGTCGACGAGGCTTCGAGCCCGTCCAGCAGCTGCAACGCGCGTCGGAAATGCTGCTCGGCGGCTCGATGTGCGTTGAGCCGCAAGTTGTTCTGTGCTGCGACCTGATGGAAGCGGATTGCGCGCGGGAAGTCGCGGCTCGAGTCGAAATGCATCGCGAGCTCGGCAGCGATTTGCGGCGCGTGGGCTCCGAATGCCGTCTCCAGCCGCAGTCCCACTGCGCGATGCAATGTCGCCCGTCGGCCGGGCGACAGCAGATCGCGAAGCACGTCCGCATACAGCGTGTGCGCGAACTCGAACTTGGCACAGACAGTCCCATCCGGCCATTCCGTGCTACCGGCGTTGCGTACGAGACTGCGACGCCGGGCCAGGTCGCTCAACTTTCTTTCTGCCTCGTCGGCGGGCACGTTCGCCCCCGCCGCAACAGCTGCGGCGGCAAAGCTGTTGCCCGTTATGCAAGCGGCATCGAGTAGCTCGCGTGCGTCGTCGTCGATGCGGCCGATCTGATGCTCGATCGTTCGGCGCAGGTCAGGTGGCAGGAGCGTCTCGTCGGCGGAAATCTGCTTGGCGACTCGCCAGTATCCGCCGTCCGCTACCAGAGTACTGCGCGCGATCAGCTCATCGAGAACGCTCACCAGGAACAGGGGAGTACCTTCGGTGCGAGCGTGAACCGACCGTGCCAGCGACTGCATGGCCGGCTCATTGCCGGCGACAGGTGGGAAGCGTTGCAGGACGTACTGCACGGCCGCGTCCTGGTCGAGAGGGGTGAGCTCGATGAGCTTGCAAGAGTGGCGAGCCCGCAGTTCGTTCGCCATGTGCGTCGCTGCCGAGTCGCCAGGTCGGCAAGTGCCGACGATCAGCGCACGCGCGCGCTCGGGCCTGCGGGCGAAGCACGCGATCCAGTCGAGAGTGGACGGGTCCGCCCAATGCAGATCTTCGATACAAAGCACGAGTGGTGCGTGCTCCGACAGCGCTTCGATCGCATCCGTCAATTCACGCAGCATGCGCTCCGGGGTTGCTCCGGCTACGCGTCGCTCCAACGAGCTTGCATCGGCTGAGGTCTGCAGTGACGGCAGTTGAGCGAGCCACAGCGGCGCGCAGCCGTGCAAAGCGCGAAGCAGCTCGTGACGAGCGGGTGACCGCGCGAGTCGCGTCAATATTTCGAGCAGCGGCTGGTAAGCCTCGCCGGGTCCATAGTGCTGCACGCAATCTCCGCGTGCGATGACGCAGTCGCTCGTTGCAAAGATGCGATGCTGAGCCAGATCGACGAGCGCCGTCTTGCCGATGCCGGCCTCGCCGCTCACGAACACGACTTGCCGGCTTCCTTCCGTCGCGCGCGTGAAGGCCTCTTCTAACTGGCCGAGCGGCGCACCGCGCCCGACGATGTGCTCGAGACCTGCCACGCTCGACGCAGGCACGACGGGCGAGGTGGAGGCGAGAAAGCGGAAACCGCGGCGGTGAATCGTTTCGATGTAGCGCGGCGCGTGAGCGTCGTCGTCCAGCGCCTGGCGCAGCTCCTTGATACAGGATGTGAGCGTTGCGTCGGTGACCGCGGTCTTCGGCCACACGGCGCGAAACAACTCCTCCTTGCTCACGATCTGGCCGGGACGCTCCGCCAGCGCGCGCAACACAGCCAACGACTTCGGCGTAATCCGAATCTCACGCTTGCCCTGCGTCAGGCCTTGCGTGGGGTGCAGGCGATAGCGACCGAAGCAGATCGTGTCCCGCAGAAATTCCATAACTTTCCCATGACCCCATACGGAGCGCTGACCATAGTACACGCATGAGAACGATCCGCATGCTGGCGCTGCTCGTCGCAGCCGCCTCTGGCTTTCTGTCGCCCCCGCTTACGTTAGCGCAGGCATCCGCGCCACACGAACACGATCTCGGTGAGCTCGGCAGCGTCAACTTCGCCACGAGTTGCAGCCCCGGGGCGAACACGCACGTACAGCGAGGCTTGGCGCTTCTGCATCACATGATGTACGAGCGTGCAGCGAAATCGTTCGCTGCCGCAGACGATGCGCAGTCCGACTGTGCGATGGCGTATTGGGGGCAGGCGATGAGCTTCGTCCATCCGATCTGGTCGGATCCGCCTGCAGCGCCGCTGTTCGAAAAGGGCGCTCAGCTGGCCGACACAGCTATGGCGAAGGGAGCGAAGTCCGCGCGCGAGCGCGCGTACATCGAGGCGGTGCAGGCGTACTACAAGCCGGGCAAGAGCGCCAAGGAGGCGGAGAATCTGCGCGCATTCGCGAGCAGCTGGGCGAAAGTCCACCAGCTGTATCCGGACGACCCGGACGCTGCGTTGTTCTACGCGCTGGCGCAGCTCGCGACGGCTGATCCCACCGACAAGACGTATGCACAACAACGCCGAGCCGGCGAGTTGATCGAGAGCGTCTTCGCGCGCCATCCCAATCATCCCGGCGCGCATCACTACTTCATTCACGCATACGACTATCCACCGCTCGCGGCGCGCGCGCTGCAGGTTGCGCGCGACTACGGGCGAATTGCGCCGGAGGTCCCGCATGCGCTCCACATGCCGTCGCACATCTTCACCCGGCTCGGCTTGTGGGAAGACTCGATTGCCTGGAATCGGCGTTCCGCTGCAGCGGCACTCGCCAACCCCGTGGGCGGCGCCGTCTCGATTCACTATCTGCATGCGCTCGACTACCTGGCCTACGCGTATTTGCAGCGTGCCGAGGATGAGCAGGCTGCGGAGGTGCTCGCACAGCTGCAGCGCTTGCAGCCCCCGATACAATCCGAGCTGGCGTCGGCGTACGCACTCGCGGCCGTGCCGGCGCGCGTCGCACTGGAGCGGCGGGACTGGGCCGGCGCCATGGCACTCGAACCGCGATCGCCCAAGTGGTTTGCGTGGAACTTGTTTCCCGCAGCCGAAGCCATCACTCACTTCGCTCGCGCTCTCGGCGCCGCGCATCGGCACAACGTCTCGCTCGCCCGCGAATCGCTGGACAGCCTCGCCGCGTTACGCGATCGCGCTGCCGAGTCGAATGCGTATTGGGGCACGCAGGTGGAGATTCAGCGTCTCGCTGCGCTCGCCTGGCTCACGTTCGAACAAGGCGATCGCAGTAAAGGACTCGCAACGATGCAGCAAGCGGCGCAGCTGGAAGCTTCGACCGAAAAGCATCCGGTGACGCCAGGCGAGGTCCTGCCGGCGAGCGAGCTGCTGGCGGACATGCTGATCGAAATGGGTCAGCACGCAGCGGCACGCAAGCAATACGCCGCGACTCTCGAGCGCAGTCCGAACCGATTGAACAGTTGTCACGGCCTGGCGCGTTCAGCCGAGTTGGCGAGCGGTGCGGCGACGTCGCCACGCGCCGGGCGGAGCACCGACTTCGCGTTTGAAGGCCCGGTTGAACGCTGCTTCCGATCCAAAGCCGACTGAGTCCGCGATGCCTGCGATGCTCATCCCTTGGCGATCGAGGAGGCCGGCGGCAACTTGCAGCCGCCACTTGCTCAAGTACTGGATCGCCGGCATTCCCATGACCTCGGCGAACCGCGTGGCGAAGGCGGTGCGCGACAGGCGGGCCTCGCGACCCAAAGAGTCGAGCGTCCACGGATGAGCAGGCTGTCCATGCATGGCGCGCAACGCTGCGCCGACATGACGATCGCGCAAGCCCGCGAGCCAGCCGGTCGACTCCTCCGGCAGGCTGTCGATGTACTGGCGTACGGCGTGCAGGAACATCAGCTCGCTGATCTTCGCGAGGATGGCCTCGCCTCCGGCGCGCGGCTGCTGGCTCTCTTCGAGCGCACTGCGCATCAGATCGAAACTGAGAATGCCGGCCGCGCTGGAGCGCCTGACGTGCAGGATGCGCGGCAACGCTTCGAGCACGGGGTTGTAGGGTCGCGAGTCGCAACCGAGAAAGCCGCAGACGAAGCGCGTCTTCGCGCCGTGTCCGCCGAATTCGTTCAGCACGAACGGCAGCGCGTCGCTCGCCGGGCGTCGATACAGATCGGTGTCCGGTACTGCGTGCGCGCCGGGCTCCGAGCTCATGGAGTGACCATCGCCGCGCGCGATGATCACAGCATCGCCGACATCGAGGCACATGGGCGCTTGCGACTGGTCGAGCAGTTGCGCCCAGCCTCTGCCGTCGAGCACGAGATGGAAACCGATGACGTGCTCGAACTCCGGCATGACACCCGCGCAGATGCTTGCCGATCCCGGCGTCGTCGCGACCCATGGCGCGCCGGCGTGCACGTCGAAGTACACGGCGCCGGTGAGGCGAACTTCGCGCAGCACGTCGGACAGAACATCCATCGAGTATCCCTGATCAAGCGTGGCGAACTTTCGATCAATCGCGCGAATGCGAAATCAACAATTCGCGCAGCTCGATCATGGCACGCCGCAACAACGCTATCTACGATGAACCCATGAGAACACGTCGACTGATTTTTCTT
>CADEEJ010000114.1:5561-15057 GCA_902826315.1 uncultured Steroidobacter sp.
CGTGCGATTCGACGCCGCGACTCAGCGCTTCATCACGACGTGGAACGCGTCGACGGGCGCAGCGCGCTATCGTGTACAGCTGAAGCGCGACAGCGCTACGGATTTCGCGCCGCTGAGTGGCGCGGACAATCTGCCGGCGACGGCGCTCGACTTCAGCTTTGCTGTCGGCTTCGCTGTTCAATGGCGCGCGGCCGCGCTGCGCGTCGATGCATGCAACTCGGTCGGCTGCACTGCTGCAGCGGACTTGCCTCTGCTGCCGCATCTCGCCGATGCATTGACGAGGAAGCAGATACTGAATGTGCCGGCAGATGCCAACGAGATCCAGGTCGCGAGCTCGGCGGATGGCAATACGCTGGTCATCGGCGCGCCGCTGGAGGATGGAGAGGACGGCCTGCAGCGCGACAAGGGAGTCGTGTATGTCTTCACGCGTATTGGCACGACCTGGACCGGGCAGCCGACGCTGCTTCGTGCTCCCAACGGTGAAGGTGGCGCCACTCCTCAGGTAACGGGCGACAACTTCGGCCAGGCGGTCGCGCTGTCAGCAGATGGCGCGACGCTGGTTGTCGGTGCGCCGCTGGAAGATGGCTCGCAGACCAGCACTGTAGAAAACGAAAACGACGCGGCTCCGGACGCCGGCGCCGTCTACATCTTCGTCCGCAACGCTGCGACGTACGAGCTGCAGACCTATCTGAAGGCAATGCCGGGCGCCTTCGATTCACAGAGCGCAGGCGATCGCTTCGGTAATGCTCTTGCACTGGCAGCAGACGGGCAGACGTTGGTGGTGGGCGCGCCGCGGGCCGAGCTCATCCGGCCCGCCAGCTTCGATGACGGCGTCGCATACGTGTTCACGCGCGACGCAGCTTCATGGACGCAACGCGCGCTATTGAGTGGGCCACGTGCCGATGCCAACCAGAGCGACCAGTTCGGTTGGCAAGTCGCGATATCCGGCGACGGCGCGACACTTGCGGTCGGCGCGCCGTTCGACGACGAGGGCGCTGCGGAGTCCGGTGCCGTATACGTCTTCGCGACGACGGATCGCGTGCAATGGCCGCGCGAGGCGTACTTGAAGGCGCCTAACGCCGATACAGAAGACACGTTCGGATTTGCCGTCGCGTTGTCATCCGACGGCGGGACGCTGGCGATCGGCGCGCAGGGCGAGGATGGCGACACAACCAGCACGCTGGAAGCCGACAACGAGAATATCGAGAGTGCCGGCGCCGTCTACGTGTACACGCGCGGCGCTGCAGGTTGGTCGACGACGCCTGCGTATCTCAAGCCGTCGAACACCATCGAGCTCGGAGAATTCGGCAGCGCGTTGTCGCTGACGGCCCGAGGCACCGAGCTGGCAGTCAGCGCACCTTTCGATCGCAGCGTGCCGAGCCTGGAAGGGGCGGTTTTCGTCTTCGTGCGCGCGGCAGCTTCCTGGGTCGAGCAAGTGCGCTTCGATGGAACTGCAGCGGAGTTCGGCAACTCCATCGCGCTCACGCCGGATGCCGCGACGCTGTTCATCGGCGCAGAGACCAGTATGTCTACGCCGATTGCCGGCGCAGTGCAGGTTTACTAGTTGAGGATCAATCGATGTTGAACACCGAAACCCTTGCCACGCTCGCACAGTCGTTTCGCGGCGAGCTGATCACCGCGACCGACGCCCGCTACGCGCAGGCATGCAGGCTCTACAACGGCATGATCGACAAGCGGCCGGCTGTCATCGCCGAGTGCCGCGACGTGTCGGACGTCATCGCCGCGGTGAACTTCGGACGCGATCACGGTCTGCTCATCGCCGTTCGCAGCGGCGGGCACAACGGTGCGGGCTTCGGCAGTTGCGACGGCGGCATCGTGATCGATCTCGGGCGCATGAAGGGCGTCCGCGTCGACCCTTCGTCGCGTACCGTGCGCGTCGAAGCCGGCTGCACGCAGGGCGACGTGGATCATGCCGCGCACGCATTCGGCCTCGCGGTTCCCGCCGGCATCGTGTCCACAACCGGCATCGCCGGTCTCACGCTGGGCGGAGGCCACGGCTATTTGAGTCGCATGTACGGACTCACGATCGACAACCTGCTGGAAGTGGACGTCGTGCTCGCCGACGGCAGACTGGTCACGTCGAGCGAGCGCGAGAACGCCGATCTGTTCTGGGCGCTGCGCGGCGGCGGCGGCAACTTCGGCGTCGTGACGAGTTTCCTGTTTCGCGCGCATCCCGTCGCGAACGTGTACGCGGGCCCGATCTTCTGGGAGATCGAGCACGCGGCGCAGATCATGCGTGCGTATCGCGACTTCATGCGCATCGCGCCCGAGAAGCTCTGTCCGTTTCTCGGCCTGAAGACCGTTCCTTCCACGGCGCCCTTTCCCAAGGAGATCTGGGGCGTGCGGATCTGTGCATTGATCTCCTGTTACGACGGCCCGGTAGCTGAGGGCGAGCGCGCGTTGCGACCGCTGCTCGCCGCGCTGCCGACGCCGATCATGAACGGCATGGTCGAGATGCCCTTCACGACGCTGCAGAGCTTGTTCGATGGGCTGCTGCCCGCCGGCCTGCAGTGGTACTGGAAAGGCGACTTCGTCAAAGAGCTGTCCGATGCTGCGATCGAGGCGCACATCGAGCACGCGTCCAAATCGCCGAGCGAGCTTTCGCTCATGCATCTGTATCCGATCGACGGCGCGGTGCGTCGCGTCGGCAGCAGCGATACCGCCTGGCACTGCCGCGACGCGACCTGGTCGATGGTGATTGCCGGCATCGATCCCGATCCGCGCAAGGCCGCAATGCTGAAGAAATGGGGCCGCGACTACTGGAGGGCGATTCATCGTTACAACCCCGGCGGGGGCTACGTGAATTTCATGATGGACGACGAAGTCGAGGGGCGCCTGCAGGCAACGTACGGCGCGAACTACGACAAGCTCGCCATCCTGAAGCGCAAGTACGACCCGACCAATCTGTTCCGGGTCAACAACAACATTCCACCGTCGGCTGCGCTCAAATGATCAAGCTGTTGCTGCTCGCATCCATCGTCGGCCAGGCGCCTGCAAACACGCCGGGCACGCTCGCCAATCCGGGCTTCGAAGGGCAGCCCATGAAGAGCGTGTATTTCTTCGCCGGACAGTGGCGCTTTCCAGGGCCGGGCTTCTACGACGGTCCGGCGCCCGGTGTGCGCCTCGCGCCCGCTTCGAACAATTGTCTCTACACGATCTTTCCGATCGACGGCGCGACGCATCTGGGTTGGTCCGAGACCCGGCAGAAGCGCGAACAAGCGCTGAGCATGATGCTTGCCACCGGCAGCAACGTCGTGAACATGTCCTACTGGGGGCCGCGGCACACCGATCGCTGGGCATTCTGGGCTCCGATGCAGAGTGCAACGGGAGCTCATGACGAGTTGTTCGACGCAGCTGTGGGCCGGCCGCTGCTCATCGCGCCGTACATCGAAAGCGGCGATGCGACCGTGGGCAAGACGCAGACCGGATGTCACGGCGACGTCGGACCCATGGGCGAGTCGGCCGGCTACTCGTTCCTCGATACGTTTCCGGGGACTCACGACGAACCTGCGCCTCTGCTCGTCGAGCAGGTCGTCGATCTGATCGAGCGCTATCTATTGAAGCCGGCAAACCCGGCGTGGCCCAAGAAATGGGCACAGATGTACGACAGACACGGCAAGCCGCGGTACGTCGTCTCTCTTATTCATGTGGGCTCGAATCAGCGCGGCGTAAACGATGAAACGTTCGCGAAGGGATTCAGTTGGGTTGCCGAGCGCGTCTATCGCGAAACCGGTGTTCGCGTCGGGTTCACGCTCGACGCGCTGCCGCCGGAGCATCGCGCTCGCTTCAAGCCGACGCCCGCACGGACCGGACGCTGGCTCGCGCGCCAACCCTCCGTGCTTGCGATCCAGCCGTTCACCCCGGAGGTGCACACGCGGCGCTGTGTGCCTGCCGACGACTGCGATGCAGTGTCCGGCTCGCGAGCACTGAAGGAAATGCTTGCCTGGAAGCGGCGGTACATCGGCGGCTGGGTGAATACGGGCATTCCGGTGATTCTGGACGTCTCGCCCGGCCGCGATGCGCGCCACGTGTTCCCGGATCATCGCGAGCCTCGTTACGGCAACAACACGCTGTGGCGAGATGGCCAAGCGCAGTTGCTCTCGCTAGGTGTGCGCGGCATCACCGCGAATACGTGGAACGGGTACACGGAAGGCTTCGCGATCGTTCCTTCGTGCGTGTTCGCGCACGGCGAGGCACCGCCTGGACTTCCTCTGTGCGGGCCGCCGCCGATCGACGATTCCGACGAAACCTATCTCTGGTTCAAGCAGCTCGCCCTGCCGGGAGATCGTCCTCATGCAGAGTAAATACGTCGCTGCTTGCATCGCGTGTCTCTGGATCTCGACGGCGAGCGCCCAAGCTGATGTCCCGGCGATCGATGACGTCGGGGATCCTCATTCCTTCGGACGTCCGATCAAGTGGCGCGGCGCTTTCCTCGGTACCACCGGCGTCCTGCTGCGGACGGACTGTTCTGCGGCCCCGGCCACCGACCGGTGTGTTCAGCTCCAGCCGCCACCGGCAGTCACGATTTTCGACGAGCCGGATCTCGACACGATCGTGTTGCCTGCGAATAGTGCGAGCGCGCGTTCGCTGCTGTGTCAGGTCGTGAGCCCGTACGTCCACTACACGATCTTCAATCCGGATCCGCAGTCCACCAGTGAGGCCTATGCGTTCGTTGCCGCCAGGCTGCGGATCGAAAGCGCGGTGCTGGCAGATCCGAAGCTCATCAACCCGCTCACGGGGCAGCCCTTCGGCGGCTCGCTCGAAGAAACGCTGCCCGGCACGCACGACCTGTACGAGAACCTGGGCCCGCTGCAAGGCGAGGAAGTGTGGGACATCGATCGCTCGCGCTTCTGTGTCGGAGGCATCGTCAGCAAGGCGCGACTGATGGACTTCTACGGTCTATCTGCAGCCCAGGCCACGGCCTTTTTCGCGGGCGAGATCACGCTGCGCCTGCGCATTCGCGGCAGTGCGAAACTGCTGCAAACCAATGCGGAGTTGCGCTTCAGCGTGCGCTTTCTCAGCGACTGACCGAGTAGCGCTGCTCGCGATAGAGCCAGGCCGGCATCAACACATGCGCCAGCGCCTCGCGCAGCGCTTCGGGATCTGTCGTTGCCGCAGGCGCGAGCGTTTTCGTGCGCCGATCGAACGCGAACTGGCGCGAGCTGCCGTCCGGCAGGAGCACGGTGAGGCGGTCGCGTTCGAGCCAGGCGAAGTTCTGGTCGAACTGCATCATCGCTCGCGCTTGCACCGGGGCCGGCGTATTGCCGAACTCCGGCAGCGTGCGAGTAAGATCGCGGCCCGCGAACGGATGCTCGCCGTCGACACCCATCAGCGACAACAGCGTCGGGGCGAGATCGATCTGGCTGACGAGGGAATCGATCCTGCGTGGAGTCACGTCGGCGCCGAGGATCACTCCCGGGATGTGGAACTTGCTGACTGGCACGAGCTCATCGCCATACACGCGCGTGTCGTGATCGGCGACCACGAGGAACAGTGTGTCCGCCCACTGCTCGCTGTTGCGGGCACGCTCGATGAATTGGCCGAGAGCGTGATCGGCATATTTCACGGCGTTGCGCACCGTCTGCTTCTGCGCGTCGTACAACTCGATGCGCCCGTCCGGAAACTCGAACGGCGTGTGATTGGTGGACGAGAACACCAGCATGAAGAACGGCCGGCCGGCCGCGTGCAGCGTGCGGATGCGCGACTGCGCCATCTCGAACAGGTCTTCGTCCGATACGCCCCAGCTGCCGACGAACTTGGGCGTCGCGAAGTCCTTGCGGTCGATGACGCTGTTGAAGCCGTTGCCGAGGAAGAACCCGCGCATGTTGTCGAAGTGCGATTCGCCGCCGTAGACGAATTCGCTGCGATAGCCGGAACGCTGCAACACCGAGGCCAGCGTGGCGAAGTTGTGCTGCGCCTTCGACAGCTTCACGACACTGAGCGCCGGCGTCGGCGGAAAGCCCGCGACGACCGCTTCGATGCCGCGCACCGAGCGAGTCCCGGTCGCGTACAGCTGATCGAACCAGATGCCTTGCCCGGCGAGGCGGTCCAGATTCGGCGTGATCGGTATTCCGCCGAGCTGCTGCACGAAGCCCGCGCCGAGGCTCTCCTCCAGCACGATGACCAGATTGAGCGGCTTCGCGCGCTGCGCGGTCGCAACCTGCCGGCGCAGCGTGGGCCGCTCTTCGGATGTGAAGTCGGCGGGCGGCACACCCATTCCGGTTCGCACTCGCTGGATCACTTCAGTCATCGGCATATCGCCGTACATCCAGCTCGACTGCGTTTCGTTCTTCAAGCTGTACGCGGCCGACAGCACCGTATAGGCCGAGTTGGCGACCAGGCTGTTGACCATCGCATCGTCGCAGAATGCAAACGTCGCGAGATTGGCCGGCCGGTGTTGGAAACTCGAGCGCACCATGACGAACAGGACGATCACTACGATTGGCCACACCAGCAACACGGTGCTCGTGCGCCATACATTCGTGTCCCGAGCGTACTGCGAGAAGTGGCGGGTAAAGACCCAAGTCAATCCGGCAACGGTTGCGCCCGTGAGCAGCAGCAGGCCGCGATAGCCGTTCCACAGCATCGCCAGCACTTCGCGCGGATAGACCAGGTATTCGAGGAAGAGGCGGTTCGGCCGGCTGTCGTACTCGATCAGGAACTGCGGTGTCGCCAGCTCGAGGAAGATGATCAAGATCAGGCTCAGCGCCAGCCAGCCGCAACACAGCGCGATCCACCAGCGGAGCCGTCTGATCAGGAGCAACGGCGGCAGCAACACCAGGACGGGCGCGGCGAACAGCCCGAGCGTCATGAGGTCGCTGCGCAACCCCTGCACGAGCATCGGCAACACGGAATCCGTGGCGCCGACGCGCTCCCACTGCCACGCCATGAGCAGCCCCCGCGACACGCCGAGAGCGAGCACGCCCAGCAGGAGGAAACCCAGCACGCAGGAATAGGGGCCGAGGCGACGAATCTGCCATCGAGCAGATCCAGCAGCCAGTGCCAGAGCAGCCCGCGCGGAAGCCAAAGTTGCCAATCGGATCTCGTTATAAGAATAGCGAGCAATTACAGCACAGGTTGTGCTGAGCAGAAGCCTGAATCAGAGGCTCGTTTGCCCGCTTGGCTCCATGAGACCCCGTGAAGTGGCCCTTCCGCCGGCCGCGCGGCCGGAGCATCCTTGCGCCAGGCACAAGACGGATTGAGGGCTGACGACAGCAACTCGCGTTGCTGGGCCTGCGCAGATGCGCGAAAGTTCGTCCATAACAGCGGGAAAAGAACGGTCTCGTCGTCACATGAAGTGTTCATTGGGGAAAGGTGCGACCTCGACCGGGCTGCTCGCGACCGCATTGCTCGCGTCCGCCGGTGCCCTCGCCGAAGTGAAGATCGACGGCTTGCTGACCGAGCCCGAGTGGCAGCGCGCCCAGGTTTTTACCGACTTTCGCGTCACGCAGCCGTACACGCTCGGCGCGCCGCGCTACCCGACCGAAGTCCGGATGCTCGGCACGCCACAGGGCATCGTGTTCGGGTTTCGCTGCACGCATCCGCCGACCACGCCGCGGCAACTCGCGCAGACGCCCCGCGACGCCGACAACAATGGCGACCGCGTCAACATCTACATCGACTTCAACGCGGACGCGCAAGTTGCCTACAACGTCACGATCGCGCTCGCCGGGTCGCTCCAGGACGCGACGTTGACGAACGAGAACCAGTACAGCACGGACTGGGACAGCGATGTCGAATACGCCATCACTCAGACCGGCGAGGAGTGGTTCGTCGAGGCGCTGTTGCCGTGGACCACGGCGGGCATGAAGAACGCCGACGCGCCGAAGCGCACCGTCGGTATTGCATTCGACCGCGTGATCGGCGCGACGCAAGAGCGCAGTGCGCTGGCGGGGGTCGCCTTCTCGCGGCCCCGTTACGTGTCGGAATTCCCGCAGGTCGAGATCGATCAGTACCCGGGATCGCTGCTGCACATCTTTCCGTATGCGAGCGTCGCCAACGACCTGGTCAACGACGAAGTCGACATGAAATTCGGCGCCGACATCCAGTGGAAGCCTTCGGGCACCTTCCAGCTGACGGCGGCGCTGAATCCCGATTTCGGCCAGGTCGAAGCGGACGAGCTGGTCGTGAACTTCGACGCCATCGAAGTGCTGTTCAGCGACAAGCGGCCGTTCTTCGCGGAGAACCAGGCGCTGTTCGACATACGCGTCCCCGAGACCGATACGCGCTTCACCGATGACCGATTGCTCTATACGCGTCGCATCGGCGGGCAGCGCGACGACGACCCGCTGCAAGCGTCCGACATCGACGGTGCAGTGAAGCTCAACGGCAACGTCGGGCGTCTCGACTACGGCCTGCTGTCGGCGATCGAGAGCGACTACAGCGATGACGTCGGCCGCGCGTTCGCGGCGCAACGGTTTCGCTATGCCTCCGGACCGCTGACGCTCGGTTATCTCGGCACGTGGGTCGACCGGCCGTTTCTCGATCGATCCGCGCAGGTCCATTCCAGCGACGTCATCTGGCGGCCCAACGCGCAGCTGATGCTGCAAGGTCAATTC
The DNA here is from genome assembly GCA_902826315.1 of uncultured Steroidobacter sp. Classification (GTDB taxonomy): domain Bacteria; phylum Pseudomonadota; class Gammaproteobacteria; order Steroidobacterales; family Steroidobacteraceae; genus Steroidobacter. The sequence continues at coordinate 14,141 of CADEEJ010000114.1, forward strand.
ATCCGCAGCTCGATCGAGCAGGGTGTCGAAGACACGTCGGGCGACGGCGAGGTCCTGCTCGCGGTCTACACGCCGTCGCCGGACTGGCAGCACGAGCTCGGGTTGATTCACTACGCCGACTCGCTCGACTTCAACGACATGGGATTCCAACAGCGCGCCAGCGTGAATCGCGCGAGTTACCTGCTCGCGCGCCGCTTCCGCAATTTCGATCCGAGCGATGCGCGTGCCGGCGTGGTGTGGCGCATGCGTCCGGAGCTGCGCTACAACGATTCCGGCGAGCGGCTCGGCAACTACCTCGGCGTATTCCGGGAGTCGCGACGGCGTTCCGGCTCCGTCTTCAACACTTCACTGGAAGTCACCGGCGACGGCGTCGACGATCTCATTTCACGCGGCAACGGCGACGTGCAAATGGATGCGCGGCTCGTCGCGCTGGTTCACAACTATCAGAGCGCACGGATCGGCAAGTGGCGCCTGTTCGCTGCCGGCGCGCTGTTGCAGGAAGGCAATGACGACTTTGCATTCGAAGCCGACAGCAGGATCGAGCACTTCACTCGCGACGATCTGAGCTGGTCGGTGCGCGGCGTCATGCGTTGGAGTCGCGACTGGCTGATCTGGCAGCACGACAATCTGCTCGCGAGCTTCGAGCGGCGGCGCGCGATCCTGCAGAGCGACCTCAATTGGTTCCCGGCGGCTCGGCACGAGCTGCGCGTGAAACTTCAATGGCTCGCGATCGACGCACACAACCCGCAGCCGTTGCGGATCGATGCGTCGGGCCGGCTGATCGAGAGCAACGACAGCGTGCAGCCGTTCGAAGTGAACAACTTCGGTTTGCAGATCCGCTATCGCTGGACGTTCGCGCCCCAGTCGGATCTGTACGTCGTTTACGGACGCGGCGGCATTTCGTTCGAGGAAGGCGC
>CADEEJ010000115.1 GCA_902826315.1 uncultured Steroidobacter sp.
TGGATGCTCAAAGAGATCCGTCCGCTGCGGAGTCGCGAACCCGAAGCGTCATGAGTGCGGATAGCACAGGGAGGAGCACGGACGATCGCTGGGAACGGCTGCAACAGCTGTTTTCCCGCGCCGTCGAGTTGAACGGAGTCGAGCGCAAGGCATTCGTCGACACCGAAACCGCCAACGATCCGGAGATGCGTACCGAGCTGCTCGAGCTGCTCGCGTGCGACAACGGCGGTGGTCGGACCGGCCCGCTCACGCTGGCACTCGGCGCTGCCCTCGACACCACCACGCGCGATCGTCGCAAGGCGCTAGTCGGCCGCGTCGTCGGTAACTACAAGCTCGTGTCGGTGCTCGGTCACGGCGGCACCGGCACCGTGTACCTCGGCGAGCGCGCCGACCGTCAGTACTCGGCACAGGTCGCGATCAAAATCGTCGACAGCGGCACGATGCAAGGCGAGCTGGGCCTGCGCTTCCGCGCCGAGCGCCAGATCCTCGCCAGCCTGAACCACCCGAACATCGCGCGCCTCATCGACGGTGGCGAGACCGAGGAAGGCAATCCCTACCTCGCGATGGAGTACGTGCACGGCGAGCCGCTCGATCGTTACTGCGATCGCCAGCAGCTCGGCCTGCGCGAGCGTCTGCAGCTGTTCCTCGATATCTGCGGCGCCGTTCAGTACGCACACCAGAACCTGGTCGTGCACCGCGACTTGAAGCCCGCCAACATTCTCGTCACTGCGGAAGGTGCGCCGAAGCTGCTCGACTTCGGCATCGCCAAGCTCCTCGACGCCGGCGAAGCCGCGGCTGCAATGGCGCTCACGCGCATGAACGACCGGCTGCTCACGCCGGAATACGCCAGCCCGGAACAGATCCTCGGTCGACCCGTGACTACGGCAAGCGACGTCTATGCGCTGGGCGTGGTGCTGTACGAGCTGCTCACAGGATTACGGCCCTATACCGTTCCGGCATCGGCGAGCCAGCTGGAGCTCGAACGTTCGATCTGCATCACCGATCCGCTGCGACCGAGCGCTGCCGTCAAGCGCGCGCGCGAGAGTGGGCCGCTGGAAGGGCAGTCGGAAATTCTCGCCGTAGCAGCTGCGCGGAAACTTGCACCGGAAAAATTGCAGAAGCGGCTGGTCGGCGACATCGATGCGATCGTCATGCGCGCGCTGCGCAAAGAGCCGCAACACCGCTACAACTCGATCGAACAGCTTGCGTCCGACGTGCGGCGCTTCTTGACGCGCGAGCCGGTGCAGGCGCGTCAGGGCAACTGGCTCTACTACTCGCAGCGGTTCATCAGGCGCCACGCGTTCGGCGTAGCTGCAGGTGCCCTGTTTGTGTTGTTTCTCGCAGCGTTCGCGACCGTTTCCAGCATTCAGGCGAACCGTATCGCTGAAGAGCGCGACCGCGCACAGCAGGAAGGCAGCCGGGCCGAGAAGGTCTCGGAGTTCATGCTCGAAACCTTCGCCAGCGCCGACCCGTTCAAGTATTCGCAGCGCGACGGCGCAGTTCCGGAAACTGCGGAAGAACTGCTGCAGCGGGCGGGCCGTCGGGTGCGTGAAGACTTGAACGAGCATCCGCAGGTGCGCGCGCGGCTGCTGGAGCACATCGGACGCGCGTATCGACGTCGCAACGACGACAAGACCGCCGTCAGTTTCCTGCGCGACGCCGCAGACCTTCGCATGAAGATCTCCGGCGGAGCGGGCGATGGCGACACGGCCGCTGTCATGGTGGACTTGGCGATCTCCATGCGCGAAACCGGCGACCCGCTGGGCTCGGACGCCGTGTTGCTCGATGCGCAGAGCATCCTGCGCCGTGTTGGACTAGAACGCTCGGTGACCTATGCCGACATGCTGACGAATCGCGGGCGTGTACAGATGAAATTCGGCAAGCCGGAAGCGGCCCGGCCGTACTTCGAGGAGGCCCGGGCTCTGCTGAGTGAATTGCTTGGCCCGCGCGATCAGCGCGTCGCCGCGGTGCACGTTGATGAGTCGTTCCTGTACGTGTGGAAAGAGGATCTCCTGGCTGCCGAGCGGCATGCGCGCGAAGCGGTCGACATCTACGCCACCACGCTATCGCCGCTGCACCCTGATCGCATGTATGCCCAGGCACAGCTCGGGGAATCGCTGCGGCTGCTGGGCCGGCTGGACGAGGCGTCCGTGCTGCTGAAGGAAGCCTTGGCTGCCAATCGCACGATCTACGGCGAGAATGATCGTCGCGTCGCCGACGTACTCGACTCGCTGGCAAGGATTCGGCGGACGCAGCATGACCTGACCGACGCAGAGAAATACGCTCGGCAGGCAGTGGACGTGCAGATCAAGGCAGAGGGTCCGGATCACATGCGAGCCGCCTATTACCGCGTCTCGCTGGCTGCCGTGCAGATCGAGCGCCATGAGTACATCGAGGCCGAAGCCCAGCTGCGCAGCGCGATCGCAACTTACGAGAAGACGCTCGTGCCCGATCATCCGTATATCGTCTCCGCGGAACATTACCTGGGCGAGATTCTGCTGCAAACCAATCGGCCGAAGGATGCGGAAGCCGTGTTCACGGCCGCGATGAATAGATCGAAGCGCGCTAACGAGCCGGAGTGGCGCACTGCGCGCTCCGCGAGCGGCCTGGGCGAAGCGCTTTATCGGCAAGGCAGGGCCCGCGACGCCGAGCCCTATCTCGTTAACGGCTACCGCACACTGAGCGCCGACAAGAATGCCGATGCGCGCGCCCAGGCGGCGGCTCGCGAGCGACTGACTCGCTTCTACACCGATCGGGGACAGGTCGAGAAGCTGCAGGCGCTGATCGAGGAAGCACGCGCTGGAACTTCTTCCACCGCAAGCCGCACCGACTAGTCGTCGTCTCTTGATATAGAGTCCGGATACAAGAACCAGCCCGCCCGAACTCGCGCAGGACTGCGAGTGGATGCCGGTCCATGACGAAACTTTTCAGCGATGAAGACCTGTTCGCAGCGGCACTGATCATGCCTACGACAGAGCGTGGGCAATTCCTCGCTCGCGCCTGCGACGACGAGTCTGCGCGGCAGCGACTTACGACGTTACTCGACGCCTTTCATGAGGCCGCCGGCTTCGTCCGTCTTCCTCCGAGCACATCCGACGCGATCTGCTCATATCGCCTGCTGCGAGAGCTCGGCGAAGGAGGCTGCGGTATCGCCTATCTCGCCGAACAACTGGAGCCGGTCAAGCGTCACGTCGCGATCAAGGTCATCAAGCCCGGCATGGATACCAAGGCCGTGGTCGCACGCTTCGAGGCCGAGCGCCAGCTGCTCGCGCTCATGGATCATCCCAACGTCGCAAAAGTGTTCGACGCCGGCTCCACGGCGGCGGGGCGGCCGTATTTCGTGATGGAGCTGGTCCGTGGCATCGCCATCACCGAATATTGCGATCTGCTGCGGCTGTCGATCGCGGAGCGCCTGCAACTGCTCATTCAGGTATGCCAAGCGATCCAGCACGCCCATCACAAGGGTGTCATGCACCGGGACATCAAGCCATCGAATGTGCTGGTGACGATGCACGACGGCTTGCCGCTGGTGAAGGTCATCGACTTCGGCATCGCCAAGGCGACCCAGGGTCCTTTGAGCGAGCGGAGCCAGCTCACGGCTCTGGAGCACTTCATAGGGACGCCTGCTTACATCAGTCCCGAGCAGACGGAGCTGAGTCAGCGCAACGTCGACACGCGCAGCGATATCTACAGCCTCGGCGTGCTCTTGTACGAGCTGCTGACCGGCTGCACACCGCTCGACACGCAGGAGCTGCTGCGATCCATTCCCGAGGAGCTGCGACGGCGCGTTCGCGAAGAAGAACCGCTCAAGCCGTCGGCACGGTTGCAAGCCAACGGCCGACCGGCCAACGAGGTGCGAGGCGATCTCGACTGGATAGTGATGCGATGTCTCGAGAAGGAGCCGGGCCGGCGCTACCAGACGGTCAACGATCTGCTGCTGGATATCCAGCGCCATCTGCGCCACGAGACCATAGCCGCGCGACCGCCGGCGATTGTCTACGCGCTTGGCAAGTTCGCGAGACGCAACCGCGCCATGGTCGCCGCCATGCTGGCGGCAGTCGCTTTCGTCCTGATCCTTGCTACCAACACATCGATCCAGGCGCGCCGGGTTGCTGCCGAACGCGAGCGCGTCGAACACGAACGTCAGCGAGTGGGGAAGATCGCTGAGTTCATTCTGGACACGCTTGCGAAGACCGAACCCTACGGCTATGGGCAAACCGGTCGGCCGGAGACCGCCAAGGAGCTGTTGGATCGCGCGGGCCGCTGGCTGCAGGAGGACGTGGGGCAGCATCCTGAGCTCCGCGCACGGTTGCTCGAAGCCATCGGCCGCGCCTATCGCCGCCGCGGGGACGATCACCAAGCGGTCGGCGTCCTGCAGCAGGCAGTCGATCTGCGCAAGACGGCCTCCGGCGGTACCGGCGACCTCGCCACCGCGCGCGTCATGGTCGACCTCGCGGTCTCGACCCGCGAGCTTGGCGATCTGCAGGGTGCGGATCATTTACTGCAGGAAGCCGCTGCCATGCTGCATGCACGGGGGGAGGAGCGTTCCCTACCTTACCTGCGGGTCATCACCAACCGCGGCCGCCTGGCGATCACGATCGGGCAACCTTCTGCGGCTATGAAGTATCTCGACGAGGCTCTCGCACTGGCGCGCGAGCTGAGGGGTCCTCGTAGTGTCGAGTTCGCCGAGGCACTCGGAGAGAAGTCGGTTGCCCTCAACTGGCTGGACGAACTGCCGGCAGCAGAGCAAGCAGCGCGCGATGCGCTCGACATCTTTAGCGTCATGCCAAGGCTGCACCCGGACAGGGTGTTTGCCCAGGAGATGCTCGGCGAAGTACTGCGCGAGCGGCGCAAATTCACGGAAGCGAGAGTGATCTTCACCGAAGCGTTGGATGCCAACCGCAAGATCTACGGCGATAACCACCGTCGGACAGCGGCAACGCTGGAGTCGCTGGCGAGAATCGCACGCGCGGAACATCGGCTCGCAGACGCACAGGAGTTCTCCCGGCAAGCTCTGGAGAGCGAGATCAACGTCGACGGGACCGACCACTCCCGAACCGGTTATCAGCGAACGACCCTCGCCACGATACAGATCGAGCGTGGCGAGTACGCACAGGCAGAAGAGCAGCTTCGGGCAGCACTCAGCGCGTTCGAGAAGTCCCTGCCACCGGATCATCCGTATGTATCGTCCGCCGAATACCATCTCGGCGTAACGCTGCTCGCAACCCATCGTCCACAAGATGCGGAGCAGTATTTCAACGCTGCGCTGAACCGAGCCAAGCGCGCGGGCGAGGCCGAATGGCGCATCGCGCGTTCGGCCAGCGGACTGGGCGAAGCGCTCTATCGTCAAGGTCGCAGCGCCGAGGCAGAGCCCCATCTGCTGAACAGCTATCGCATACTTGCCGCCGATCCGGCCGTCGAGGAACGCACCCGGGTCACGGCGCGAGAACGCGTAAAGCGCTTCTACACAAAGCGGGCGCAGCTGGCATCAGGAGAAAGCCAATGACCGATTCGATGGAGCCACAACCAGAAATCGCCGCCCTCCTACCTTCCGTCTACGCAGAACTCCGCCGCATCGCCAGTGCAAACATGGCGCGCATGCCTCCCAGCGGCACACTACAACCCACGGCGCTCGTCCACGAGGCTTGGCTGCGCTTGGGTGGCAACGAGAATTCAAGCTGGCAAAGTCGCGCACACTTCCTGGCCGCCGCGGCGGAAGCGATGCGCCACATCCTGATCGATCGCGCACGACAGCGCAGCTCGATGCGTCACGGCGGCAAGCAGCAGCGCGTCGACATTGAGCACATCGACATTCCCATCGATACCGATGACGACGAACGCCTGCTTGCTATCAGCGCAGCGGTGGACAAGTTGACCGCCGAGAACCCGCAGATCGCCGAGCTCGTGAAGTTGCGCTGCTTCGTGGGCCTCGAGGTGGCGGAGGCGGCGAAAGTGCTCGGCATTCCCAGAGCAACCGCCTATCGGCGCTGGCAATTCGCACGGACCTGGCTCTACAAAGAGCTGCACGGCTGAATTTCCCCGCGAGCTGAGTGAGACGCTGCCGACTCGTTTCTCGTATTGATTGACGAGTCACAGACGTCGATCCATTTGCAGCGGGGATTCTTATGGAGCGGTTCATGCGGGTGCGCACGCGCGCACTGCGTTTCGTCGTGCTTTTGTCTGCCGCGCTCACTTGTTCGCTGTTTGCGCAAGCAGCCACCACGACATACACATACGATGCGCTCGGTCGCCTCACCAGAGTGACCAACAGCGCCAAGGGCGCTGACGCCGTGTATGTCTACGACGCGGCCGGCAACCGCACTCAAACGACGTCGAAGTCGGAATCGATACCGCCGTCAGTGCCCACAGGGTTGAGCGCGACGCCGGTGTCGGGGACGCAGATCAATCTTGCGTGGTCTGCGTCGACGGACACTGGAGGCTCGGGACTCGTCGGGTACCGGATCTACCGTGGCGGCTCGCAGATCGCCACGAGCACGACCCCCTCGTATTCGAACTCATCGCTCACGAATGCCACGACGTACACGTACACGGTGGCAGCGTACGACGCAGCGGGCAACGCGTCGCTCCCGTCGAGTCCGGTCAGTGCGACCACACTCGACACGACCGCCCCGACCATTCCCAGCGGCTTGACAGGCTCGGCCGTCTCGTCGACACAGGTCAACCTGAGCTGGTCCGCATCGACGGACAACGTAGCTGTCACCGGCTACGCCATCTTCCGAGGCGGTAACGAGATCGGCACCAGCTCGAGTACTGCCTACTCGGACCTGACAGTCACTCACAGCACGTCGTACAGCTATACCGTCAAAGCGTACGACGCTGCAGGCAATCGTTCGGCGGCATCGGCTCCGAAGAGCGTTTGCACCCCGGACCTGACCGCGCCATCGATACCCGCAAGCGTGTCCGCGACCGTGCTGAGTCCGTCGCGGATCAATATCACCTGGAGCGCATCGAGCGACACCGGCTGCTCGGGTCTTGCGGGCTACAAGGTCTACCGCGGCGCCGCGCTGCTCGCGACTACGCCAGCGACGGGCTTGTTCGACAACGGACTCGCAGCCAACACCAGCTATTCATACACCGTGGTTGCGTACGACAACGCGGGCAATAACTCGAATCCATCGAGCAGCGCGAATGCAACGACGTGGCCCGTAGTCGTTGCGAATCTGAGCACCACCGGATGGCTTTGGGTCAAGCGCGGAACGAACGCTCCAAAAATCGATCCTCCGGTCGTGTGCACCGGTTCCGGCGGATCCGGATCCGGCTACACCTACGCCTGGCAATTCGTTTCCGGCGACGGGCAGACGACCGTGGTCGGCTCCACATCCGGCAGCACTCAATGGCACCGCAGCGTCCCCGATGTTCCCAGCACGAGTTACTTCTCGACCTGGCGTTGCGTTGTCACCGACAGCGGCGGCAACACCAATCCGGCACAAAGCACGGTCATCGTGGAATTCAGAAGGCAGTCGCTGCAATGAAGCGCGGGGAGAAGAACATGAGCTTTCGTACTGCGCGAGTTCTGGCGGTGCTTGTGGCCGCGGCGGCAATCAACTCACCGCTGCAAGCCCAGGACGTACCCGAGATCATCTCGCCGCTGCGGGCTGAGACCGATCACAACGGCGTCAACGTGGTCGATGGCAAACTCACCCTCCCCGTCCCGGTGCTCTCGGTGCCGGGCGCGCCGAATCTGCGCTTCGATCGAGTCCAGAACTTCGCGCCCTACATCAAGGGCAAGATCTCCGGCGGCGTCGGCGATTACGCGACCGGCAGCTACTCGGTGCACACCGGGACTGGCAGCTCGGAGTCTTTCCTGTGCGTCGATTTCGATGTCTGCAATAGCGTCACGGGAACGGGATCGAAGCTGCGGACCCGAAACAGCGGCCCGTTCTTCCTGACTCAGGCAGGGGGTGCGTACTACACCTTCGATCTGAAGCACGTCAAGACGACCAACTCGAATCCGAAAACGGTGATGTACTACGCCTCGAGCGTCGTCTATCCGAACGGCGAGACCATCACTTATACCTACGAGACCGTGACGCCTGGCGACGATCCATTCCAAACCACCTTCTATCGCCCGACACGGATCACCAGCAACTTCGGATTCTTCATCACGGTGTCCTATCAGGGCCAGACGCTCGACAGCGTCGAGGGCTGGGGCACAGTCGCACAGGCGACGCTCTACGCGAGCGCGAATCCGGCCGCGCCCCTCGGGCAGCTCACCTACGTCAAGAACGGCTTGCTCACAGAGATCACGGACATCGGCGGACGCGTCTTCCGCTGCCAAGGTTGCTCGAACTCGCTCGGTACAGGCCTGGAGACTTCAACCGGCATGACGCAGCTGCCTGGAGAGACGTCTGCGTCTCTGCAGGTCGTCTCGCGACCGAGCGAGCCACTCGTCGCCTCGGTGACGAACGACGGCGTCGCGTGGAACTATGCCTATACCAATCTCCGCCTCGGCACCTCGGTCTTCAGTTACATCTACGACCGGCTGACGGTCACCGGCCCGAACGGCTACAACACGGCCTACGCCATGCGCGACCTCGGGTCACGCAACGTGCTCACGCAAATCACCGATTCGATCGGCCGCGTGACCGCTTACGACTTCGACGCCAGCTATCGAGTGACCCGCATCGTCTACCCGGAAGGCAACGAGACGAGTGTCACCTACGATGACTTCGGCAACATCATCTCGCGCACGACGCGGCCGAAGCCCGGCTCAGGACTCGCCGTCCTGACCGAGACGGCGTCCTACGTTCAACCAAACTGCAACACCCTGACCGGCAGCACGATGTGCTATCGGCCCGCATGGTTCCGGGATGCCCGCGGCAATCAGACCGACTTCCTCTACAACGGCGCCGGCCAGGTGACGGAGCGAACGGACCCCGCTGACGCGAATGGCGTCCGGCGCAAGACGTACATCGAGTACGAGATCGCCGCGGGTAGCGTGAGCCGAAAACGAGTCGTGCGCGTATGCGGCGACACGACCACCTGCAACACGACCGCCGAGATTCGCACCGAGTACGAGTACTGGGGCAACACGCTGCTGCCGACGGTCGTGCGTCGGATCGATGCCGCCCGTGGCGAAGTTCTCGAAACCCGCTACACCTACGATGGCGCGGGGCGCGTGCTGAGCGAGGATGGACCTCTGCCCGGCACCAATGACGCGACCTATTTCCGCTACGACGTCTACGGCCGCAAGACCTGGCAGATCGGTCCGCTCGGGGCGAACGGCTTCCGCAACGCGCGCGTCTTCGCGTATCGCGATGCCGACGACAAGCTCCTGAGCACCGACGAAGGCGCCGTCACCGATCCGTTCAGTCCTTCGCTCACGCCGCACTCGCGCATCGAGGTCAGCTACGACAACCATCGCAATCCTGCGACCGAGACAGTCCTGGCGGCAGGCACGAAGTACAGTCTCGTGCAGCGCTCGTTCGACGATTCCGGTCGGCTCGAGTGCGAAGCGCGGCGCATGAACCCGGCAGCCTTCAGCTCGCTCCCCGGCGCCTGCTCGCTGGGGTCCGAAGGCAGCTTCGGTCCCGACCGCATCACGCACAACGTTTACAGCGCAGCGGGACAGCTGCTCCAAGTCCAGCGTGCTTACGGAACATCGCTGCAGCAGAACTACGCCACCTACACCTACACGCCAAACGGCAAGCGCACGAGCGTCACCGATGCCAACGGCAACCGCGCCGACATGCGCTACGACGGCCACGATCGCCAGGTCCGCTGGGTGTTCCCGTCCAAGACAATCGCGGGCAGCGTCAACGAGAGCGACTACGAGAGCTACGCGTACGATGACGCCGGCAATCGCATCTCCCTACGCAAGCGCGATGCCACCACGCTCACCTACCTGTACGACGGGCTGAATCGCGTCACCTCGAAGACCGTACCGACCTCGGCCAGCGGCGCTTCTGGTTACAGCGTCTTCTACGGCTATGACGTGCAGGACCTGCAGCTGTTCGCTCGCTTCAGCTCGACCTCGGGCGCGGGCATGACGAACAGCTACGACGGCTTCGGACGGCTGCGCACCTCGATCAGCAACATGGGAGGTGTAAGCCGCACGCTCACGTCGGACTACGATGCCGGCAGCCGGAGGACCAAGCTCACCTTTCCCGACAGCAACAACCACTTCCGCTACGACTATGACGGCGCCGGGCGACTGACGGCGATTCTCGAGAACAGCGCCACGACCGTGGCGAACTTCAGCTACGACTCGCTGGGGCGTCGCGCGGATGCCTCGCTGGGCGGCGCGGTCGTGAGCGATCAGTACGATGCGATCTCGCGCCTGTCGGTCCTGACGCATGAGCTTGCCGGAACATCCGCTGACCAGACCCTGACCTTCGGCTACAACCCGGCCTCGCAGATCGTCACGCGCGCCGAGAGCAACGAGGCCTACGCGAATATCACGCCGGATCTAACTCGTAGCTACACCATCAACGGACTCAACCAGTACACGAGCGTCGCGGGTGCGACGCAGTCATACGACCTGAATGGCAATCTGACCTCGGATGGCACGACCAGCTTCGTGTATGACGCTGAGAACCGGCTGGTGTCAGCGGGAAGCACGAAGACGCTGTCCTATGACCCGATGGGCCGCCTGCTCCAGATGTCGGCCGCAGGCAATACAACTCAGTTCCTCTACGACGGCGATCGACTCGTCGCGGAGTACAACGGCAGCGGCACGTTGCTACGTCGCTATGTGCACGGGCCTGGAGCGGATGAGCCGTTGCTCTGGTACGAGGGATCTACGCTCGCCACGCGTCGGGGTCTCTTTGCCAACCATCAGGGCTCGATCACGGCCGTGGCGGATGCGAACGGCAACTCAGTCGCCATCAATGCCTACGATGCGTACGGCGTGCCGAACTCGAGCAATCTGGGACGCTTTCAGTACACAGGCCAAACCTGGCTCGCTGAGCTCGGGCTCTACTACTACAAGGCGCGGTTGTACTCGCCGAGTCTCGGGCGGTTCCTGCAGACCGATCCGATCGGGTATGAGGACGAGTTCAATCTGTATGCGTATGTTGGGAATGATCCGCTCAATCGTGCTGATCCAGCCGGGACATGTGGGACTACGATCGGGACGCGCATCCCACAGCAATGTCATTTCGACGAGAAGCACCAAAAGGCGGCTGAGCCAACCCAGTCGGCTGGGCCAGTTATAGGCACAGGCCAAAACTCGCGCAACACGCCAACTCATGCCTCGACTTCCGAGAGGATCGCCAAAGAGGACGCGCAGAAGCCATCAGCGAAGGAGTCCTATCTGAATCGAAGTCTGCGAACGATTACCGGTGATAAATCGATGCCAAGCGAGCGGCCGGACGTTGCGACTGTCAACAAAGACGGCACAATCGACCGTACTGAAGTACGATCTAGTGGGCAGACGACGGAGGAACTCGTAGAGAAGCAAGCAGCATCTCGGCCACAGATGGGCAACCGCGCGGGCATAGATAAAGTCGTGGAGCCAGATCCTATCGCTCCGCCGAGAACGACTCCGATGAGGTCTGCCATACCGCTGGGGTGGGACCCGTACTCGATTGCATTTTTCTCAATGTTCTACTCAAGTCCGGCGTACTGAAATTCGTGCAAACGTCCGGCTGTAAGGACAAGCAGTGCGAACCACCACGAGAGAACCTAGCTGGGAGCACGAGGAACGTCTGCTGGACGCGGACGAACTCGGCTACCTGTCAAAGAATGCACTGCAGTTTTCAGACCTTCTTCACACCTACGGACTCAAGCAACTGGGTGAAACGCCAGTGCCCAGCGAGCTCGATGAGTTGTTCCGGCGTTGGTCAAGTGATACCGCAATGGACAAGGCCAGCGAGCAGGCAATCGTTGCCACACTGGGTATTACATTCGGCAACTACCTGTGTAGCGCTCGCGATATGCATTGGATAGAGGTTCGCGATAAGGTCGGTGTTACATACGCTGTCAGGCATTTTGGGCCGGATGTCTACGCGTTTCCGATTGACTCGGTACGCAAGCATCTTGGCTTGCGATCAAACGATCCGTTTGTCGATATCGACAATGCGGTCGCAGACGCCATATCCGCAAGTAGCGGGCCGCCGTAGTTTAAGGTGGCGCGACTCGCTGCTTCAGCGCTAACAACGCATTGTTTGACGATTCCGTCGATCTAACATTTGCGGGCGTCGGAGTATTCGGCGGCGTGCCAGGAGCCGTCGTTGGTGGTGCGTACTTCGTTGGCGACATAACGGGTTTCAATTCGGCACTCGCCAAGACTCCTGACGGGAAGCCGGGCGCGAGGAGCACTTTCATGGCGATTGGCAGCGGCGACAAACCCTTCGGCCAGGGAATCACCTCGATCATCGTGGATCAGAACACCCGGAAGGTGACGGTCAGATGGCAGCAAATGCAGACAGGTTCTCGGATACCACAGACGAAGAGGCGGACTGTATGCGTAGACAAGGACAAGTGCTGAAATCGTTCGTGATTGCGGCTTGCGTGTTACTTGGCGGATGCGATCGCCCGGATCGAGGGTCAGGCGACCCGAGAACGGACGGAAATGCAATCACTGCCAATGGCATACCTGACCCACTGAGTTCGGACGCGGATGCCAAGGCCGCTGCAATCAGAGCGCTCAGCGGAGAGCCAGAGGCAGCCAGCAACTTGGCTAACCATTTTTTAGGTGAACGCAAAGACCTCGAAAGGGCCCGGTTCTGGGAGCAGGTGGCAATCGAGAATCGAGCAGCAGCATCGCTGTTGGCACGAGGGAATAATTTGATTCATTCCGAGGACCCCTGTTTCATTACTCGTGGCATCTTCATGCTCGAGCTCGCCTTGGAGCATCCGTCTCCTGCGATGGAGAAGGCGTTAGATGGTTGGAAACAGACAGTGGCACAGGCGAGGGAACGTTCGCACGGCATGTCCGAGAGCTGCCTCGGCTTGACACACATACCGGCTACATTTTGATTCTATGATCCCGGCGCAGGTGGGTGCAGCCTCTTGCTCCTGAAGGTCATGAATCACAACTGGGCGGGGCCCGCCAAGCGAGTGTGTCAGCGGTACCCAGTCGGCGCAAAGGTGCTCGTGTACGTTGACCCGACCCGACTGGAATCCGCCGCACTAGAACCTCGCATCGATCGTGGCGGGATCTTCGTTATCTGCGCTGCCTCCATGCTCGGCGATGTGCGGATGGCATTGCTCCTTGCAGGCGATTAGCAAATCAAGAGCTGACTTTGAATCTGCTCCTCGCTGCAAGTCGTCTTAGTGAGGTGGAGTTGACATGGCGGGTCCGGTCGTTGCAGCAACCACTAGTGTCGCCATCATTTTGTTGGTGCCGGTGCTATTCGCGTTAGGGTTGATCCGTTTCGCTCCAGGGCGACGAAAGAAGGCGCTCGGGCTGCTTGCGGTGCCGCTGATTCTTGGCGCCATCCTGCTACGTGTCGGGGGTTGCGTGGGATTGGGTGGTGCGTGGCTGCTGATACCGGCGGCACAGATCTGCTTGCTTTACGCGGTCGCGGAAACATTCCTGCGACTGAGCGGACGAGAACTCAACAACGCATTAGAGGACTTCCTCAATGCGCGGCGTTCAATGGACAGTCTGATCTGCACAATTACGTTGGTGCTTATCACATTCATACCCTCGTGGTTCTTCCATCGGTTGTTCGTTGCGCATGAGATGTGTCGCGCGTGACGCACGCTCTGGTGTAACAGTCGACCGAGCCGCAGCCGTAGCAAGAAGCTAATGATAAAAAACGTTCGAATACCTGCGCACGAGATCAAGTCACTCGCCACAGGGTTTGGCTCTTGCATCGCGTCCGTCAGAATCACTGTCGACGGAATGAAGCACCTATGATGTGGCGCTTGTCTTCAGCGCCCACTTGATCGCTCAGCCGGCTCTGAAAATCACCCAACAAACTGCTGGCTGTATCTATGTACAGAAGCACGCTCTTCGCGATACGATCGATCACGAAGGAGTAGTAGCGGCGTCCGACGGCGAAGCTAACACCGCCGAACGCCTGACCACAGCAACCACAAGGAGGTTGTCATGGCTGAGCGAAATCATACGCGAGAGCAGAGCCGTCTCGAGACGACGATCGAGGCGGAGCGCGGGAAGCTTCTGCAGGCGAACGCCGTTCTCCACTGTCTCTACGAAGTGCTGCTGTATGCCGATGGCGAGGACGCCATTCGGTACGCCGAAGCAACCCACCTTGTCTCGAAACTCATCGACGACAGCGTCGCGCGGCTTGACCTCGTCCGCCTGCGTCCGCAAATCGAAGAGCTGAAGCGCGCCAGCAAGCCTGACGACGGCACCACGCTGCGCGACTTCGCCGCCGATCTCTACGAACTCGAAGACCACTGCAAGATCCGCATCACCTGAGCATTTGCTCTCGGCCCTCCCTGCCGACCGGTGGAGGGCCGTTTCCACTGAGACTCCGCCGCGACCGATCTCGTATTTACACCCAGTACGACGCAACTCCGAACTGGTCTCAGCGGACTCGATCTCCGACCGATGGCAGCTGCCGTGAATGTTGATGCTTTGGCACAGGAAGTCTCCCGACGCCTGTGCGCTGCGCACGACACGGCCCTGCTCGACGATCCGCACCGCCATGTCATGCGCATCGCGGCGGAGGTCGAGACCGAATGGGAGGGGCGCGCACGGCGGTCACGGATCGACCGAAGCATGGATGCAATCCCCGCTCCTTCAGCATCCGCTTCCAGTGCGATTCGGGCCGCCGTGCTCGCGCTTCAGCCACGGCAGCGCGAGCTGTTGCGGCTGCATGTCGAAGGGCTGACGTATCGCCAGATCGCAAGTCGGAACGGGCTCCCTGACGCCGTGGTCCTGCGTGAGATCGCCAGCGCCTACTGCGCTCTACGAATGACGCTGCCTGCACAATTGGTTGAAGACGGGCGCTAGAATCGGCACTCCCCTCCTGGAGTGCGCCATGAAAGTCGAAACGTTCACGCCCGCGAACGCGATGACGCCGATCGGCCCGTACAGTCACATCGCGAAGGCGGGCTCGT
>CADEEJ010000116.1 GCA_902826315.1 uncultured Steroidobacter sp.
TCTGCGCGATCTGCGCCTCCGCGAAGTACAACGGCGCGATGACCACGATGCCGTAAATCCCGGCGATGCCGAATATCCAGCGCGCGATTTTCATGAAGCCCTCCGTGCCGCAATGGTACCGCGGCATCGCTGTCACAGCACGGCTCGGCGCTCCGTCTTGCCCGCATGAACACACATCGCATCGTCGTTGCCGGCGCGGGTTACGCCGGTGTCAGCGCCGCCTTGCGCCTTGCCAGGCGCGTGCCGGCGCACGTGAGCGTCACGCTCGTCAGCGTCACCGACCGCTTCGTCGAGCGCATTCGGCTGCATCAGCGTGCGGCTGGTCAGGACGTCGGCGATTGGAGCCTGCGCACGCTCATCCGCGGAACGCGGATCGAGTTGCGTATCGGCGTCATCGAAGGGATCGACTACCGCAATAAGCTCTTGCACGTCGGCGACGACCGCATCGGTTTCGATACGCTCGTCCTCGCGCTCGGCTCGCACGTCGACGTCGCCAGCGTCAAAGGCGTGCGCGAACACGCGATGGCAGTGGATTTCGGCGCGGTCGCCGAAATCCATCGCGCCCTGCAGAAGGCCGCGAAGCACCGGGGACGCGTGACGATCGTCGGCGGCGGTCTGACCGGCATCGAGCTCGCGTCGGAGATCGCCGAGTCGTTTGCGGATCTGCAGGTCTCGCTAGTCAGCCAGGCGCGGCTTGCAGGGACTTGGTCGGAAGCGGCGCGCGCGCATGTGCTCGCCTCGCTGCAAGGGTTCGGGGTCCGAGTCGAGGAGGGGCCGCACATCAAAGCGGTTCATGCGAAGCATCTCGATACCGATCGCGGAGCGCTGCCGTTCGATCTGTGCATCTGGGCGGGCGGCTTCGTCGGTCACTCGCTGGCGTGGAACAGCGGTTTGAAGGTCAACGGCCGAGGGCAGGCTCTGGTCGATGCGCAGCTGCGGTCGGTATCGCATCCGAACGTGCATGTCGTCGGCGATCTCGCAGCAGTCGCGCCGGAGCTGGCGCCGCAGATGCCGATGGGTTGCAAGAGCGCGATGCCCGCCGGCGCCTGGGCCGCCGAAAACATCGCGCGGCGTCTGCGCGGGGAGCCTGAGCAACCATTGCTATACGCGGTGCCGTTCTTCTGCGTGAGTCTCGGCCGGCGCGATGGGCTGATCCAGACGGCGGCCCGCGACGGCTCGATGACCGGACGCGTGCTGACCGATCGCCGCGGCGCGTGGCTCAAGGAATTCATCTGCCGCAGCACCATGTGGGCGCTCAAGATGGAGCGCCTCGGCATCTCCGGCATTCAGTGGGTGCGCAAGCGTCCGGCGTCCGAGGTGGAAGCACCCCTGCCGGGTTGAGGTCGTGCCTTGTGAGATTCTGGCAACTCGAAGTCGTATAGAATTCTCCCGCCGAAACCCAGGGAGAATTCGAATGAAGCAGGTCCTCGCCGCCAGCCTCGCGCTGGTTCCTCTGGTCGTTCACGCGCAATCCGCTCCGGCGCCCGACGCGCTCGCAGCGCGCATCAAGGCAATGGCCGAGATTCCAAGCACGTCCGGTGCCGCGTACTCGCGCGACGGCAAGCGCATCGCGTTCCTGAGCAATCGCAGCGGCACGCCGCAGGTGTGGATGGTCGATGCGGCCGGCGGCGAGCCGAAGCAGATCACGCAGGGGAACGATCCGGTGCAGTCCGTCGAATGGTCGCCGGTCGAGGATCGCATCGCTTACGACGTTGCGCGCGGCGGAGGCTTCAACGCACAGGTGTACTACGCGAAGCCCGACGGCACCGACGCGAAGCGCATGACGAGCGGTGGCAAGGAAGACAACTTCTCCGGCTTCTTCACGCCGGACGGCCGCTTTTATTTCGACTCCGCACAGCGCGATCCGGAATCGCCGGACGCATGGCTCTACGATCCGAAGACCGGCAAGGCTGCGATCGCGCTCGAGTATCGCGGGTTCGGCGGCATCAACGACATCCAGCGTCCCGCCCATCGGGCATTGATCAGCCGCCTGGTCACGCGCGGCAACAACAACCTGTATCTGCATGATCTGCGAACGCATGAGGAAATCTTGCTCACGCCGCACGAAGGGCCGGCGCTGGCAGGTGGCGCGCTCGCACCGGATGGCAGTGCGGCGTACCTCGTCCACAACCTGGGGAGCGATCACGAAGTCGTGTCGCGCATTGCGATCGACGCTGCGGGCAAACCTGGCGCGATGACGCTGTTCGCCGAGCGCAACGATGGCGAAGCGGACAGTTTCACGATCAGTAATGACGGACGTCGCGCGGTGCTGGCCTGGAACATCGGCGGACGCAGCGCGCTCGAGCTGGTTTCGTTGCCGGACGGCAAGCGCACGCCGTTCGCACCGGCGCCCGGCGAAGTGGTTTCGGTCAGCGACATCTCCCCCGACGGCAGCCGCGTGACGTTGAACGTCACGGGGGCGGTGCAGCCGCCGAGCGCATGGCAGTACGAATTCGCGTCGCAGCGCTACACGCAGATCGCGCCGGTCGCGACACAAGGTGTGGACTTGATGTCGCTCGTGCGGCCGGAGCTGCGCAAGTACAAAGCGCAGGATGGACTCGAGCTGTCAGGCTGGCTGTATCTGCCGAAGAACTTCAAGCAGCCCGGACCGGTGGTGTTGAGCTTCCACGGCGGCCCGGAAGGGCAGGAGCGTCCGACTTTCCGTGCGGACTATCAAGCGATCCTCGCGCAGGGCATCGCGGTGTTCGCGCCGAACATCCGCGGCTCGTCCGGCTTCGGCAAGAAATTCCTGTCGATGGACAATCACGAGAAGCGCTTCGACGCGAACCGCGACGTTTACGATTCGGCCGACTACCTGATCAAATCTGGCGTCGGTGCGGCCGGCAAGCTCGGCATCGTCGGCGGCTCGTACGGCGGCTATGTGGTAATGATGGCCGTGACGGAGTATCCGGACACGTTCGCGGCCGGCGCCGATCTGTTCGGCATCGTCAATTTCGAGACGTTCTTTGCGCAGTCCACGCCGTGGATGGGCGCGATTTCCGGCGGCGAGTACGGCGACCCTAAGACGCAGGCGGATCTGCTGAAGCGTCTGTCACCGATCCACAAGCTCGACCGTATTCGCGCGGCGATGCTGGTCATGCACGGTGCGAACGACACCAACGTGCCGGTCGTCGAGGCCAAGCAGGTCGTCGACACGCTCAGGATGAACGGGCGCGATGTCGAGTTCCTGCTGTTCCCCGACGAGGGTCACGGCTGGCGCAAGATTCCGAACCGCGTCAAGTCGACGACGACGCTTGCGGCGTTCTTCCGCCGGCATCTGGTGGAGGGGAATCGGCAAGCGGCCTTGTGATCCGCCAGACGCCGATCGTCAGCACCGGGATGATCAGCAGCACGATGAAGGCGTACGTGAGGTAGCCGTAGCCTTTGCTGATGAGATTGATGAGGCCGATCGCACCGGCCGCGTAGACGGCGATCACCATCACGGTGATCGCGAGCGCGGGGCGCATCGCGCGCGGCATGGGCCGGCCGCGTTCCTCGTAGACCTTCGCCACGCGCTCGTTGATCGCGTGGAGGATCGGCACGCCGGTGTCGACCAGCGTGAGCAGCACGGCGAGCTGGAACGCCCACTCGAACCACGGCGCGCCGATCTTGCCGAGCAGGAACGCCGAAGGCAGTGCGACGCTGGCGATCTCCTGTTGGTAGCCGATCATCGATACGAAGAAGAACACGCCGGGCAACATGCCTAGCGGGCCGGCCAGCAGTCCCGCGACCATCGCCTCGCGCCGGCGCGTCAGGTGGCGGATGCAGAAGAACACCGCGGGTACAGTCGCGACGTTGTAGCCGGCATAGGTGATGCCGGCCTTGAACCAGCCTTGTCCCACGGGCTCGGCCGCGAAGGCGGCTTCGATGCGATCGCCGAACGCGACGAAGCTCCAGACGAAGAACACGATGTAGACGAGATACAGGTAGCCGACCGAGATCGCCAGGAACTTCTCGATCACGTTGCTGCTATAGAACACCATCGCGCCGGTCGCGGCGATCATGCCCATCGAGCCGACCAGTCGCGGCAAGCCGAACAGGTCGTGCGTGATCTCGCCGGCCGCGGCACCCATCACGGCGAACACGATCAGGATCAGCGCGAAGTACGCGATCTCGAACAGGAACCAGCCGCGGCCGAGCAGCAGCTTGAAGAAAGAACGGTAGTCGTACGCCTTCGCCCGGCGTGCGAGCTCGAAGCTGACCATGAGCACTGCGCTCCAGAACAGCATGCTGACGATCATGCCGAGCACGCCGCCCCAGGGCCCGGCAGGCAGGAAGAACTCGACGAGCTCGCGGCCGGTGGCGTAGCCGCCGGCGATGACCGCGGACTCGAAGACGAAGCCAGGCAGGAGATAGCGCTGGAAAAAATCTTTCATGCTGCTTTGCTCGTGGTGTTTTTCAGAAGTCCGAGGCGGATCAGGCTTGCGGCGCTCGCGACGATCGCATCCTCCGATGAGCGCGGCTGCCAGCCGAGCAGGCTTCGTGCCTTCGCATTGCTGCCGTTCTTCTGCTTGCCGAGCTCGGGAATGAGTTGCTTCAACGCTGGATCGCGTAACGCGGCAAGGCGCACGACCCAGTTCGGCAGTTGCCGCGCGGGCACTTTCGCGCCGGCCGCGCCCATGCGTGCCTTGAGCACCTTCGCGATCTCGAGCATCGACATGAAATCGCCGGCGGTGCACAGAAAGCGCTCGCCGCGCGCAGCGGGATGAGTCATCGCGCGCACGTGCAAGTCGGCGACGTCGCGCACGTCGACGATGCCGAACCAGCGTTGCGGGCAGCCCGGGACCGCGCCATCCATCATGCGCTGGACGATCATGATCGAAGGCGAATAGTCCGCGCCGAGCGCCGGCCCGAGAATCGCCACGGGATTGACGACGGCCAGCTCCGGGCCGCCTTGCTTCGCAACCAGGTCCCACGCCGCGCGTTCTGCGATCGTTTTCGACTTGATGTACGCCGTCGCACCGGGGCCGTTGATGTCGGTCCAGCTCGTTTCGTCGAAGGGTGCAGTCTGCGGCTTGTGGCCATAGCCGATTGCGGCGAATGACGACGTGAGCACGACTCGGCGCACACCGGCTTTGCTCGCAGCCCGCAGCACTCGCAACGCGCCTTCGCGTGCCGGGACGATCAGCTCGTCGTCGTTCTTCGGTACGGCTACCGGAATCGGCGAAGCGACGTGCAGGACGTATTCGCAGCCGGCGACGGCTTCGGGCCAGCCCGCGTCGTTTTCGAGGTCGGCTGCGAAGAACGACAGCCTGTCACCCGCGTCCGCGCCGCCCGTCTTGAGCATGGAACGCACGTCGCTTTCGCGCTTCAGGTTGCGAACGGTCGTGCGCACGCTATGCCCGTCAGCCAGCAGCTGCAGGATGCAATAACTTGCTACGAACCCCGATCCACCGGTCACTAGCACTGCGCTCATCGTCGCCTCGGCTTCGGTGTGGACCCATCCGGCGGCGCATCTTCGGCTAGAATCGCACGCATGTCACGCGAGGAACTCCCGGTATTTCGCCTCGTCGACCTTCGCAAGATCTATGGGCAGGGCGAAGCAGCGGTCCATGCGCTGCGCGGCGTCGACCTGACGGTCGCAGAGGGCGAGCTGCTCGTGCTGCTGGGACCGTCCGGCTCCGGCAAGTCGACGTTGTTGAACGTGCTCGGCGGCTTGGATCGGCCGAGCTCCGGCAGCTGTTTTTTCCGCGAAAGCGACCTGGCGAACGCCGCGGACGCCGAGGTCACGCAGTACCGGCGTCGGCACGTCGGCTTCGTCTTCCAGTTCTACAACCTGATCGCGAGCCTCACGGCGCAGGAAAACGTGGAGCTGGTGACCGAAGTCTCTACGGAGCCGATGCCGGCGTCGGAAGCGCTGGAGCTCGTCGGGCTCGGCAAGCGTCTGCATCACTTTCCGGCACAGCTGTCCGGTGGCGAGCAGCAGCGTGTGGCCATCGCGCGCGCGATTGCGAAGCGGCCGACTGTATTGCTCTGTGACGAGCCGACCGGTGCGCTGGACGTGGCGACGGGCGTGCACGTGCTCGAAGCGATCGTCACGGCGAACAACAAGCTCGGCACGACGACACTGTTGATCACGCACAACGCCGACATCGCGCGCATCGGCGATCGTGTCGTGCGATTCGCGGACGGCCACATCCGCTCGATCGAGGCGAACGAGCGTCGCATTCCACCGTCGGAGTTGCACTGGTGATGCGCCTCGCGACGCTCGATCGCAAGCTGCTGCGCGACCTGAAACGGTTGAAGGCGCAGGCGATTGCCGTGTCCGCGGTGCTCGCTTGCGGCGTGGCGCTGTTCGTCATGGCCACGGGCATGTACGACTCGCTCGAACGCGCGCGTGACAATTACTACGACTCGGCACGGATGGCGGACGTCGCCGTCTCGGTCGTGCGCGCCCCCGATCCGGTCGCGAACGATCTCGCGGAGCTGCCGGGCGTGAATGCGATCGAGGCGCGAGTCACCGGTATCGGCTTGCTGGATCTGGCCGGCAAGTCGGATCCAGTCTCGGCGCGACTCGTGTCGCTGCCTCCGGATCGCCACCCGCGAGTGAACGATGTGCTGCTGCGTGCGGGGCGTTGGCCCGATCCCACGCGCGACAACGAAGTGCTGATCAACGAGGCCTTCGCGGAAGCGAACTATCTCGCGCCCGGTGCGCAACTGCGCGCGCTGATCTATGGCCGTTATCGCGAGCTGGACGTGGTCGGCATCGCCAGCAGCCCGGAATTCGTGTTCGCAGTCGCGCCCGGCGGCATGCTGCCGGAGCCGGAGCGCTTTGGCGTCGTCTGGATGGGCCGCGAAGCGCTGGGTCGCGCGTTCGACGTGGACGGCGCGTTCAATGAAGTCACCTTCCGCCTGGGCCCCGGTGCGGATATCCGCGACACGATCTTCGCCATCGACGAGCGTCTCGCGCGCCACGGCGGTCGCGGTGCGTACGGTCGCGATCGAATGCTGTCCGCACAGTTCCTTGCCGACGAGCTGACGTCGCTGCGGACGATGGCTTCGATCCTGCCGCCGATCTTCCTGCTGGTCGCCGTGTTCCTGCTCAACGTGTCGCTGTCGCGGCTGGTCGCGACGGAGCGCTCGAACATCGGTTTGTTGAAGTCGTTCGGCTACGGCAACCTCTCGATCGCGCTTCACTACATGAAGTTCGCGATCGTGTTCGCGCTGCTCGGCGCTGCGATCGGTGTGCTCGTCGGCCGCTACCTCGGCGGCTACATGGCGTCGATCTACCAGAAGGTCTATCGCATTCCGGAGCTGGCATTCGATGCGAAGATCAACGTGTATCTCTGGGCCGTCGTCGTCTCGTTGATCGCGGCGCTACTCGGTGCCGCGCAAGCAGTACTGCGCGCAGCACGATTGCCGCCTGCCGCCGCGCTCGCGCCGCCGGCGCCGGTGGGGTTCAGTCGATTGGGGCAGGGCATCGAGAATGCGGCGCGCAATCTGGATGGCAAGTCGCGCATGGTTGCGCGGCGTATCGCTCGCTTCCCGCGACGCTCAGCGACGACGGTCGTTGGCGTTATGCTGGCGCTTGCGCTGCTCATCACGTCGCAGCACTTCCCGATCTCGATGAATCACATCGTCGATGTGACGTTCGGCGTCGCGCAGCGGATGGATGCGACGCTCACGTTCGCCGAGACTGCGGACGACAAGATCCTGGCCGAAGTCGGCCGCCTGCCCGGCGTGTTTTCGGTCGAGCCGCTGCGCGCGACCGAAGTGATTTTCACGGCCGGCAGCCGGACTCGTCGCGATACCTTGATGGGGCTGACCGAGGGCGCCTATCTGTATCGCCTGCTCGATCAGAACATGGATGCCGTGGACGTACGGGCGGATGGCATCACGCTGTCGCAGAACGTCGCGAACAAGCTCGGCGTGAAGATCGGCGACACCGTGAGCGTGCAGGCGACCGACGGGCATCGCGCGCACGCAGAGATGACGGTAGTCGCAGTCGTGAAGCCCTATCTGGCGGGCGCAGCCTACATGCAGCTCGGAGCACTCAGTCGCGCGTTGCGCGAGCCTGGGCGCGTCAGTGCGGCGTATGTGTTGATGGATAGCCGCGAGCGCGATGCGCTCAACCGCGAAGTGAAGGAGCTGCCGATGATTGCCGGCGTCTCGTTCCTCAGCAACGCATCGGCCTCGATGCGCAAGATGTTGAACGAGGGCAGCGGCTTCTTCTCCTACATGTTCGTGGTCTTCTCGTGCCTGATGGCCGCCGGAGTTGCCTATTCCGCCGCACGCGTGACGTTCGCCGAACAGGAGCGCGACCTTGCGACACTGCGGGTGCTCGGCTTCAGCCGGCGCGAGGTGTCGTACGTGCTGCTGGCTGAGATCGGCGCGTTGCTGATCGTTGCATTGCCGGCCGGCGCCATCCTCGGCGCGTTGTTGTCGCGCTGGCTGATGGCGCAGTTTCAGACCGAGCTGTTTACCTTTCCGTACATCACCGAGTCGTCGGCGTACGGCCGCTCCGCATTGTTCGTTGCCGCCGCCGTCGTCGGCGCGGCGCTGGCAGTGCGGCGCGGCGTGGATCGCCTGGACCTGGTCGGTGTACTCAAGTCGAGAGAATAAGAATGGCGAATGAAGAGCTTCAGCAGCGCTCACGGCGAGTGCGCATATTCTGGATCGCGGCAACGTCCGTGGTCGTCATCTCGATCGCGCTGTCGATGCTGCCGGATGCAATCGACGCGGACGTGGCCAAGGCGGACCGCGGCGACGTGCGCGTCGAAGTCGTCGACGAGGGCCGCACGCGCATGCATGACATCTATGTCATCAGTGCGCCGATCACTGGTCGCGTGCTGCGTGTCGAAGTCGAGCCGGGCGACGAGGTTCAGGCGGGTGCGATCGTCGCGCGTATGTCGCGGGCTGCGGCTGGATTCCTGGACACGCGCAGCGATCTGCAGGCGCGCGCAACGGTGACCGCCTCGGAGGCACAACTCCGTTCTGCGCATGCCGAGCTTGATCTTGCCGAGCGCGAGCACAAGCGCAACACCGAACTGGTCGCCGCAAGCCTGGTTTCCAAGGCAGCGATGGATCAGAGCGAGGCTCGCCTCAACGCCGCGCGGGCGGCTCGGGACGCGGCGCGCGCCGAAGTGGAGCGTGCGCGCAGTGCCGTTTTGGATCCTTCGCGTACTGAGCGCGGCGTCGTCAACGTCACTAGCCCAAGTGCGGGCCGCGTGCTGCGCGTGCCGCAGGAGAGCGAAGCAGTGATCACGACCGGCACACCGATCGTCGAGGTCGGCGACCCGCAGCATGTCGAAGTCATCGCGGAGTTCCTGTCGCAGGATGCCGTGCGCATGAAGTCGGGCGCGCCGGCGCAGATCGAGAACTGGGGCGGTCCGCCGCTGCCGGCAGTGGTCGAGCGCGTCGAGCCGGTCGCGCACACCAAGATTTCCGCGCTCGGCGTCGAAGAGCAGCGCACGAACGTCATCCTGCAATTCCAGGACATGCCGAAGGACTCGCTGCAGGCGCACGACTTCCGGGTGGACGTTCGAGTCGTCGTGCGTGAGGCGAAGAATGCGTTGCGTGTGCCGCTAGGCGCGCTCTTCCGCCGCGGCGATGGTTGGGCGCTCTACAAGGTGGTCGACGGCCGGGCGAAACTGAGCGAAGTACAGGTCGCGGAAGCCGATCCGCACTTCAGGGCAGTCACGGCCGGCATCGATGAAGGCGACGAAGTCGTCGTCTTCCCGAGCGCCTCCATCGCCGACGACGTGCGCATCAAGGCGCGGAAGTAGCCGGACCCGTCAGCGGCGGCCACCAGTAGCGCACCTCCGGCACGCTCGGCTGTCCTGCGAACGAGCGGCTGGCAGATTCCACGATCGTGCCGCCTTGCCGGTCATAGAAGCGGCGGGCAACTCGATTGGCCTCCACGCACCACAGATGCATCGGTGTGCCCGGCGAGACGCGCGCAATCCAGTCGCGTGCAGCCTGGAACAACGCGTAGCCGATGCCGGTGCCCTTCGATTCCGGCGTGACGTGCAGGTTATCCAGCCGCGCGCCCCATTTGGGCTCTTCATCGAGCAACACGCAGACGTAGCCCAGCATCGATCCGTCGCTGACCGCCTTCAAGACCAGCGTGCGGTCCGGCGCAAAGCTGGCGAGGCGCGTGGTCCAGTACTCGAGGCGATCGTCTACGACACGGTGGTCGAGGTAATCGTCGGGCAGCATGCCGCGATACGTGCTGCGCCAGCTCTGCGCCTGCAGCCGGGCGACAGACTGGGCGTCCTGCAGAGTCGCCGGGAGGAGGGGGATGGGGGCCATGAGCAAGATTCTCCAAGTCCCTGAGGGTCGCGCCGGCGTAGCATTTCAGCGTTTCTTCCCCAGCGGAGCAAATGCTTGCATGAACTTCTCGACCATCGGCGCCGCGCTGACAGCAGCGGCCCTGTTGACCGGACCTGGCATGGTAGTCGCGTCGCCTGAGCAGGATCGGGCTGAAATTGCGGCCATCGATACGAAGTACCAGGAAGCCGTCAAGCGCAATGACGCGGAGACGATGGCCAAGATCCTCCATGAGGATTTCATCCTGGTCCTGGGCACCGGCACGACGCACACGCGCGCGGACCTGCTGAACGATGCCCGTACCGGCCGCATCCAGTACGAAAAGCAGGACGAAGACCCGGGCACGCAGGTCGTGCGCGTGTGGGGCGACACCGGCGTCGTGACGGCAAGGCTCTGGCTCAAGTATGTCCTCGACGGCAAGGCCTTCGACCGGCGCTTGTGGTTCAGCGATACGTATGTGCGCACACCGCAGGGCTGGCGCTACGTATTCGGGCAGGCATCGCTGGCGTTGCCGAAGGAGTAGTGAGCCGGCAAAAGTCACGCCTTTTGACGGCGCTCGTCGAAAGGGCCTCGGCCGCTTTCGACCAGAAAAAATCACACGTCGAGGCCGATCGAGCGCATCAGCTCGAGGCCGTTGCTTTTCGTGACGATACCTTCGTGCAGCTTGAAGTCGAACCGCATGCGGCCGTCCTGCAACTCGTCCTGGAAGTGCAGGTTGTGCAGGCAAGCATCGCTCGCGACGTCGATCTCCGTGAGCGCCAGGTCATGAGTGGTGACGAGACCGATCGCGCCGCGGGCGAGCAGCGCCCGGATGACACCCTGGGCACCGACGAACCGGTCCCGCGAATTCGTTCCCTGAAGGACCTCGTCGAGCAGGAACAGCAGCGGTGGCGTGCGCGCCGCCAGCTCATTGAGATGTCGTAGCCGCGTGATCTCCGCGTAGAAACGCGAGCTGCCTTCGTGCAAGGAATCGTTGATGCGGATGTTCGCGCCGACTTGCAGCGGTGTGAGCCGCAGCTTCTGCGCTCGCACCGGCGCACCCGCCATCGCCAGCACCGTGTTGATGCCGACAGTGCGGAGCAGGGTGCTCTTGCCCGACATGTTCGAGCCGCTGATCAGCAGGACGCGCGTCTCGCCGGCGATTGCGACGTCGTTGCGCACACAGGTCGCCGCCGGTAGCAGCGGGTGGCCGATCGACGTGGCGTCGAACAACGCTTTGCCCTCGACCAGCTCCGGAAACGGATCGGCTGGATGCTCGTAGCTGTAACCGGACAGGGAGATCAGCGCTTCGAGATCACCGATCGCCTGCAGCCAGACGCGCACGGCGTGCCCGTGGCTACGGCGCCAGCGTTCGGCGGCCATTGCGGCGTGCACGCTATAGAGCAGCGGCAGGTCCAGCAGCGCGATGATGAAATTGCGCCGCGACTCGATGAACTGCACGACAGTGCCGAGCCGCGAGATAGCCTCCGACGCGCGAATTCCGTGCGACGAGAGCTGCGTCAGCAGGCGCTTCGAAAATGCTGTCGCGGCCGGCTCGCGCTCCAGCCGCGCTGTCAGGTCGGCGAGCAGCTTGAGATTGTCGAACGCCTGCTCGGTGCTGCCGAGAACCTCGGCAAGCTGACGGCGCAGCAGCCGCACGACACCGAATTCCAACGCGAGTACGCCGATGAACGGCGATGCGAGCCCGGTGCTGTTCCACAGGATCAGCGTCGCGATGAGTAACAGCGGCAAGATCAGCGCGACCGGCAGCACCCAGCTGACGCGCAGTTGATTGGGCGACTCTGCCCAACGCACCAGCTCTTCGGGTTGCACGCCAACCCCGGCAGTCTCGCCGAGCACCGCGAGGTCTTCGCGTAAATCCAAGCGCTCACGCAGCTCCGCGATGCTTTGTTGCCGCTCCAGAACAGACGCGATCGGGGCCGGCGCCAGCAACCAGCTCGCCAGCGCGTTCTCTCCCATTCGCGTGCGCGCGATCGACAACAGCTCGAAAAGATTGCCAGGACCGAACAGATCGAGATCCGCGGCATACACATGATGTGGATCGTCGAAGCGCGTGCCGGGGTTCCCCTTGCCGCTCCAACGATCTTCGATGCGGACGATGCCCGCTCGATAGTGAGCGGCGGCGCGTTCCGCGCGTGCGTGCATTCGGCGCACGCGCGAGTGATAAATCACGGCTACGAGGAAGAGAGCGGCCGGCACCAGCCACCAGTAGTCGCCCAGCCAGATTGCCGCGACTGCCAGGATCGCAAGTGCGACTCGAACATTGGACGTGCGCGTCGAGACGAGATCGAGCTGTGCGGTCTGCGCTTCGCGTGCTTGCAATCGCCGGCTGTACTCTGCGGAGGGCGCCACTGTTCCAGGTTCCATGTTCGCGGCGCCGCTAAGGCGTTTCCGGCGGCAGCCCGGCAGCGACGTAATCGCTGACGTCCCGGATCTGTTGCTCCGTCAGGAGTGTCTGCATCGCTGGCATCTGCACGCCGCCTTTCGCCACTCGCTGCCTGATTGCGGCTACGTCGTGCAACGACGTAATGGCAGGCGTTCCTCCGGGGACACCTTCGCCCGCGCGACCGTGACAGATCGCGCAGTTGGTCGCGAATATCTGCCGGCCATTGCGAATACTCGGTAGGTCGATCCCAGGGCGCAATGCGGGCGGCGGAGCGATGAGCACATCAGGCGTGGCATCCGGCTGCGACTTCGCGGACCCTGGCAACGCGAGCGCAACGTACTCGGCCTGATGCTCGCGCGTGCTGACTGCGACGACGATGTATTGCTTGCCCTCGTACATGTACGTCATAGGCGCGCCGGTCGTCTTTGAAGGCAGCTCGATCTCGGCGACCACTGCGCCCGTCGCCTTGTCATAGGCGCGGAACATCTTGCCGCCGGGGTCGCCGCTCAACGCACCCGCTTCGCCGAGAAACAGCAGCGTCTTCGTGAGCAGCGGGCTCGGACGGACGCCGAACTGCCCCATGTTCGCGAAGTCGAAGCGCATGTTGCGCAGATCCGGGTGGTTCACCACGAAGTCGGACGCCGGACCTATCGCCTTGCTCCAGCGATGCTCGCCGCTGCTCATGTCGGTGGCGGTGATGCGGCTCCAGGGTGGTTTGGTGATCGGCAGGCCGCGCGGCCCGGTGATCACCGTCGTGGCCGCACGAACGTAGTCGAAATTCGTCAGCGAGCGATCGGCCGGCGTCAGTGCGGCGACCATCGGCTTGTTCTGCGTCGGCACGTACATCATGCCGGTCTCGGGATCGAAGGCGCCGCCGTTCCAGTTGGCGCCACCACCGTAACCCGGGCTCACCCAAGTGCCTTTCGTGCCACCTTCGATCGCGCGCGTGATCGGCGTGTACATCGGCCCTCGCACGTACTGCTTCGCGATCTCCAATGCTTCGTTGCGCAGCCACGGTGTGAAGTCGATCAAATCTTCTTCGTGATAGCCGAGCTTCTCGTACGGCGCGGGCTTCGTTGGGAACGGCTGCGTCGGCGACAGCCGTTCGCCCGGCACATCGGATGCCGGCACCGGACGCTCTTCGATCGGCCACACCGGCTTGCCGGTCTTGCGATCGAACACGAATGACATCGCCTGCTTCGTCAGCAACGTGACCGAGCGGATCTTGCGGCCGTTCACCGTGATGTCGCCAAGGATCGGTGCAGCGGGCGGATCGTAGTCCCACACGCCGTGATGCACGATCTGGAAGTGCCACACGCGCTTGCCGGTTTTCGCGTCGAGGCAGACGATGCTCTCGGCGTAGAGATTGTCGCCGAGCCGATGGCCGCCGTAGAAATCATGCGACGGTGTTTCGATCGGCAGGTACACGTAGCCCAGCTCGGGATCGGCGCTCATCACCGTCCACACGCCGGTGTTGCCGGTGTACTTCCACGAATCGTTCTCCCAGGTTTCGACGCCAGGCTCGCCAGGTTGCGGGATCGTGTGGAATGTCCAAAGCAGTTTGCCAGTGCGCACGTCGTAGCCGCGGATGTGGCCGGGTATGGCCTCCTTGTTGGACGCCGCCACTTCCGAAACCGTTTGCACGACTACGACGTTGCCGACGACGATCGGCGGCGACGAAGAGCCGACCATCGAGACCGGCCGATCAGTCAGCTGTTCTTTGAGCAGCACGGTGCCGTTCGTGCCGAACTTCGAATCGGCGCGGCCGGTGCGCGCATCGATGGAGATCAAGCGTCCATCTAGCGTGTTGAGGAACACGCGCTTCTCGCGGCCGTCGCTCCAGTACGCGACGCCGCGGCCGCTCGGCGGTACGCCGCCGCGGCCCGCGATCGTGCGCGGCTCGGGGGTGAATATCCAGAGCGTCTCGCCACTCCCCGGATCGATCGCAGCGGCCTGATGCACGCCGGCGCTCGTGTACAGCACGCCATCCACCATCAGCGGCGTCGCTTTGAAGTTCACATCAGGCTGACCTTCGCCCGGCAGCGATTGCCAACGCCACGCGATCTGCAGATCGCGGGCATTGCTTGCGTTGATCTGGTCGAGCGCGGAGTAGCGCGTCGCACCGGCATCGCCGCCCCAGTAGTGCCACTCGCCCTTGCGCATGCCCTGCTGAGCGTGCGCGATCGGGCAGCAGGCGAGGGCGGCGAGCAGTACGGCCGCTTGGAATCTCATGGGAAGTGCGGATAGCCGGGTTCGAGCTGGATGCCGAGGCTGTTGAT
>CADEEJ010000117.1:0-2698 GCA_902826315.1 uncultured Steroidobacter sp.
AGATCGGCAGCGGCATCAGCTCCGGCGTCTCGTCGCACGCGTAGCCGAACATCAGGCCCTGGTCGCCCGCGCCCTGATCGAGATTCAGGCCGCGTCCTTCATCGACGCCCTGCGCGATGTCGGGTGACTGCTTGCCATAGGCAACCAGCACGGAGCAGCCCTTGTAATCGATACCGTAGTCGCTGTTGTCGTAGCCGATCCGCTTGATCGTCTCGCGCGCGATCGTCTGATAGTCGACCACTGCATTCGAGGTGATCTCGCCGGCGAGCACGACCAGGCCGGTGGTGCAGAGCGTTTCGGCGGCAACTCGCGCGTACTTGTCCTGCGCCAGGAAGGCATCGAGGATCGCATCGGAGATCTGGTCCGCGACTTTGTCGGGGTGACCTTCGGAGACCGACTCGGAGGTGAAGAAGAAGCTGCTGCTCATACTGAGTTCCTGGAAATCCTGATCTGTTGCTTACCCGAAAAATTCTGCCCGAAAGCGAGCTGGTAGCGCTGTTCGAACTGCTCGCGCGTGAAGCTGTGATTCTGCGTGCCGCGCGACTCGATCTTGATCGCGCCGAGCAGCGAGGCAATGCGTCCGGTCGTCTCCCACTCGTAGCCGTGCAGCAGGCCGTGAATGAGGCCCGCGCGATACGCGTCGCCGCAGCCCGTCGGATCGACGACCGCCGCCGGCTTGGCGCACGGAATGCCGATCTCGCCGCGTCGCGTGTAGATCACGGACCCTTCGGCGCCACGGGTCACGATCAATGCTTCCACCTGCTCCAGCACCTGGGCGGCCGTCCACCCGGTCTTCTGCTGCAGCACCTGCCATTCATAGTCGTTCACGGCGACCCAGGTCGCGTGTGCGATGAAAGTCCGCAGCTCCTCGCCGTCGAACATCGGCATTCCCTGCCCCGGGTCGAATATGAATGGCACCTTCGCTGCCGCGAACTGTGCGGCGTGTTGCACCATGCCGTCGCGGCCGTCCGGCGCAACGATCCCGATCGCCACCATTCCGGCGTCCGCGACGCGGTTCAAGTGCGAGCTGCCCATCGCGCCCGGATGAAACGCCCAGATCTGGTTGTCGTCCAGGTCGGTCGTCACGAAACCCTGCGCGGTGTGCTCGCTCTCGATCACTTTGACGTGATCGGTCGGCACGCCCGCCTGGCGCAGCCATTCGGCATAGGGCGCGAAATCCCGGCCGACAGTCGCCATCGGATAGCCGGCGTCGCCCAGCAGCCGCAGGTTGTAGGCGATGTTGCCGGCGCAGCCGCCGAATTCCCGCCGCAGCTGCGGCACGAGGAACGAGACGTTCAGCATGTGGATCTTGTCGGGAAGGATGTGCTGCTTGAACCGCCCCTCGAACACCATGATGGTGTCGTAGGCGATCGAGCCGCAGATCAGTGCTTTCGCTTGTTTTGACAATGTCAAATCCCGGGGTACGGTTCCCGCAAGAATAAGGTATTTCCACGACTTACGGCCTGTCCGAATGTCGCAGGGCGCGCCGGGCGCGGCATTGTAGAGCACCGAACCGGCAGGCGGCAGGCTCCCCACCGACGATGCGCAGATCGAACCTGTACGACCGCTCGCGCGTTACCCCCGCGTCCAGCCCAGGCCTGGAGGGTCCCTTGGTCAACGCGGAGGATCAGAACCTGTTTGCTAACGCCGACAGTGGCGCGGCGGATCCCATCTCGATCCTGCTCGTCGAGGACGAAGGCGTCATTGCGCGCGACCTCGAGGACACGCTGATCCGCCTCGGGTACCGGGTCAGCGGTATCGCCAGCGAAGGCACCGAAGCCATCGAGATGGCGCGCGAGCTGCACCCGGAGCTCGTGGTCATGGACGTCAATCTGCGCGGGGACGTGGACGGCATCGAGGCGGCGTGCGCGATCCAGGAGGATGCGCCCGTGCCCGTGATCTTCCTGACGGGTCACAGCGATACCGAAACC
This sequence comes from uncultured Steroidobacter sp., assembly GCA_902826315.1. Taxonomy (GTDB): domain Bacteria; phylum Pseudomonadota; class Gammaproteobacteria; order Steroidobacterales; family Steroidobacteraceae; genus Steroidobacter. The sequence continues at coordinate 1,932 of CADEEJ010000117.1, forward strand.
CTGCAGCGCGCGGTGCTGACCGGCCCGCTCGGCTATCTCATCAAGCCGTTCCAGGAAGACGACCTGCGCTGTGCGATCGAGGTCGCGATCCACAAGCACCGCTCCTACCTCGAGCGCCGCGAGCGCGAAGAGCAGCTGCGCCGCAGTGCCGAGAACCTGTCGCTGGTCGACGAACTGACACAGCTGAAGAATCGTCGCGGCTTCTTCGAGCTCGGCGAGCGGGCGTTGCAGAGCGCGCGGCGCGACCAGCTGGCACTGTTCTTCATGGACCTGAACGGCCTGAAGCAGATCAACGACACGCTCGGCCACATGACCGGCGACGAAGCGCTACGCGACACGGCAGAGGTTCTGCGCAACACGTTCCGCGGTTCCGATATCGTCGCGCGCCTCGGCGGCGACGAGTTCGTGGCCCTGGCTCACCTGCACGGCGAGCGCGACATCGACACGCTCTGCGTGCGGCTACGCGAGCATCTGCGGGAATTCAATGCAACGGGGCAGCGGCCGTACCAGGTCGACATCAGCATCGGCGCCACGCTGGTGGACGCGCCCGCGGCTCAGAACCTCGAAGAGCTCATCGCGCGCGCCGACGAAGCGATGTACCAGGAAAAGCGCGCGGCCAGCGTCCGGCACTCCTGATCGCACATTTCCCGGTGACGTTGGCGGTATCCTCCGCCGATGCATTCGCCCGCTTCGCTGCACACCGACCCTGCCACCTGGCTGCACGAGCTCGCGCAACGCGATCCTGATCGGCTGTTCCTGAGGACGCC
>CADEEJ010000117.1:2798-8073 GCA_902826315.1 uncultured Steroidobacter sp.
GCGAAGGGCGGCGTGCCACTCATGGAGCTCGCGCGGCACGAAGCAAGATCGGTGCGCACGCCTGCCATCGCGAACCCATCCGATCTCGCAGCATTGCTGTACACGTCCGGCACGACCGGCCGCTCCAAGGGCGCGATGCTGACGCGGGCAAATCTCGCAAGCAACGCAATCACGCTCGCGCAAACGTGGCGATTCACCGCGAGCGACGTGCTGCTGCACGCGCTGCCGATCTTCCACGTCCACGGGTTGTTCGTCGCGATCAATACCGTGCTCGCTGCGGGCAGCTCGATGCTGTTTCTTCCGAAGTTCGACGCCGACGAAGTGATACGGCTGCTGCCGGAAGCGACGGTCATGATGGGCGTACCGACGTTCTACACGCGGTTGCTGCAGCTCGCCTCGTTCACGCGCGAGCGCTGCGCAAGCATTCGCTTGTTCGTATCCGGCTCGGCGCCGCTGCTCGCGGAAACGCATCGCGAATTCCGCGACCGCACCGGTCACGCGATCCTGGAGCGCTATGGCATGAGCGAGACGCTCATGAACACATCGAATCCTTACGACGGCGAGCGCGTCCCCGGATCGGTCGGTCCGCCCTTGCCCGGCGTCGAGATCCGCATCGGCGGTGCCGAGAGCATCGGCATGATCGAAGTGCGCGGGCCGAACGTGTTCTGCGGCTACTGGCGCATGCCGGAGAAAACCGCAGCCGAGTTCCACCAGGACGGTTTCTTCGTCACCGGTGACGTCGGCCGCTGCGACGCGCGCGGCTACCTGTTCATCGTCGGCCGCGCCAAGGACCTGATCATCAGCGGCGGTTTCAACGTGTACCCCGTGGAGGTCGAGACCGAGATCGATGCGCTGGCGGGCGTGGCGGAAAGCGCCGTGATCGGCGTGCCGCATCCGGACTTCGGCGAGGGCGTCACTGCAGTGGTCGTTCCGTGCGCCGGCGTGACGCTGGACGAGAGCACCTTGCGAGCGGCGCTGGAGCAACGCCTGGCGAAGTTCAAGCTGCCGAAGCGCATCGTGTTCGTGAGCGAAATGCCGCGCAATGCGATGGGCAAAGTGCAGAAGGCGGAACTGAGGCAGCGCTATCGCGACCTGTACAATCCCGCCGGTCCCAACCAGTGAGCGCCCTGCCTTGACCGCCACCATCATCGACGGCAAAGCCGTTGCCGAACACCTGCGCACCCGCGTCGCCGCGCGGACAGCGACGCTGGCACAACAGGCGATCGTTCCTGGACTCGCCGTAGTGCTGGTCGGCGAAGATCCCGCGAGCCAGGTCTACGTCGGTAGCAAGACGAAGCAGGCGGAGGCAGCCGGCATCCGTCATTTCGATCACCGGCTGCCCGTCAGCACGAACACTGCACAGCTCATCTCGCTCGTGCAGGAGCTGAACGCACGCCGCGACGTTCACGGCATCCTCGTACAGCTGCCTCTGCCGGCAAGTGTCGACAGCGCCGCCGTGCTTGCGGCAATCGATCCGGCGAAGGACGTCGATGGTTTCCACGCCGTCAATGCCGGACGGCTGGCGCTCGGCCAGGAAGCAACGGTGCCGTGCACGCCGCTCGGTTGCCTGATCCTGATCCGGCAGGTGCTGCCGCAGATGGCCGGCAAACGGGCGCTGGTCATCGGGCGCTCGAACATCGTCGGCAAGCCGATGGCGCAGTTGCTGCTGCAAAACGATTGCACGGTGACGATCGCGCACTCGCGCACTCGCGATCTGCCGGGAATATGCGCCGAGTCGGAGATCGTGGTCGCTGCGATCGGCAGACCGAAAGCCGTTGCCGGCGATTGGCTACGGCCGGGTGCAGTCGTGATCGACGTCGGCATCAACCGCATCGCTGACGGTAGCGGTAAAACGAAACTCGTCGGAGATGTCGACTACGCAGGCGCACTCGCGCGTGCCGGGGCGATTACGCCAGTCCCTGGCGGCGTCGGACCGATGACGATCGCGTGCCTGCTGCTCAACACGCTGAACGCCGCGATCCGCGCGCACCTCGGCGCGAAGGCAGAGCTACTGAGCCCCTACTGAGCGCATGAGCTGAACTTTGCGCCAGCCGCCGAAGCGGTAGTACAGCCCACCGAGCACGACGCCGGCGATCGAGCCGACCGGGAAACTCCACCAGATCGCATCCTCGCCCCAGCGCGGCGCGAGACCGTACGCGAACGGAATGCGGGCGAGCCACAGCGAGCCGAAGATCACCAGCAGCGGGCCCATCACTGCGCCGGTGGCACGCACCGTGCTGATCAGCACGATCGTGACGCCGAACAGCAGGAACGACCACAGCGCGATCACGTTCGCGTGCTCCGCGATCGGCAGTGCCGCGCTGCCTTCCGGCAGGAACAGCGCCAGGGCATGCCTGTTGAAGATCCAGACGATCGCCACCAGCAGGCCGGTCATGGCGAAGTTGATGCCGACGCCAGCCCAAGTCGCCTGCGACACGCGCTCCCAGCGACCTGCGCCGATGTTCTGTGCAGCCATCGCGGTGACTGCCGCACCGACGGCGAACACCGGCATTTGCACGTAGGTCCACACCTGCACCGCCGCGCCAAATGCAGCGGCCGTATCGGTGCCATAGGCGTTGATCAGGCCAAGCACCGTCAGCATCGACGACGAGACGATGAGCATCTGCAATCCCATCGGCAGGCCGCGCAACACCAACACCTTCAGGATCGCGGGATCCATGCGCAGGAAGTGCCACTCGCCACGATGGATGGTCAGGAAGTGCTTGCGCCTGTAGAGCAGCACGAGCATCGCCAGCAAAGTCGTGGTCTGCGAGATCAGCATCGCCAAGCCGGCGCCGCGGATGCCGAGCGCGGGCAGCGGCCCCGGGCCGAAGATCAGCAGCGGGTTGAGCGCGATGTCGAGCCCGACGGACACGAACATGAAAATGAACGGCGTGCGCGCGTCACCGCCGCCGCGCAGAACCATTGCGGCGTAGATGTAGAAGAACATCGCTGGCGTGGCGATGAAGACGATGCGCAGGTAGCTCACTGCATAGGGCATCGCGTCCGCAGGAGTGCTCATCAGCCGCAGGATCGGCTCGGCGGTCAGAGCGCCGAACAGCGCAGTCGCCACCGACAGGATGACCATGAAGACCGCGCTGCTGCCGACGACTCGCTTGGCCTGCGTCAGGTCGCGGGCACCGACGCTCTGGCCGACCATGATGCCGGTGGCCATGGCTACGCCGAAAACGGCAGCCATGAGCAGAAACAGCACCATGTTCGCGTTCGTGGCGGCTGTGAGTGGCGCTTCGCCCAGGAAGTGCCCGACCCAGATCGCGTTGACCGACGCGTTGAGCGATTGCAGGACGTTGCTGCCCAGGGTGGGCAGCGTAAAGGCGATCAGCGTGCGGACGATCGGCCCTTGCGTGAGGTCCAAGCCCTTCATGGGGCCGTTATTCGCCGTCCTCGTCGGCCGCGCCGCGCCCTACGGTCTGGAACAGCTTGTCGAGCGTCGCGTACAACGCGTAGCGATCGGCTTCGCTCAGCGTCATGAGCACCTCTGCCTGGCGCTTGCGCGCCACCGGCAGCACTTCGCGATAAAGGCTCCGCCCCTTCGCCGTGATCGAAACCATCACGGGTGCCGCCAGCGCTTCGGCAGAGCGCGAGCCGCGGTCGCGGATCACTTTCATCTTCGTCAGGCCGCGCTTCGCCATCACGCGCAGCGTGCGGCTCACCTGGCCCTTGTCCATGGCGCTGCGTGCGGTGACTTCCGAAAACCGCAACGGCGAGAAGCGCGCCACCAATGCGAGCAGCCGCCACTCCGGCAGGCTGAGCTCGAAGTCTTCGAGATAGGCCTTCGTCAGATTCGTCCGCAGCGCGTTCGACAGCCGGTTCATGCGGAACGTCAGGAAGTCCTCGACGTTCAGTCCCGAGCCGCTGCGCGGCAGCTTCAGCCAGGGACAGGAAGACTTCGGGATCGGCCGCGTGCGCGGCTTCTGCTGCATTCTGCTCACGGGGAATCCAAGTGGCGCGCGGCGCCGGCAATCCGTAGGGGACGCCGATTCTGCCGCAACGCATCGCGGTTGGATAGGACGAGAAAGACCAAGAAGAGTCAGGCCGAGGCGCGTTGTCGTAAGACGTAACGCTGCAGCTTGCCCGTGGGTGTTTTTGGCAACTCGGGTACGAATTCGACTGCGCGCGGATACTTGTAAGGAGCAATCGTGCGCTTGACGTATTCCTGCAGCTCACGCGCCAGCTCTGCACCGCCGTGATGACCCGCGTTGACTACGACATATGCCTTCACGATCTGGCCGCGTTGTTCGTCGCGCGCGCCGACCACGGCGCATTCCCTCACAGCCGGATGCTGCAGCAACGAGGCTTCGACTTCCGGCCCGGCGATGTTGTAGCCGCCCGAGATGATCATGTCGTCGGCGCGTGCCTGGAACCAGAAGTAGCCATCCTCGTCGATGTAGTAACGATCGCCGGTGACGTTCCAGCCGTTCTGCACGTACTCGAGCTGGCGCGGATCGTCGAGGTAGCGGCAGCCGCTCGGGCCCTTGACCGCGAGGCGCCCCGCGTTTGGCCGCGACAGCGGGCGGCCCTGGTCGTCGAGCACGCACGCCTGGTAGCCGGGCAGCGGCTTGCCGGTCGCGCCTGGCCGGATGTCGTCGCCTTTCGCGGAGATGAAGATGTGGATCATCTCGGTCGCGCCGATGCCATCGATGATGCGCATGCCGGTGGCGCCGTGCCAGGCATCGGAGGTCGCCTTCGGCAGCGCCTCGCCTGCCGAGATGCAGCGTCGCAGGCTCGAAATGTCGTGACCGCCGATCTGCGACACGAGCGCACGATAAGCCGTAGGCGCGGTAAACAGCGCGGTTGCTCGAAAGCGCGCGATGGCAGCCAGCAGATTGTCGGGCGTCGGTTGCTCGACGAGCGCCACGGCACCGCGGCCGCCGAGCGGGAACACCAGCAGCGCGCCGAGACCGAACGTGAAGCCCAGCGGCGGGCTGCCGGTATAGATGTCGTCGGGGCTCGTTTCCAGCAGGTGCCGGCCGACGACGTCGCGCATGACCAGCACGTCGCGATGAAAGTGCATCGTCGCCTTGGGATTGCCGGTCGTTCCGGACGTGAACGCCAGCAAGCTGACGTCCTCGGACGAGGTCGCGACGTTCTTGAACTCGTCGGTCCGCTGCGCCATCAATCGTTCCAGCGTGCCCTCGCCGTACGTCGCGATGCGCGACAGGCGACCGGTTGCTCGCGCGGCCTCGTGCAGCTCCGCGACCAGGCGCGCCTCGCAGATGGCGTGATCGATCTGCGCACGCTCAGCCATGACGCT
>CADEEJ010000117.1:8173-14901 GCA_902826315.1 uncultured Steroidobacter sp.
GGCGCGCATGACCGCGTAGCCGTTCGGATGCGCGTAGGACAAGTGGCTGCCGCGTTGACGCGAGTCCGTCGGGCTCAGCAGGCGCAGGTGGTGGCCGTCGCACATCTCATCCACCAATGTAATGAACAGCTGACACAGCCGCTGCGACTTCGCTTGCAAGGCTGCAGTGCCGGCTTCGAGCAGCAGGTCGACGCCGCATTCCAGGCTCAGCAGCCCGAGGATCGGCGGCGTGCCGCACAGGAAGCGCTCGATGCCGGCAGCTGGGATGTAACGATCGACGAAATCGAAAGGCCGTTCATGACCCATCCACCCGCTGAGCGGCGACAGGCTGTTCGCGAGGTGGCGGCGCGCCACGAACAGGAACGCGGGCGCTCCCGGGCCGCCGTTCAGATATTTGTAGCCGCAGCCGACGGCGAAGTCGGCAGCGCAGCCGTTCAGATCGATCTGCAACGCGCCGACGCTATGACTGAGATCCCACACGACCAAAGCGCCCTTTTCGTGCGCACGCGCGGTGATCGCGCGCATATCGTGCATCGCTGCGCTCTTGTAGTGAACGTGAGTGAGCACGACGAGCGCCGTGTCCTCGCTGATGCAGTCGATCAGTTGCGCGGCAGGCTCGAGCCGCAGGCTGTAACCGGGCATGGCGCGCAATGCGCCGTCGAGCACGTACAGGTCGGTCGGAAAGTTGCCGGGCTCGGACAGGACTTCGCGGCGTCCGGGTCGCGCGGCGAGCGCGGCGCTGATGAGCTTGAACAGGTTCGCCGAAGTGGAATCGGCGACGATGACCTCGCCGGGCGTGGCGCCGATCAGGCCGGCGATCTTGTCGCCGACCCGGCGCGGCGCGCCGATCCAGTCGCAGTCGTTCCAGCTGCGGATCAGGCCGGCGCCCCACTCGTCCGCGACGACATGCGCGATGCGCTGCCGGGTCGCACGCGGCAACGCGCCGAGCGAATTGCCATCGAGATAGACGACGTTCGGCGGGAGCTCGAAGCGCTCGCGGAAGGCGCGCAGCGGATCGCTCGCATCCCAGCTGCGTACGGCGCCCAGGTCGCGTGGGCTGCGCGGTTGCACCAGTTCCATGGGCCGATTCTCGGATTCAGGCTGCGGGACATTGTTCGGCATTACGGCGCTTGCCTGCGGCGCCGAAAAACGATAGTTCTACAAATACTCTTTTTCACGAACGGACGTTCTCATGTTGGACCGTACCGAAATCTCCATTCTGCGCGTGCTCGAAGAGGACGCCCGTTTGTCCTACGCCGAGCTCGCCGACAAGGTCGCGCTGTCGAAGACGGCATGCTGGGCGCGCGTGCGCGATCTCGAGCAGCGTGGCGTCATCAAGGGCTATCGCACCGAGCTCGATCCGGCCCAGCTCGGGCTAGAGATCCACGCGTTCATCCACGCGACCATCAATCCGGTGAAGCACGCGGAGTTCGAAGCGGCCGCGATCCGTCACCGCTGCGTGCTCCAGTGCTTCACGACCGCCGGCGAGGGCGACTACCTCCTCCACGTGCTCGTGCCGAGCATCGCCGACCTCGATCAGATCCTGCGCACGGAGATCTCGCGCATGCCCGGCGTCCAACGCAGCATGACCACGGTGTGCTTGAAGACGATCAAGGATCGCTCGTCGCTGATCGGCTGTTTGCGTTGACAAGAAACGTGAAGGCACTCGTCGGGTGCTGGGCAGAACGCGCGCCTGCACTGCGCACGAATTTGCCGAAATTTCTTAGAAGGCGTTTGCACGACTCGGCGAGCGCCGCGCGTGCGCGCGTGCTTTGGTTTCGATAGCACAAGCTATCTACCTGTTTGTCGGGCGCGATTCGTTGCGCGCGTCTATCGACGCGACACTGCGCGCGAACTTGCCAACACGTCTTGTTAAAAAACGGATGCGCAGCGTTTTTGACGCTGCTATGTTCCGGCGCGCTCGCGGGAGAGGGCATTGACGGGCATTGACCTGAAGTCGTTGGTCGACACGCAGACGCGCGTCCTGGAGGAGTGGTTCCGACTGCCGGAATCGCGCCGCCGTGACGCGACCGATGCCGTGGCGTTCGCCTATCGTCTGCTGCGCGATCAACCCGAGCTGTTCGGCGGACCGAAAGACGTCGGTCACGAGTCCATCGTGAACTGGCTGCTGCCGCATCTCGCGGAAGCGAAGACGGGTTAGGCGCCCTGCAACGCCTGCGCGATGCCGCTCACCGTCGCGGCGAGCGCATTCAACAATTCTCGATCGTTCCTGCCGCCGGCACGCCAACGCCGCAGCAGATCCACTTGCACCAGATGCAGCGGGTCGATGTACGGGTTGCGCAGCATGATCGAGCGCTGCACGGTCGGCTCGCCATCCAATAGGCGCTCGCCGCCGCGCACCTTCAACACTTCCTCGCGAGTGCGCTCGTATTCGGCGCGCAGCAGCTCGATGAAGCGCCGGTGTTTCTCGTCCACCAGCGTGTCGTAGGCCGCGGCAATGCCGAGATCCGCGCGGGCCAGCGCCAGCTCGATGTCGTCGATCAGGTTCGAGAAGAAGAACCAGCCGCTGCACATCTCGCGCAGCAACGGCTCGCCGAGTTGCTTCGCGGCGAGCGCCAGCGCGCTGCCGACACCGTACCAGCTCGGAAACATGTAACGGCACTGCGACCACGCATGCGACCACGGGATCGAGCGCAGCGCCTCGATGCCGCTGTGCTCGGCACGCGAAGTGGGACGCGAGCCGATCTGCATGCGCTCGATGACGTCGATCGGCGAGACCTCGCGGAAGAAGTCGGCGAACTCTGCGTCGTCGTACACGGTGGCGCGATAAACGCGCGCGGCTTCGTCACTCAGCAGGTCCATGGCATCGCGCCAGCGCGGTTCGACATGCTCGGGCGGAATCGCACCCGCGCGCGACAACGTCAACGCATTGAACGCCTGCTCGAACACGCGCAAGGCGATCGGGCGCAGGCCGTATTTTTCGTTGATGAGCTCGCCCTGCTCCGTGATGCGCAGGCGCCCGCGGCGCGCGCTATCCGGTCCGCCGCGTACCAGCACCTCAGTGCGACCGCCGCCGCGAAAGCCACCGTCGCCCTGGCCATGGAACAAAGTCAGATCGATGCCGGCGTGATCGGCCGCGGCGAACAGCGTCTCCTGCGCTTTGCGCAGCAGCCAGCGCGACATGACGATGCCGCTTTCCTTGTTGCTCGCCGAGTAGCCGAGCATCACGTACTGATGGTTGGCGCGACCGACCAGGTGCTTGCGATACGCTGGCTCGCTGAAGACCTGCGTCATGATCTCGCCGCAGGTACGCAGCGCCGTGGCGGATTCGAACAGCGGCGCGACGTCCGTCGGCACGTCGCCCGAACGGCTGTCCGTCGTATCCGCCCAGCGCGACAGCAGCAGCACCGAAAGCATGTCGTCGACGCCGCGCGCGGCACTGACGACGTAGGGTCCGATCGCATCAGTCCCGTAGCGATGCCGGCAATGGGTCAGCGCCTCGAAAACCCACAGGCTGCGCTTGCCGTCCGGATCGAGCACGCATGTCGGCGCCTCGTCGCGCTCCAGCGCTTCGCGCAGCCGCACCGTGCGCTCCTCGCTGCTGCGCGCAGGCCAATGTGGGTCGCCCAGACCCTGTGCAAGGACATCGCGGTGCGCTCCGGCATTCTGGCGGATATCGAGCGTCGCCAGATGAAACCCGAACGTACGCACGCGGCGGATGAGCCGGCGCACCTGGAACACGCCGGCATGCTCGCCTTTGTTGGCGCGCAGGCTGTCGACGATGAGGTTCAGGTCGCCAAGGAATTCATTGGCCGAATCGTAATGATTGGCGCGCGAGTCATACGTCGCGCGCAGTCGCTCCATCACCTGGCCGACGAAAACACGATACGGCATGCGATCGTGACGCGCCGGCGAATGCGTCGCTGCACCGGGCAGCAGCGTCGTGTAGTGCTCGATGCGTTTCTGCAGCAGCGGCGAGATGCCGACGCGTGTCGCACTCTGCGACAACGTCTCGACGAGACCCTGACATTCGATGAAGTAGCGGTTGACGATGATCTGCTGGTGACGCGCGGCCGTCTCGCGGATCGCCTTGGCGTGCACGTCCGGGTTGCCGTCCATGTCGCCGCCGACCCACGAGCCGAAGCGCAGGATCTCGGGCAGCTCGCGCTCGCGCGCCTCTGCGCCGTACGCCTGCTCCAGCGCCGCTTCGATCTCCTCGTAGAAGATCGGCACGATCTGGAACAGGATCTCCGCGATGAAGAACAGCACGTGCTCGCGCTCGTCGGCGACGGTGAGCCGCTCGCGCGAGTTCTCCGCCGTCTGCCAGCTGCCGGTGATCTCGCTGCGGATCCGGTCCCAGATCTGCCGCGTCTCGGCGGCTGTGCGCGACAGCCCGAGCCGGCCGAGCAGCAGCTGCGCGATCTTCTGCTGCTTGCGCAGGATCGTGCGCCGGGTCGATTCGGTCGGATGCGCCGTGAACACCGGCTCGATCCAGATCTCGACCATCAAGCGGCGGATCTCTTCGAGCCCGAGGCCCTGCGCCTTCAGGCGCGTGACAGCCTCGACGATGCCGCCGGGCTGCGTCGTGCCTTCGTTGAGGTAATGGCGGCGGCGGCGGATGCGATGCACCTTCTCCGCCATGTTGACCATTTCGAACCAGAGCGAGAACGCGCGCACCAGGTCGCGCGCTTGCGCCGCGGGGACATCGCGTGTGCGGGTTGCAAGCTCGCGGGCACCTTCGGCACTGCCGTCGCGTCGCGCGATCGCCGCCTGCCTGTCCTGCTCGACTGCTTCGAACAAGGCATCGCCGCCCTGCTCGCGGATCACCTCGCCGACCAGCGCGCCGAGCATGTGCACGTCTTCGCGCAGCTCGGCGTCTTTGAGCGGAAAGGAAATGTCGGAGCGAGGCATGAGCGGGGCTGCGCGAGAGTGCGCGCGAGTCTAGCAGAACGATTGCTAAGATGGAGAAACCGATCCGCAGAAGCAGGTGACGTGCCCATGTCTCTCATTGCGCAGATAGCAGTGTTTCTCGGCGCAACCGTGCTTGCGATCCCCTTGTTCCGGCGCCTGCGCCTCAGCTCCATTCTCGGCTACCTCGCTGCGGGCGTCGTGATCGGACCCTGGGGACTGCGCATCGTCCAGGACACCGAGGGCGTGATGCACATCGCCGAGTTCGGCGTGGTGCTGCTGCTGTTCGTGATCGGCCTGGAGCTGCAGCCCTCTCGCTTGCGCGCCATGCGCAAGGCGGTTTTCGGCATCGGCCTCGCACAGGTAGTGGTGACGACTGCAGTGTTCACGGCAATCGCGCTGGCGCTCGGTCTGCCGCCGAACGCGGCGCTCGTCACCGCGTTCGCGCTGTCACTGTCGTCGACGCCGCTCGTACTGCAATTGCTGGCAGAGCGGCAGCAACTCAACACGCACTACGGCCGCTCCGCTTTTGCGGTCCTCTTGTTTCAGGACATCGCCGTGATGCCGATGCTGGCGCTCCTGCCGCTGCTCGGCGGCGAACAGCAGACTCTCACCCAGACGCTGCTGAGCGGCGCAAAAGGGCTCGCAGTGCTCGCGGCGTTGATCTTCGGCGGCAGGTACCTGCTGCGCCCCGTCCTGCGCATCGTGGCAGAGACGAAGGTCAGCGAGGCATTCACGGCGGCCGCCCTGCTCGTCGTCATAGGCACCGCGCTGCTCGTCAACGCCGTCGGCATGTCGATGGCGCTCGGCGCCTTCGTCGCCGGCCTGCTGCTCGCCGACAGCGAGTACCGTCATGAGCTGGAAGCCGACATCGAGCCATTCAAGGGCCTGCTGCTCGGCTTGTTCTTCATGTCGGTCGGCATGGCCGCCAACCTCGGTCTGTTGATCGAGCAACCCGGCCGCGTCGCACTGTTCGTGACGGGCTTGATCGTCGTGAAGTTCCTGCTGCTGTACACACTGGCGCGCGTGACGCGCCATTCTGGCGAAAGCGCGCGCGGCATCGCGTTCGCGCTGCCGCAGGCGGGCGAGTTCGGCTTCGTGCTGTTCTCGCTGGCAGTGACCCATCGCGTGATGGATCCGTCGCTCGCCGAGATGCTGGTGATCGTCGTCACCATCTCGATGATCGTGAGCCCGCTGCTGATGTCGCTGAACTCGAACGTGATCGAGCCGCGCTTCGCCAAGCCCGAGCCGCGCGAGTTCGACCGCGTCGAAAGCCCGGACAGCCGCGTGATCGTCGCCGGCTTCGGCCGTGTCGGGCAGATCATAGGCCGCATCCTGCGCATGCGCCGGATCTCGTTCACGGCGCTCGAGGCGAGCGTCGCACAAGTCGACTTCGTGCGCCGCTTCGGCAACAAGGTGTACTACGGAGATCCGTCGCGGCTCGAAGTGCTGCAGGCGGCCGGCGCGGCGCGCGCGGAGGTATTCGTGCTCGCCATGGACGACATCGACAAGTCGGTGCGCACGGCCGAGCTGGTGATCCGGCACTTCCCGCATCTGAAGATCATGGCTCGCGCTCGCAACCGGCAACACGCGCTGCGACTCATGGACCTCGGCGTGCGCTACCTCATCCGCGAGACATACCTATCGAGCCTCGACCTCGCGCAGCACACGCTCGAAGCGCTCGGCATGCCGCGAGCGGAAGCTGTCGAGAGCATTCGCCGCTTCGACGTGCACGACAAGAAACAGCTGCAAGCCCAGCGCGAGATTCGCGACGACGAGCAGAAGCTGATCCAGTCGGCACAGCAGGCAGCGCGCGAGCTGGAGCAGTTGTTCGAATCGGATACGGAGCCGACGCAGGC
>CADEEJ010000118.1:0-13215 GCA_902826315.1 uncultured Steroidobacter sp.
CGACGTCGACCTCGCGCTGGCGCACGCGCTCCTCGCTCTCGCGCAGGTTGCGCGCCAGCGGCCCGACGCCCAGCGTCACGATGAAGATGAGCGCGCCGATGATGCCGGCCGAGGCGAAATCGCTGCCGTCGCCGCGCGCCGCCAGCGTCGTCAGCGTTTGCTGCACGAGCACGGCGAGTGCCGCGATCGCGGCGAACATCAGGGCCAGCCGCTGCCGCACGATGAACGACATCGCGCCGATCGGCAGCACCAGGAGCGAGGCGAGGCCGCTGGTCATTCCGCCGCTCGCGTAGGTCAGCACGGCGATAGCGAGCACGTCGATGCACAGGCCCGCGAACGTCTGGATCGAGACCTCCGGCCAGCGCCGCTTGACCGTCGCGATCGACAACAGCGCGAAGGCGAAATACGCGACGGTTGTGCCGACGAACAAACCCGGAAAGGCTTGGCCGACGCGCGTCGGATTCACGGCGACGAACATTACCGTCAGCAGCACGGCGACCAGCAACCGGAACAGGTTGACGAGCGCGAGTACGCGCCAGGCGAGATGATTCGTGTCGGCGGCGGGTGGTGAGCTGAGCAGCGGCTTCATGCGGTTCGGGTCTGCCTTTGCATCGGCAGCGAATTACTCCAGAATACGCGGCCTTTGCCGCCTCTTCCCGCCATCTTATGAACTTGCACGAGTACCAGTCCAAGCAACTGTTCGCAAAATACGGCATCCCGGTGCCCACCGGCTATGTGGCCGCGAATGCCGAGGAGGCCGCAGCAGCGGCACAACGCATCGGCGGCGCGAAGTGGGTCGTGAAGGCCCAGGTGCACGCCGGCGGTCGCGGCAAGGGCGGCGGCGTGAAGCTCGTCGATTCCCCGGAAGCTGCGGGCAAGGCCGCGGCGGCGATGCTCGGCACGCGCCTCAAGACGCATCAGACCGGGCCGGAAGGCCTGCCGGTCAACCAGGTGTTCGTCGAGGAAGGCTCGAAGATCGCACGCGAGCTGTACCTGAGCCTGGTGCTGAACCGTGACATGGGCGAGGTGGCGTTCATCGCTTCGGCCGCAGGCGGCATGGACATAGAGGAAGTCGCCGCGCACACGCCCGAGAAGATCATCCGCGTGAACGTGCATCCCGCCGCCGGGCTGCAGCCGTCGCAGTGCCGGGTGCTGGCGTTCGGTCTGGGGCTCGAAGGCAAGCAGATCGACCAGTTCGTGAGCATCGCGCAGGCGCTGTATCGCCTTTATCTGGAGAAAGATGCCAGCCTGGTCGAGGTCAACCCGCTGATCGTCACCGGCGACGGCAAGCTCGTGGCGCTCGACGCCAAGATCAACATCGAGGACAACGCGCTGTTCCGGCAGAAAGACCTGGCAGCGTGGCGCGACAACAGCCAGGAAGACGAGATGGAGCGCGCGGCTGCCGAGCACGAGCTCAACTACGTCTCGCTCGACGGCGACATCGCCTGCATGGTCAACGGCGCGGGCCTCGCCATGGCGACGATGGATCTGATCAAGTTGCACGGCGGCGCGCCGGCCAACTTCCTCGACGTCGGCGGCGGCGCGACGCGCGAACGCGTCACCGAGGCGTTCAACCTGATTCTTTCGAACAAGAACGTGCGCGCGATCCTGGTGAACATCTTCGGCGGCATCGTCCGCTGCGACATGATCGCGGAAGGCATCATCCACGCGGTGCAGGACGTCGGCGTCCGCGTGCCGGTCGTGGTGCGCATCGAAGGCACGAATGCCGAGCTGGGCAGGAGCCTGCTCGCGAAGAGCGGCTTGGCCATTACTGCTGCTTCCGATCTGACGGACGCAGCGAAGAAAGTCGTGGCCGCGGCCCAAGGCAAAGACAAGAGCAAGAAGTAATGAGCATCCTCGTCAATAAGAACACGCGCGTCATCTGCCAGGGCTTCACGGGCAAGCAGGGCACGTTCCATTCCGAGCAGTGCATCGCGTACGGCACGAAGTTGGTCGGCGGTGTCACGCCCGGTCGCGGTGGCGAGAAGCATCTCAATCTGCCGGTGTTCAACACTGCGCGCGAAGCAGTGAAGGAGACGGGCGCGACGGTCAGCATGATCTACGTGCCCGCGCCGTACGCGGCCGATGCGATTCTCGAAGCGGCGGATGCCGGCATCGAGCTCATCGTGTGCATCACCGAGGGCATCCCGGTGAACGACATGGTCAAGGTCAAGGCCGCACTGTCCAGTTACGGCAGCCTGCTGATCGGTCCGAACTGCCCGGGCATCATCACGCCGGGCGAATGCAAGATCGGCATCATGCCGGGGTTCATTCATAAGAAGGGACGCGTCGGCATCGTGTCGCGCTCCGGCACGCTGACGTATGAAGCGGTGTTCCAGACGACGAAAGCGGGGCTCGGCCAGAGCACGTGCGTCGGTATCGGCGGCGACCCGGTGCGCGGCCTGAACTTCATCGATGTGCTGGCGTACTTCGAAGACGATCCGCAGACCGAAGGCATCATCATGGTCGGCGAGATCGGCGGCGCGGACGAAGAAGCGGCTGCGGAGTTCATCAGCAAGAACGTCAGCAAGCCGGTTGTTGCTTACATCGCGGGCGTGACTGCGCCGGCCGGCAAGCGCATGGGACATGCGGGCGCGATCGTGTCGGGCGGTAAGGGTACTGCTGCGGACAAGTTCAAGGCGCTGGAGCGCGCCGGCGTGCGGACCGTGAAGAGCCCGGCGGATCTCGGGAAGGCGATTGCGGAGAAGTTGGCGAAGAAGAGCCAGAAGAAGAAAAAGACTCTCGCCAAGACCGCAAAGAGCGCCAAGCCTGCCAAGGCGACCAAGAGCGCTAAGAAGGCGCCGGCCCGGAAGAAAAAGGCGGCTGCGCGCAAGAAATAGCCGGTCTGCAGCGGCGGACCAATCGGCATAGAATCTCTCTCTATGTCTCTGTGCATCGCCCTTGCTCAGCTGAATCTGTTCGTCGGTGACGTCGGCGGCAACGCGCAACGCGTGATCGACGCGTCTGCCGAGGCGCGCGATCGGCTGAAAGCGGATCTCGTGCTGTTCCCCGAACTGGCGCTGTCCGGCTATCCGCCAGAAGACCTGCTGTTCCACAAGGGCATGAAGCGCCAGGTCGCCGCGGCGATGGAGCGCGTGCGCAGCGAGGTGAAGGGCGTGTCGGTGATGGTCGGCTATCCCGACTACGCGGACGACAACATCTACAACGCTGCTGCGCTGGTTCGCGACGGCAAGATCGTCGCGAACTACCACAAGCAGGAGCTGCCGAACTATTCCGTCTTCGACGAGAAGCGCTACTTCAGGCCGGGGCAGGAGAGCTGCGTCGTCGAGATGAAGGGCATCCGCGTCGGCTTGCTGATCTGCGAAGACGTCTGGGAGCCGAAGCCCGCGCGCGCCGCGCATGCCGCCGGAGCACAAGTTCTCGTCGTCATCAACGGCTCGCCTTACTCGCTCAAGTATCAGCGGCGTCGCGAGGACATCGTTCGCGCGCGCATCAAGGACACGGGCTTGCCGATCGTGTACGTGAACATGCTCGGCGGTCAGGACGAGCTGATCTTCGACGGCGGCTCGTTCGTCATGAACGCAGCCGGCGAAGTCGTGCAGCGCGCGAAGCCGTTCAGCGAGCAGCTCTATGCGGTCGACATCGACCTGATCGACGACAAGGCGGTGCCGCGACCGGGTCACATCGAGCCCGAGTTGTCGGAAGAAGCGAGTGTCTACAACGCGCTCGTCCTCGGCGTGCGCGACTACGTGACCAAGCACCGGTTTCCCGGTGTCGTGCTCGGTTTGTCGGGCGGCATCGATTCGGCGCTCACGCTCGCAATCGCAGTCGACGCGCTCGGTGCCGAGCGCGTGCATGCAGTGATGATGCCGTCACGCTACACGGCGCAGATGAGCATCGACGACGCAGCCCAGCAAGCGCGAACGCTCGGTGTCAGTCACGACGTGATATCGATCGAAGGAATGTTCGAATCCGCGCTCGGCGCACTCAAAGAAGTGTTCGCCGGCCGCGCACCGGACACGACGGAAGAGAACATCCAGGCGCGCTGCCGCGGTCTGCTGTTGATGGCGATCTCCAACAAGACCGGTCGCATGGTGCTCACGACCGGCAACAAGAGCGAGATGGCAGTCGGCTACGCGACGTTGTACGGCGACATGGCCGGCGGCTTCGCGCCGATCAAAGACTGTCCCAAGATGCTGGTTTACCGGCTCGCGCACTATCGCAACTCGATCAAGCAGGTCATTCCGCCGCGCGTGATCGAGCGCGCGCCGTCCGCGGAGCTGCGGCCGGATCAGAAAGATTCGGATTCGCTGCCGCCGTACGAAGTGCTCGATGCGATCCTCGAGCTGTTTATCGAAGACAACTTGTCGGTCGACGAAATCTCCTCGCGCGGCTTCGACCGCGCGACGGTGGGCCGCGTGCTGGAGATGGTGAAGCGCAACGAGTACAAGCGCCGGCAAGCACCGCCGGGGATAAGAATCAGCGATCGCGCGTTCGGCAGAGACTGGCGTTATCCGATCACGTCGGGGTATCGCACGCGCTAGCAGCCGGGGTTGTCCCGCACGATCGCCGGATCAAATTCCATCCTTTCCCCGAATGATTTCGGAACGACGGACGTCGTAGGGTGCATACGACAATCCAATCGCTCGGATGCAGTGTCAGGGAGACTTCGATGATTGCTTTTTTGCGCGGCCAATTGCGCGTTCTGTGCCTTTTTGCGCTTGTTTTCACTGCGACGACGCACGCTGCGGACTTTGAACCGCGCTACTGGTGGACAGCCACTGGTGTGTCCCCCCAGCAGTTCGCCACAACTGATGAGGCGTTCCAGGTATACAAGGCCTGGGAAGACAACAACAATCTGACGCGTCCTGGCACTGCCAACGACATTACGGTCATTGGCTACGAACTCGTCGGTCAGCCCGGTCAGGGCTACTGGTTGATCAACAACCTGCCGGGCGGATATTCGTTCCGCTTCATCCGACCATCGGATTGCCCGAACTCGTGTCTCGGGAACTCGATGACGCTCATCACAGAATGTCCCGTGGGGACTACGTCTGTGCAGACCGGTCCGTCAGGCGGCGCTTTCAAGCGCTACTGCGTGGAGCCCGCAACCAAACGCGAACCGGATCTGAATTCATGCCCCGGCTGCGACTCGATCAATCCGTCGAACGGCATGAAGCGCGAGACCGAAACGGACTACGACGCTGGTCCGCGCAATCTTCGGTTCACTAGAACTTATCGCAGCGATCGGAACGGCTGGCGGACCAACTACGACTTCTCTGCTGCACAGATGAGCAGCGCGCTCGGAACGTCAACCAGTCAATCGCGTGCCTGCCGGCCCAATATCGGCCTATCGTCTCCGCAACCGTACTGCTTCAGATACGTGTCCCAGACGCAAGCGAATGATTTCGTCGTCGAGCGGGACAACGGTCACGTCGTCCACCTGGACAGCGTGACGGGTACGTCCGGCTCTGCCGATGTGAAGGACCGAGTGACCCGCGTGAATGACGGCGGCGGCGTACTCATGGCCTGGGACTTCTACGACAGCGCAGACGACAGCACGAAGCGATTCGATCTCGCCGGTCGGCTGCAGACGATCACCTATCGCGATGGACGCATTCAAACGCTGAGCTATTCCAACGGCACCACGCCGGGCAGCATCGCGCCTGCTCCAGGGTTGCTCATCAACGTCACAGATCATGCTGGCAAGCAGCTGGCCTTCACGTACGACGCACAAAGCCGCCTGCAGACTATGACCGATCCCGACGGGCAGGTTTACACGTACGCGTACGACGAGGCGAGCTCGATCGTCGTGTCCGGGGCGGTCGCAGTGGGCAATCTCACATCCGTGACCTATCCGGATCTGACTCAACGCGTCTACTGGTACAACGAGCAAGACAAGACGGCGAGCACGAACCTGCCCTTTGCGCTGACTGGAATCACGGACGAGAGCGGTGCTCGGTACGCGATCTTCAAATACGACTCATCGGGTCGTGGTGTTTCGACGGAACACGCAGGAGTCACCAACAAAACCGCTCTCTCGTATAGCGGATCAACGGCCACTGTCACTGAACCTCTAGGTGTGTCGCGCACTCATGGCCACTCAGCTCTGCTCGGCACCTCGAGGTTGACCAACGTGAGCGGGGCTCGGAGTGTTGGCGGAGTTGAGTTTGCCGGCAGGACTTACGACGCCAATGTCAATATCGCGTCGAGAGTCGACTTCAACGGAAACAAGATTTGTTACGCATACGATCTGACGCGCAACCTGGAAACAGTTCGCGTCGAGGGCTTCGCAACAGGAATCAGCTGCCCGGCGAACTTGGTGACGTACACGCCGACAGCCGGCACGCGCCAGCGGAAGATCTCAACGCAGTGGCACTCCACTTTCAGGATCCCGACGCAGATCGACGAGCCCGGCAAGCGCACGACGTTCACGCACGATGCCAATGGCAACGTGTTGACGAAGACTGTGCTCGACACATCGACGACCGCATCGCGCACGTGGACGTACACGTATAACAGCGTCGGCCAAGTCTTGACGGCGGACGGCCCGCGCACCGATGTCTCCGATGTCACGACGTACACGTATTACAACTGCACCACTGGCGACGAATGCCGTCAGGTCGAGACAGTCACAAACGCGCTTGGTCACGTCACGACCTACGATACCTACAACGCGCATGGTCGGCCGCTTACGATAACCGATCCGAATGGAGTCGTAACGACGCTGACGTACGATTTGCGCCAGCGGTTGACCTCGCGCACTGTCGGCACGGAACAAACGACATTCGACTACTGGCCGACAGGACCTCTGAAGAAGGTAACGCTGCCAGACAGCAGCTTCTTGGAGCTCACCTACGATGCTGCGCATCGATTGACGGAGATCGAGGACTCCGAAGGCAATCGCACTGTCTACACGCTCGATGCGGCAGGAAATCGCACGGCCGAGGAGCTCTACGATCCTTCAAGCGCACTGACGCAGACACGAACGCGCGTATTCAACACGCTCAATCAGCTATGGAAGGAGATCGGCGCAGCTGGCACTGCTGCAGTCACGACGATCCACACGTACGACAACAATGGCAACGAGACCGGCATCAATGCGCCGCTCTCTCGCAACAGCATTCAGGCATATGACGAGCTGAACCGACTGAAGCAGATCACTGATCCGCTCTCGGGCGTCACGCAATACGGCTACGACGCGCTCGATCAGCTGATCTCGGTGACCGACCCGAGAAGCAAAGTCACGAGCTACGCCTACAACGCGCTTAGCGATCTCGGCCAGCAAGTGAGCCCGGATACGGGTACGACCGCGAACACGTACGACTCCGGCGGCAACCTCGCGACCAGCACGGATGCCCGATCGAAGACCGGCACCTATGCCTACGACGCGCTGAATCGCGTCACGAGCGTGACGTACCCGGATCAGACGATCAGCTACACCTACGACAGCGGCACGAATCAGAAGGGCCGCCTCACTCAGGTGACTGACGCTTCAGGATCCACCAGTTGGAGTTACGACACGCAAGGCCGAGTGCTCTCGCGCCAGCAGAGCATGGGCGTGAGTAAGACGTTGGGTTACGCCTACGACAGCTTCGGCCGTCTGCAGACACTGACGCTGCCCTCTGGCAACACGATCACCTACGGCTACACAGACGGGAAGGTCACGAGCCTGACGCTCAACGGCTCGACGACGATTCTGTCGAACGTGCTGTATCAGCCGTTCGGGCGAACACGGGGCTGGACGTGGGGCAACTCGACGCTCGCGATTCGTGAGTACGACACCGACGGTAAGATCTCGGACATCGATAGCGCAGGGCTCAAGACCTACAGCTACGACGATGCGTTCCGGATCACCGGGATTACGGACGCTGTGATTTCGAGCCTGAGCCAAACCTACGGTTACGACTTACTTGATCGACTCACGAGCGCAGCCGGCACGAGTTTGAGTCAGGGCTGGACCTACGATCCCAACGGCAATCGTCTTTCGCAGACAGGAAGCGCCGCTTCGACATACACGGTCAGCAGCACGAGCAACCGCCTGAACACCGTTTCCGGAGCGCTCACGCGAACGTACGGCTACGACAACAGCGGCAACGCGACAGCGGATGGAACTGCGACGTTCACGTACAACGATGCCGGCAGAATGGTGAGTGCCACGAAGGCCGGCGTGACCACGACATACGCGCTCAATGCGCTCGGTCAGCGAGTGAAGAAAAACACGAGCGGCACATCGACCTATTTCGTCTATGACGAGGCTGGTCATCTCGTCGGCGAATACAACAACTCGGGCAATCTGATCCAGGAGACCGCGTGGATCGGTGACATTCCGGTCGCGACCCTGAGGTCGACCGGCGGTGGCGACGATCTGTTCTATGTCCACACAGATCACTTGAACACGCCGAAACAAATCAGCAGACCAAGCGACAACGTAGTCGTGTGGCGTTGGGACTCGAATCCATTCGGCTCGACTTCCGCGAATGAAGATCCGGATGGCGATTTGAATCCGCTCGTCTATGGCCTGCGCTTTCCCGGGCAGTACTTAGACTCCGAAACAGGGCTGCACTACAACTACTTCAGAGATGGATATGACTCTTCCATTGGACGCTACACGCAGAGCGATCCGATCGGAATTGACGGCGGGCTGAATACGTATCTCTACGCGGATGCAAATCCATTTTCGAATATTGACCCGACGGGAGAGGATGCTATTGCGGTGCCTTTGCCGAGGCCGGTTCCTGTGCCGGGATGGGCTGGGCCCGCTGGAGCTGTAGCTGGTGCAGGTTGGGCAGGATGGCAGATCGGCTCCGCGGTTTATCCTCACATTTCAGAGCCGCTTGGGGATTTGATCGACAAGGTTTGTCCACCAGCGTGTAATCCACCGAAGGGCACGGTGTGTTTCATGATTGACATCGTGCCGCCTTCCAAGCCTCACTATCCGATTCCGGGGAGTCACTACCATCTTTGGCAAATGAATCAGACGCCGAGTGGACAGTGCTTCTGGAACAAGCTCGAAGCGTCCCGCAGCGCACCGCCAGGTGCGATCCCTTGTCCTTTCACACGTCCCTCGAGATGAAGACCATGAGATTCGATTTCATTCTCATCGCGTTCTCCATCGACGCAATCCCACCGGATGCTGGTGTGCTGAAGGAGTGGCGCAAGGATTGGTTCTTCGCGCCGCTAAGCCAAACCGGGCCTATTTACACGGCCGATGTCGATCTTTGGGCGAACCGCGGTCGCAAGGAGGTAGCCACAAGAACGTTCTGTCCTACACGGGAAGACGTGGAGGCCGCGTGGCGGCAAGCCAAGGACGAAGACTGGGTCTTCCTAATGGGTTTGACCGACCATCGCGAGTTCAACCCGCCGGCATCGCCCGGTGTGCATTTGTACCTGGAGTCTGCATCGAGTGTTCTCGGCGAGAATGCCAGGCTGGAAGAACTGGGGTTCGATGTGATCGATCAGCGCACAGGGCTGAGCGGTCTAGCGAACGTCGGCTATTCTGCAACCGACATCGCGAGACTGAGATCTCTTGGAGTTGCTACTAATCATTTCAACTTGTTCGCTGGGCTGGAAGACGCAGTGAATTTCAGCGCGTTTGCATCGTCATCTGCGCCGGAGCACGCACCGTTCATTCCTCTTAGAATCGTCGCTAGGCGGCAAGGTACTGCGGCACGATGACTACCGATCTTCGCGAGCAGCGCCTACAACAACTGTGACGCGCTAGCCGAGGACCTTGCCCATCATCTCCCTGAGGGTCTGCTGGTCTCGCTGCGAGAGCTTGCCAAGCATCTTGATGACGAGCGCTTGTTCGAGTGTAGCAACCACGGGCTTGACGGCGGAAGGCTTCAGCAATTTTGCCGCCTGCCAATCGTGCACCATGGTTTCACCGTATGCGCCGCTCCCGCGCATCTGGCTTGTGATGGGCATCAGAATCACGTCGCGGCGCACGCGGTGATAGGCGGCGCTGGAGACGATGACGCTCGGCCGCTGCTTAGTTGTCGACTGATCGGTGAAGGGGAACCGCACCAAGACGACGTCGCCGAACTGATAAGTCATGGGGGCGCACTTGCTTACAGCCGGTCGTACTCGGCATCGTCAGGGTTGTCCCACACTTCCTTGAAGGTGGGGTCGGACGCGCGCGCGGCGATGGTCGTAAGGCGTTGCTCGTCCTCACGGCTCTTCAGAAAATCGACGAAGTCTTCGACCTGAGCACGCAGTTGTGGCGACAAGCTCTTCAGCTTCTCGATCAGCAATTGGTCGTCACGCGTGCCCATGGTCGCAACCCTCCGCACCCCGGCGGAGCTTAGCTGTTCTCGGTACGTTGCGCACATGCAAGGAAGAATACGGTAGCAACGTTCTCCGAAGTCACCGGTAAACTCGCTGTTCGTCGAGTTTGTCAGATGGTGGGTGTCCGCCCACGACAACGATGCGATACCAGAATCACTTGCGCGTTCTCGAAGTTCTTGATCGACTGGACTGAGCGGCAGCGTCGAGCATCGCGCACGACAAGCAAGCGAACTCTAAGCGCTCTCCGCCGCAAGGCGGCGGAGAGCTGGGCGGGAACGCTCCATCAACTCAAATACAAAACTCGCTCTACCTCGACTCTTTCGCTCACCCCAAGCGCATCGAACAGCGGTCTAATCCGCACCGTGTCCAATTCCTCTGCGCCCTTGTCAATCAACCCGCGCGCGACATACGTCGCCTGCGCGTACGACACCGCTTCTTCTCCTTCCGCATGCAGCAGCACTTCATACAAACACGTGAGCACGCCGTGAGCCTGCAGCATCAGCTCGCGCTGCTCGCGGATTGTCTTTTCCAATCGATTGATCGCCTGCACCGTCTCGTCCGTAGGACCCATGTCACTCTCCTTTGCAAGGGTGGCTGGTTAGACGCTCGGCGGTGTTTCTACCACCGTCGGGCGTCGCTTCTCTCACGCTCTCTCTGAGCGCGATCGAAATCCTACGTCGAAAACCGCGGCTGGGTTTTTAAACAGGCTGCGTGTTTACAAAGAAATTGCGCGCGGTGCGCCTACCAGATCTTCCACCAGCTCTTCTTCTTATCTCCCTGCGCAACTTGGTCAGGGTTCGAATAGTTTTCCTTCAAGACTTTGTCCGTATCGCTGGCGAGATCAGCCATGCCGAGCTTGCGGTACGACTCGGACATGATTTCCAGCGCGCGCTTGATCTGCGGCGCGCCGTCGTAATTCTCGACCGTGTACTTGCAGCGGTTGATCGCGCCGACCCACGCGCCGCGCTTCAGGTAGTACTCGGCGACATACACCTCGTACGCCGCGAGACGATTGCGCAGGAACACCATGCGCTTGCGCGAGTCCTCGACGTATTCGCTGTTCGGAAAACGATCGAGGACCGTCTGGAACGCCTGGAACGACTTGCGCGCGTCGATCGGCGGGCGCTCCGTCAGGTCGGCGTTGAACCAGCGCTCGAGGAAGTTCGGGTTGCGCTCGAACTGCACCAGGCCCTTGATGTAGTACGCGTAGTCGACGCGCGGGTGCGCCGGGTTCTCGCGGATGAACTGGTCGGCCTGGTCGATCGCCGACTCCGGCTCGCGGTTCTTGTAGTACGCGTACATGAGGTCCAGCTGGCCCTGGCGTGCCGGGTTGCTGAACGGGAAGCGCGCTTCCAGTTGCTCGTAATAGGTGATCGAGTCCTTGTAATTGCCGACGTCGCTGGCGTGCTTGGCCATCTCGTAGAGCTTTTCGGCGTTGCCGACCGCCTGGCGCGCACGGTTGCCGCCGCAGCCGGTCAGTGCCAGCAGCAGCGCTACCGTGGTCAAAACAAGGATGCGCGTGCGAGAATTCGTCGCCATTTTTACGTTCATTCCCCTAGCAGGTCCGGGCGTCAGGCAAGGCGGGCGAGTATAGCCGGGTCCTTTCTTTGTCGGCAGGCTCGCACTTAAGTTCCTCCACGAATGCCCGAGCCCCCATGTCTGAACCGATCCAGCGCACGCTCACCATCCCCGCCGAATACGCCGGCCAACGCCTCGACCAGGTGCTGGCGGAGCTGATCGACGACTTCTCCCGGACCCGCATCAAGGAGTGGATCGAGGCCGGCCAGGTGCTGGTCGACGGTGAGAAGCTGCGACCCAAGGACAAGGTTCTAGGCGGCGAGCAGGTCCGCGTGGCAGCCACGGTCGAGGAGGCGACGGGGGTCGCGGCGGAGCAGATCGAGCTGGCCATCGTCCACCAGGACCGCCACGTTTTCGTGCTCAACAAGCCGGCGGGGCTGGTCGTGCATCCGGGCGCCGGTAATGCGGACGGGACCCTGCAGAACGCTTTGCTCCACCTGGACCCGAAGCTCGCGCAGGTGCCCCGGGCGGGGATCGTGCATCGGCTCGATAAGGATACGAGCGGGTTGATGGTGGTTGCCCGGACGCTCGAGGCGCATACAGCGCTGGTTAGAGCAATCGAAGCGCGAGAGGTCGAGCGCGAGTACGAAGCGGTGTGCATGGGCGTGATGACGGGAGGCGGCGTCGTCGAGGCGGCGATTGGCCGGCATCCTGTCGATCGTGTGCGCATGGCGATTCGAGAAGATGGTCGCGAGGCGAAGACGCACTATCGCGTGCTGAAGCGGTATCGCGCTCATACGCATGTGCGGTTGAAGTTGGAGTCGGGGCGCACGCATCAGATCCGCGTGCACATGGCGCACATTCGGTATCCGATCGTTGGCGATCGTGTGTATGGCGGGCGGCTGCTGTTGCCGAAAGGTGCTTCGCCGCAGCTCATCGAAGCCTTGCGCGGGTTCCGTCGCCAGGCGTTGCATGCCGCGAGTCTCGCGTTCGCGCATCCGGTGAGCGAGAAGCCGATCAAGTGCGAAGCACCGTTACCCGAGGACATGCAGGGGTTGCTGCGCGTTCTTGCGGAAGATCAGAAGAAGAAATGAGCGGGCTGGATTTCATCGAAGCGGATTGGCCGGCGCCGTCGAACGTGCGCGCTGTCGCGACGACGCGGGTCGGCGGCGTGAGTGTTGGGGCGTATGCGAGTTTGAATCTCGGCGCGCATGTGGGCGATGACGCGAGCGCGGTGAGTGAGAACAGGCAGCGATTGCGTTCGGCGCTGGCGTTGCCGTGGGATCCGGCGTGGTTGAGTCAGGTTCACGGCACAGCAGTCGTCGAGGCAACGGCGTACGATGCGCCGCCGACTGCCGACGCATCGTTCTCGCGATCGCCCGGTCAAGCTTGTGTCGTGCTGACGGCGGACTGCTTGCCGGTGCTGCTTTGTGAACGCAATGGCACGTG
>CADEEJ010000118.1:13315-14875 GCA_902826315.1 uncultured Steroidobacter sp.
TGGCGACGCTCGTCTGGATGAAATAAGAATGCCGTTGCTCGCCTGGATCGTTCTGTTCACCTTGCTTGGCGGCGCTCTCAGCGCGCTCGCTGCGTCGGTGTTCCTCGTCGCGCCGGAGTCATTGCGCGCGCGTGTGCTGCCGCATCTCGTCAGCTTCGCAACTGGCGCGCTCCTCGGCGCCGCTCTGCTCGGACTGCTGCCGCACGCTATCGAACAGGTCGGTCTGTCCGGCGCACACAATGTCGGCCTGACTCTGCTCGCAGGTCTGCTCATCTTCTTCGTGCTCGAAAAGATGGTGCTCTGGCGCCATTGCCACCAGGAAGTGTGCGAAGGCCACGTGCCTGCCGCACCCGGTCACGCCACCGACGAGCACCGCGATGCCGCTTCCGCGTCGCTGATCCTGATCGGGGATGGCTTCCACAATGTGCTCGACGGCGTGCTAATCGCCGCGGCGTTCATGACCGACGTCCACCTCGGCGTCGTGACGGCGCTCGCGGTCATTGCGCATGAAATCCCACAGGAAGTCGGCGACCTGGCGATCCTGCTCCACGGCGGCATGTCCCGCCTGCGCGCCCTGACGCTGAACCTGCTGACGAGCCTGACCTCCGTGGTCGGCGGCGTCGCAGCGTACTTCGCGCTCGCCCCGGTCCAGCAGGCCTTGCCCTACCTGATCTCCCTGGCCGCCGCTAGCTTCCTTTATATCGCCGTCGCCGACCTGATCCCCGGCCTCCACCGCCGCGTCGACGCCGGCTCGGGCTTCCGGCAGTTCGTGTTCATCGTCCTGGGCGTCGCCGTGATCTACGTGAGCCACTCGCTGGCTCATTGATGGATTGATGGTGCCGGGTTAAAAACCGGCCCAAAACTCAGCAGCGCAGCACGGATGTCGGGGCGGAGCCTCCGCCGAGTCCCGATGCTGCAGTGCTGAGTTTTGGTGCGTTTTTTAACCCGGCACCATCGGTTCTCTGTTGAATTCCGGGGCTTATCCCCTACATTTCCCGCCATGCGTATGGACAAACTGACGAGCAGGTTCCAGCAGGCGCTGGCGGACGCCCAGTCGCTTGCCGTTGGCCGCGACCACCAGTACATCGAGCCGCTGCATGTCATGTTGGCCCTGTTGGACCAGCAGGGCGGTTCGGTGCGGCCGCTGCTCGACAAGGCGGGCGCCAACGTCAACGTCCTGCGCTCCCATCTCGGGCAGGCGCTCGACCGCTTGCCAAAGGTCGAGGGCAATGCGGGCGAAGTCCACATCTCCAACGAGCTGAACCGGGTCCTCAACCTCACCGACAAGATCGCGCAGCAGCGCGGCGATGAGTACATTCCCAGCGAGCTGTTCGTCCTTGCCGCGCTCGAAGACCGCGGCCCGCTGCGCCAGGTCCTGCTGGACTCGGGCGCCGTGAAGGGCGCCATCGACAAGGCCATCGAGGAACTGCGCGGCGGTGAAAAAGTGACCGATCCGAACGCGGAAGAGAGCCGCCAGGCGCTGGAGAAGTACACGGTCGATCTGACCGAGCGCGCCGAGCAGGGCAAGCTCGATCCCGTCATCGGCCGCGACGACGAGAT
>CADEEJ010000119.1 GCA_902826315.1 uncultured Steroidobacter sp.
TATCCCGACAGTGTGCTCGGCTGCAACGACCGCGCCTGCCATTCCTCGAGCATCGCGAGCACATGCTTCCATCGCAGGTTTTTCAGACGATGGAGCTTGAGCCCTCGCCTACGGTGTAGATCGCGCAGGGAGCGTTCGACAACGACGCGCCGTTCCCGACGCGTCTTCATGCCGACCTCGCCACCGCGCAACGCCCGGCGCGGCAGATGCTCACGATACAGCTCGTTGAGGTCGGAAAAGAGGTCTCCCAGGGGTCCACGTCGTTGCCGTCTACGGCTTGAAAGGCTCCGACGTCTCCTCCCCCTCATTGGCGCCGCTCCAAGACACGCAGATCTCGGCCTCGAAACGCGAGCGCCGGCGACGGGACTTGCGGCATACAGGCGACACCACTTCCAGCGATCATCGAGTGCGCCCAGGGCCACCACTCTGATCGAACAGCGACGGGACGCTCGTCGCGCGCGGACGAGAGAAATCGATTTGTATAGACAGGCATGACCATCTCCTTGAGTGATTTGAACAGTGAGGGCGGAAGAAGAAGCGCCTCGACGAAATTCCCGGTGCTTGCGATGAACGGGCGTATGCAGGCCACATCGCAGTTGCGCTCGATTTGCCGCTAATGCGGCAGGCGGTGCACGTGAGTGCTGTACATGCAACACACCCGATGAGAGTGTGATCCGGGTTTCCCCAGCATGCGTAGCAAGGCAGCGCGAGCGTTACTCGCGACGTTGAACGGCTCATCCAATGGCAATGAGCCAAAGCAGAAGATTCGACTTCCCGGCAACCGAGCTTCCTCGCGCGCCAGTGCGAGGGATCACCGTCAAACACGCACACCCGCGAGAAACGTTGCGCACGCTAGGTGTCGCACTCGCATGATGTCTGGCTTCGCCAGTTGCGCGTGATGAATGAAGATCGAACGAGAGATGTCACAGCTTTGCACTGTGCACCGAGCGAAGATGTGGATGTGACCACACACCCACCACGAAGGTGATATGCACGAGCGGGATTGCTCGTCCCAGAAGTTGGAAGTGCACGCAGTAAGCAGTACGTGCAGGCCAGGAACGAATTCGCGATGCGATCGCGACGAAGCGATCGAAAGACGGGATTGTTGAAATGGCAACGCCCACAGGGCGAGTGCCGGATATCAGCCCCGAGAAAAACGGCCCGGGGTCCGCTGCTGCGGACGAAGACGTCCGCGTCAAACTCTCACATCGATGTCGAGGCGCTTCCCCGACTGCGCGGTCACTATGCTCAAGCCATTCTCATCATGTCAAGCTGTACTCTTCGTTGGGGCGGATAAGGGTGCGACTCTGAAATCATGCTCCGTCCCAGCGCGCGCAAGTTCGTGTTTCGACGAGGTGGTTCCGCATGAGCCGGGCTGACCACGATTCACTCTGTCTACAGTTCGCACAACGATCAGTGGAGAGCGACTCATGCACGCGATGCAGCCGGCCGATCGAGGAAGCGCGGCGTTCGCCCCTCAACGATTGATAGGAACGCCCTCCTGACAATCGCTGGACGCTCCAGCCACGTTCGTTTTGCAGGGAGGTTCTGCACCCGATGAGAGCACCGCGATCCGTGTGCGTCGGATGATCTTTGCGATACACGCCGCTTGAGGAACACGATGCGCTGGACGCCATTTAGCGTGCTCGCCGCGCTGAAATGTGCACCACCTGTACACCCTTACGCGACAACTGGCGTCCAATTGCGCCTTCCCCTTTACAGATCGTTGCGACGGTGTAGTCTGTTGCACATCGGTTCGTTCTGACCGACCGCAAAAACTGGCAACGCGAGCGCCGCTCACGTTCACGCCTCTCGAGAAATCGGTTCGTCCTGAGACTTAGCGCCCCTCGATCTCGTATTCGTAGTTAGGGGCTTCACACTGCTCGATCATTCTCGGCCGCCAGTGTGGGCTGTTTTGGGAACTCCATTCGTTTCGACCTTCATGGTCGCATCACCAGTGCTCACTGGATTCCTGGCTCGCTGCTGCACAGCGCGTAGCCACCGCAGCCTTCCTTTCCAAAACCTTTTCCTCAGGAGTTCAGCCATGCCCTCGCCTTTTTCAGTTCGATCTGTCGATGTTGGCCATCGCAACACCAAGATCATCATCGATGACCAAAAGACATGCAGGATCATTCCTTCCCTCGCTCCGCGTGCCGACGCGCATCGCGCGCGCACGACCTTCATGCGCGATCGGCGAACGAGCGTCGTGCTCGTGGATGGGAAGGCGTACGAGGTTGGCGAAGACGCGGGGCTTTTTCTCGCGAGCGCTCCCGTCTTGCATCGCGACTACATCGAGACACCCGAGTATCGCGCGTTGCTCTATGGTGCTTTGGACGCAATGCAACTCTCCAAAATCGATTTGCTCGTCACGGGCCTTCCTGTCCATCTGTACGAATCGCGTTGGCGCCGCCTAAAGGAGCTGCTCGTCGGCCGGCATCAGATTCGGCCCGGCGTGACGGTCGAAGTGCGTGATGCGGCTGTCGTGATACAGCCGCTAGGTGGGTTTGTCGCGCACAGCTATCAGCAGGGCGACTGGCGCGACCACGCGAACGAAACATTTCTCATCTTCGATCCAGGCTTCTTCACGGTGGATTGGATGGTGACCCGTGGCCTCAAAGAGCTACCCGGCCTGAGTGACAGCGTTGAGTGCGGCGTATCGGAGTACCTCCGCTGTATCGAACAACATGTGAGCGCGCACATCGGCGATGCGTACACCAGCCTCACGCGCATCGATCAAGGTCTTCGTGAAGGCCGGTTTCGAGTCAAGGGACGTACGGTAGACCTCGAGCCATTCCACCGCGAAGCACAGGTTGTCGTGGATCGAGCCGTCGGCGCGCTTCGAAATCGGGTTGGCGCTGCTCATGACATCGATCAGATCGTGGTTGTAGGTGGAGGCGCTCCGTACTTTGTTCCAGGCCTGCGACGCGCCTTCCCGGATAATCCGATACATCCCGTCGCGGAGCCGGTCTGCGCGAACGTTCGAGGGTTTCAATTGATCGGCGAGCTCTTCGGCAAGCGTGCGGCGGCGTAGGGAGCACAGTCGATGAAAGCTCGCTCCATTAGGGTCAATTTCAGGTTCGGCCCTCGTACCGATCCAGAGCTGATGCGGGAGATCGCTGCCCTTCCCCCGTATCGACGCGCACGGCTATTGCGAAAGCTCCTGGAAGTTGGCTGGCGCGCGCGAACTGATCCTCCGCGGCAGACCATCACGCCGCCGAGTCGCGAGCACCGGCCTGCGCACTCGCCGACGCCACAAGCAGATGACTCGGGTTTGGCTCAGGATGTGCTCGATCTACTTGGTAAGTCGGTTCGGATATAGCGAATGAGTCTTGAAGCTAGGCCGTCGGTTTGCAGCAGTCTCGCGATATCACCAGTCCATACGTTTGTCCGTCGATGATCTCGCGCTGAACGTTGCGCCGTACTGCGAAGCAGAGCCAGGCTCGCGTCCGGAAGCTCGATTTGAAATTGACCACGGTCGGCGAACACGAGAGTGCTGCTCGTTCTGGCGGACTCGCCCCTGCGCGCCAGGTGCTCGCGCACCACGAGTGCATCGAGACCCGCCGTCAGCATGCGCCATTCGTCGAGCTCCGCAGGCGCTGCGCCCGCGACCAACTCGACAATGCGCACGGACCCGTCTCGCCGTCGAGCAACGAGTGCCGGGCACGCATACAGATCCGCATCCCAGAACCGATCGCGGGGCCAACCCAAGACCCGCCAAGCCAATGTGTCGGGAAAACCCATCTCGCGCAGCATCACTAGATGGAGCTGCAGGCGAGCACTCTGAAACTCAAGGACATTGCCCATTGGCTGAGGAGGACTTCGTGAAGCTCTTGGTTATCCAGTAAGGTCAAGGTGCTGGACATGGATGGGCGCATGTTGTATCAGTCCTCGGGAACTGCAAGCCCCCGCCCGCAGAGAATGGACACTCACCCACCTTTATGAGCGCGCGCATCACCGGGTTTCTGTTTTTCATCGTCCTGGCCGTCGTGTTCGGACTGGGTGCTTTTCTGGTCATCGCTGCCCATCAGATGCCAGCACCTGGCTTGATCCTGATGGGCGTTTCCATCGCGTTGCTTATCGCTCGCTTGACTGGACGGCGGGCGGGTCGACGGGATCCAGTGGATTCTAATGGCGCCTTCGAAGGATCGGAGCGGGCACGAGACAGCTACCAGTACGATGTAGAACGGCGTCAGAGAGGTGAGTTTGACGCTCATCCACCAGGAAGCGGATCGCCCGATCGATCCGATTAGTTTGCTTTGAAAATTGGCAAGTGAAGGGGCGCCGAAGCGCCCCTTCCATTACGCCGCCACGGTCGTGAACGACGCGGTCACTTGTTCGAACGGTTCTCGGTAAACAACCGATGGCGAGACTTGTTTACCTCGTTTATCGATACGACACACTCGCGTATGCAATGCGTCGTCGCATCGAAACTCTTCACATTTGAACAACGCACCTCGCCCAGCGACGTTGGCCGTCCTGCCTGTTGGCTCTTCAACAGCGTCAGGCTTACTTTCGGATGCACCCTGGCCGCCTTTCGATCCAGTGTCCTCCGCCAGCACCGTTGCGACTAACGCGTTGTCCGGAGGGTCTGGCCGCGACGAGATTTCCCTCGAGCGTGGTTTCTTACCAAAGAAAACGTGGATCAGCAGCGCGAAGAAGCAAAACAAGAACACTTCACCGATCCGTATCGGCATACGTTAACCCTCCTAGCAATTGCACGAACAATGGAGGGCTCGGTCCCGTCGGGACATATTTCAGCCCCCTGAGACGTACCAGATGATGACGCACGCCTCGTGCTCATCAGGTTCTATGTGACTCACGGGTCGCCCCGCGCGCCAAAGCAGCCGCCACTAAGGTGGCGGGTTTGCTCGCTCGTGCGAGCACGGTGCAAACACTATAGAAATGGCCTCAAGGTACTGAAGGCTCCGCTGCGGGCGGATGGCGACTCCGATAGATCGCTGACGCACCATCCAGGTAGTATTTCTTCGCGACGGGTTCGGCGGTCGCCGCTCGACTAAGCATATCAACTCCCTTCTCGCCGAGTTCATCGGTCGTGCGAGCCTTAAGACGTTCGAACTCTGCGTCGTTGCCGAGCAACCTTGGAACGGACTTGTCGATGCTTTCCTGTAGGAGCACGTGTTGGTCCGCATAGAATCGCGCCGCGGATTCCGGCAGACCAAGCGAACTCGCCTCTTCGAAGGCCTGCTGTCGACGCCCCTCCACCGCGTCATCGAATCCCCTTGCATACCCACGAAAGCCAGCTGAGAGACCGACGATCATTGCGTCGCGCGGCTTGCTCCCTGCTGAAGCAGCCTCCCCTCGCGCAGCGTGGAACGATCGAGCCGCCTCACTGAGTGCGCTAGCGTTGATCTCGAAGTCTCCGAATTGCCCGGCCCAGTCGAAATCCTGAATGGCTTTCAGAAAGCCACGCGTTTCCTCAAACGTACTTTCGAAATGCGAGGCTCGCTGAGTGTCGATGACTCGTTCCAATTCATCTAGCGCTAGCTCGACCTTTGCTGAGTTCTCTTCCTTACGTGCGCGGAAGAAGCTCTCGGCTGCAGCTTGGCCACGAACCTCAAGGTCGTTCGCTGAATCAATTCTCTCCTCCACTCGATTGCGTATATCACCGGGAGCTGTTCGCAAGTGCGCAAGCTCCCGAGACACCTGCGACGAAGCCGTCCCGTAGCGTCCCGCCTCGCGTTCTATCACCTCGTTGCGATTTGGGTCTTCCAGAATTGGCACGGACGTTCCGAAGCCATGGTCGGAGAGCGCACGAGCCAAATCGAGACGGGCCTCGTGCGGCCCCTGCGCCAGAGACAGAGCCGCGGCCGAAGCTAGTGCTGTGTCGTGGTCCATTGCCCCAGTGCGCGACCAGAATCCTGCATCGTCCTCAACCTTCGACATGTCGAGGTGATGGTCCGACACAAGGCGAAGCAACTCGGCATCCCAGCCTTGCAATGATGCCTGGTAGCCGATGGCCTGGATCTTCAAGTCCTGCCTCAAAGTCGCGCTCTCGCCGAGAGCGGCCGCTTGTTCATAGGATCTAGACGCAGATTCAGAATCGCGCTGCGCGTCTGCCCACTTCGTTGCATCCTCGACGCGCATCGCACTGAAGAACCGACTCGACTTTCCCTCGCTAGCGTCTTGCTGAACCTTCTGCGACAGCTGCGCCATTTCGTCACTGTTTGCTCCAACCATCCTCTCGATTCGGTCGCCGATCTCTTTTCGCTGTGTGTCACTGATAGAACGGATATTTGAAAGGGCCTGGTCGATGCCGGCCCGACCACGCGCACCCTCGCCCTGCTGTATTCCCGCACCAATGGCAGCTGTCAACTGGTCCCTCTCATCTTGGCTCCAATTTCTAAACGCACCAGATCCCTCTATGGCGCTCTCGACCATTCGTCGCACGACCTGATCGGATTGTGCAAATGAGCCTGCGAATCCGGTCGAGTTCAAGTTGCTTACGAACTGCTCGCGAGCTTGTTGGTGCGACAAGTCCAAACCGGAGCTAAGTGCGACACTCCAATCGTGAGACGCTTGTTGCTGCGCTGACTGCGATGACTGAACGCTCGCACGAATGTCGGAACTCAGATTGATGCTCGGAAGAACGTTGGGCAGCCCTGTGCGGTGCAACCCGTGCATTGGATCGCTTGTGTAAGAGGCGGTCTGGACTCCGAACGCTCCGGCCGAGGCGACTGCGGCCGGTGCCATGATGTCCGGCGACTGAATGCGCTCATCAACGTGATCGGCCCCGGCGAGTCGGTCTGTCAGCCGCGTGAGTGCGAAGTAGCTGCCCGTAATTAGGATCAGAGTCAACAAAGGCGTCGCCGCCACCATTGACCCTCCGAACGCCAGCCAACTCGCTGTCTCGGTCCATACACTATCCAATCCCACGATCGTGAGCAGATTCGTACCGCCATCTCCTATCCGCTGGAGATCGCTCGATGCAGCAATGGTGATATAGAGATTCGTGACTGCGAGTACAGGCATCCAGAGTTGGATCCATACTGCAAGCAAGAGGTATCGGCCAAAGAGAGCAATACCCGGGGCTCCGAGCGTGAATAGAAAAGCCATGAAAGGGCTGACTGCGTAAAAGAAGCCCTCGATGAAGGCGATTGCCGGTCGTGCCATCTCGGCCCAGAGACTTTGTTCCGCCGCCCACTGCGTTCTACGCTGTTCCATCGCTTGAACGCGCATCATGACGCCTGCTGGATTGTCTGCCTGGGCGTGGTAGCCAACCTCGGCCAATTCCAGTTCGCGCTTGATGAGCGCGTTTAACATGTAGGTTCGCGCGTCGTGCCCGACGCCGAAAATGGCATCGAGCGCGTCCTGCATCTGCGTTGACGTGTCGGTCAGACCGAGTAGCGAAGCGATGTAGGTTTCCCAGGCTGGAAGGAATCTCGACCGCACGAACGTTGAGAGCTCATCGTAGGCTTCCGCGCATGTGAGCGTTTGGCCGTCTTCATCGTTGGCAACGAGGAACACGGTCGTGAACCACGTGTTTGAGTTGACTTGAACCGCCGTCAGAAGATCGGTGCTCTCTCGAAGCTCGGCCGCTGTGACATCGTGCGCGGGAAGATCCATTCCCATGTCGTAGTAGACGCAGTCGATCAAATATGCCCGCATGCTTCGTTGAAGGTCGACCCCGCTCACGACGTTCGCCGCATCGCCGTCATTCGCCGGCCCGTAGTCCATGGTCCGCATCGCATTGATGAGTTCCAGCGCGTCCATGTAGCCCGTCGTGGTGAGCGAGGGCACAGCAAAAACAGTTCCGAATGCGTCCGCCAACGTAACGCCCACAGTTGACGTGATGCTGCCAATCGCCGCCGGTCCCAACGGAACATTCGCAACCGTGGTCGTCGCGCCAGTGTAAATATCTTCAACCGTAACGGTGACCTTCGGAACAAAGAGACACGCGAACAGCAGCCACCCGGCCAAGACCCATTGCAGCTCAAGTCGCTGCGTGACTACCCCACGAAGCAGGGCAAGCACGACACCGATGATCAACCCGAGCGCTGCAAGACCGCCGTAACCGGCGGGCCCGTCATCAGCAGTGAGTATGGCGAGGCCGTTGAGGACCGCTAAAAGGAAGTCAACACGGCCGAGCGAGATGATTTCGAACATGGCCCGCTCATCTCTCAGGACTTCGGACGCGTAGTTGGGGCCCCCGCTGCGGCGGCAGGCTGCTGCTGCCGAACGTGCCTCGTTATCTGATCCATCACTTGGAGCAGCTTGTAGAGGTTGTCAAACTCGCGATCTTCGAAGCTCAAGCGTGCCTGAAACTCAGTTGTGCGTTCCTTGAGCTTCTCCTTCATAAGGGCGCTCATCTGCACGGAGCTCGCACCGAACGACTTCTGAACGACCGAGATGAGTTCAAGAACGAGCTGACGTGCAAGCTGCGCAGTGATTTGCTCTTGCAGCTGTTCACCCATCGTCACGAGCGACCCTTCGAACTGGGCAACATTTCGCAGCAATGTGTAGACGGGTAGAGGGGCACCTTCGATGAAGCGACGCTCCGCCTCGGTGTAGGCGTCAGCAGGATTCCGTAGTTTGAATACCAGCCCTCCTGTGAATCCCGGGGCTGGCCCGAACAGCACCTCTCTGATCCGACGCTTCAACCCCGGCCACTCACGCTGCACGATGATCGGGTCGAGACACTCCACATGCCCGTCACGGCACTGATAGACACTCAGTGGCCCGCCGTCGCTGCCGTTAATGAAGTGCTCGACGTTCAACAGGCTCACGAGTTCACGAAAGCAATACTCGCGGGCTGCATCGGTGTTTTCACAGGGGGCGCCGTCCTGGTCCAGCGGACTCTTAATCACGGTGCCTGTCACAGACATGATGATTTCTTGGAGTTCCCCATCGCCGATGCTTCCGAACCAGCTCGCCGCCTGGCTTTTCTGCATCGCCTGCCACACAGCATTCGCCGGTGTCGGTTCGCCCGTATCCGCATCTGTCTGGAATTCGGACACGAAGTTGTCGAGCGCCTCAAAGGCATCGTCTACCACGCCCAACTGCACCTCACGATTGCGAGCATGGTCCATCCGTGACTGATGCCACTCATCGAGCCCCGTCGCATTCACCAACGTCGACGCCCAGTGACACGAGTCCATGAGTTTTCCATTCATCGCGTCCGACCAATCGCGAAGCTTTTCCATTTTCTGCATACACGTTGGACAGACCGACTCGAGCGCTAATGTGAAGGCATAGTTCAGTGCGTTGGATGCAATCGCGCGCAGAAACTGCTGCAACTGTTCGCCGTTGATGAACGAAAAGGATCCTCCAATCAGGTCGAAGCCTTGGCAGCCCCCTCGGATGCTCGGCGGCGTGATCGAAATGAAGTTGGGTCGAACGATGCGGCTGCGTGCGACAACGCTGCCGAGAGTTATTCCGCCCCTGCGTTGCGTCTCGAACACTTGGCCAGGCGTCGCATTGACGTAAACCTCGACGATCTCGTTCAACAGTGCCTGACTGTCTGCACGAGCGGTTTGGCTCACTGCGCACATGGCCAGCGCAACCAAGACAACCAGTCGATGCCCAATGGATTTCATAACGCGCGTGCCTCGCGTCAGTAGACGTCAAGGTTGAACGCTAACGTTTGAGCACGTGTTGCGGAGGGCGTTGGCGGGCCTCGAAGGCCCTCGTGAGACCGCTCCCTTCCCGTCGCGGAGCCAAGGCGCGTCCTATGGCAGAGCGGGCGCCATCGCTTCAGCAGGATCGTGAGCTTTCAAGAACTGAACGAGCTTCACTGGGTCGGCCAGCACATCGGCGTCAACCGCTTCCGCGTCGACGGACAGTCCCGCAGGTTTCGCGGCTCGCGTTGAGTTGAACTCCTCATCGGTAATCCAACCGGCGTCGTGGGCGGCGTACACAATGCGTTCTAGGAGCCCGTCGTCCGTCACGAGTCCTTCGCTGATCAACACGAACTCATTCGGTTTTCTAACAAGGTACAAGGTCGGCGTCTGTGTCACGCCCAGCTGCTGCGCGTGTCCCTTGTTCGACACGAAGCGACCAAAAGGCGCTTCCGGCATCGCCCGGTCATCTAGAGCGATCGGTAGGACAACAAGCCCAATTCGATGCTGTAGACGCTCCAAGATCGGATTCTGCGCACGACAGTAGGGGCAGTCCGACTTGTAGAAGTACCACATGCCCGCGAGCGACGCGATCCTGGTCGCAACTCGCAAGGTGTTTTCGCGCGCCACTTCATCGAACACCTGCCCGCCGTAAGTTGAGATGGGGCGCCGGGTGTTCTCGTCAAGCGACGGATCGGCAAGCACAACCTTCTGCGCAACGAGCGCGAATCTCTCCGCCATGTCCATCGCGTACCGCTGCAGATAGAAATACGCTCGCACGTTGTCGGGCGTCGGCTGCTCGAGCGCTCGGTCCCGATACTCCGGTAGCTTCGCTCGCATCCACTCAGGCGACAATGGGCGCGGCTGTGCTGCTTCACTCTGAATCCGTGCCTCCTGAACCGGCTCCTCAACACTCGCATCTGTCGCTGGAATTTCCGGCTCCAACGCTGGGGGCTGCGCTGCTGGAAACAACTCGCGCCAGAACCACCCTTCTTCCTTGCCCTCGTAGTACCCGTCGCCTCTTGGGGACTCAGCTAACGCCGAGCACAGCACTCCCGAAGCGCATACGAACGCGAAGGTGAGAGACGTCAGTCTGTTCCGTCCCATAGATCCTCCCGCACCTGCTCACGAGCTTCATCGAAGTACTGAGCCGCATCGACTTCCGCCTGTATGCGTTCAGGT
Organism: uncultured Steroidobacter sp.; assembly: GCA_902826315.1. Classification (GTDB taxonomy): domain Bacteria; phylum Pseudomonadota; class Gammaproteobacteria; order Steroidobacterales; family Steroidobacteraceae; genus Steroidobacter. The sequence goes on from CADEEJ010000119.1 coordinate 10,758, forward strand.
GCATTGGGCGCTGGCGTTCGCGCGGTCTGATTCCGTGTCACGTTCTCAAGTGCATACCTGTTATCGAAGCTTCCGCCTGAGTCGGGTATCACGCCGTTCGCCGCGAGAATTCCATACCACTGATTTAGGTCAATCTCGTCCCAGTTCAGTGCTGCCACTTGTGCGATCGTGAGTCCTTGGCAGTTGGGCTGCTCCGGCGTTCCCAGATCCAATGAGAACTGCACATTCGCGCCTTCCATGACAATTCGAGCAAGCGGAGAGTTGTAGCAGCAATACGCGTCGCGGGTCTCAATGCACCCAAATACGCTGTCGGTGGCGCAGTACGTTCCCACTCGCGTGCATGCGAGCATTTCGCGACGCGAAGCCAACAGGAACTCTTCTTCCTCGCACGCCCAAATGATATCGATGAGGATGTTCAGGATCAGATAGATCGTGTAGACCCACATGATCACGTTCAGAACTGCACCGAACGTTTCACTGAGTGCTCCATCCGCCACAAACTCGCCGGTGGCCTCGTTGGTCGTGCCACTGAAGAACAGCTCGGCAACTCCGTTACCGAACGTGTCGGCAACAAATTCGGCCGTGGCCTTCGTCATTTCTTGCCTGAGTGCGTCCAGACTCAGCGACTCGATGGCGTCGACCGCCGCACCTCCGTATGACTGCGCAAGCGACCCCCATGCGCTCGTAAAAGGCTGGGTAATCGTGCTCCAACTTTCACTCGCGAAGTTTCGTACGGCACTCCAGGCGCCCGGGACATTGAGTCCCGCATTTGCCAATCGCTCTCCAAGTTGCAGCTTTTGCGCGAGGTCATAGCTCGCCATCGTGAGCTTCAGATAATCAGCAAGTCCGACGCCGACCGGCACATTGCAGCAATCCTGATAGCCGCCGAGCGCCTGCTTGCACTCCATGGGCTCCCCGCCGAAGATCTGACAGCTGTCCGGATTGCCTGGATCCGTGCAGTTCATTTCCATCGCCATGAATGTCATGGCAGACAGGGTGGCTGCCGCCCGACCGAAATCCGCGTTCGCCTCGCGCGTGGGCTCCACGCAGTCCTCGCCCATGCAGCGAATCGGTCCATCGCACGTCACCCGGTGCCCTGTCCCTCCGGGGATCTCGACGTCGTACCCGCAGTCCCACCGCTCCTGATATGCGTAACAGCGGCCCGAGGCGCCCTGCGCAAACGGCAAACAGTCCGAGTCAACAAATCCGCACGCTTCGTTGTCTTCCAGCACGGCGCAACCGTTCGCCTGGCTTCCGTCATTCGAAGGGCAATGCTGCACGCCATTTGGATCTGTCCAACACTGCATCGGCCCTTGGGTAAATTGACAGTTGCCAACAATTTCCCCACGTCGACACAGCGGCGAGTAGCCAGCGATGGGTCCGGCACTAAGATCGTCCTGGCAGACCTCGAGCCCATTGACGTTCAGACACGGGACGTCCATTGCTGGACCGTCCAGGCAGCGCAGTGCAGAGAGGGAACACGCACCGTCGGAGAGCCCATCGATCAGCGCATCGCACTCAGGGCTGATGTTCCAGCGATCGAGGGTGACCACACGCGATGGGTCATAGTGAAGCCGGATGCGCGCGTATCCCTCCCCACCGCGGGTTACCGACACTCGTACTAGAAATTCGAGCAACCCGTTTTGCTGAAACCGTGTCGTCAGATCAACATTGGGATACTGCACCCAACTTGTTCTTAGCTCACATGGACCCGGCGTCTCCGGCGGAAAATTGCTATTGGGCCCCTGCCAGATCCGCTCGCCGGCAATGAGAATCTGCATGTAGTCATCCCAGCGCGCCTCCTCCAGTACAGCGCTCGTGATCGCGGCAGCGTTGTCGACCTGGATTCGTACCTCCTGCTCGAATATCGTGCAGTTTCCGTTCCAATAGTTATCGCCGACGCGGCCGACATATATGTCGAGACAACCTTCACCGCACGACTGAAGACCACCCTCTCCACCCGTGATATGCAACAAGCCTGCGTCATACTCATGTGTGATCTCGCACTGTTGAGTTGGCGTGATTACCCGGCTGCAATAGCGATAGTCCGCCACATGGACGCCTGACCCCGCGCCGACCGGAATCTCCGTGGATTCGCAGCCCTCGAAGAACGTGTCGAAGACGGGATCGTCGCCGTCGAGCAGCTGCTCGCTCCGATTGAAGGCAGGATCTGATGCGAGATCCGGATGCGAGCGCGACAATGCCCCGTCGCGAACGGTTTGAACCGCATCAGCCTGCCGAGAATTCTCCCCCACGAGTCTCGCAGAGATCGCAGCAGTGAGCTCCGCCGCGGCGCCTTCGTCGCCGAACGCGTCAAGCATCGCCTGCACATCATCGGTACTGGCGGAGGATTGAAACAGATCGGTCGCGTTGATGCTCTCTGCTCCGCTCCTTCCCTGAAAATAGACACTGGTCCCATCCGTGGTAGGTCCGCGCATCAGGCTCTCGCCGAGTGCTTGCCCTTCATCCGCACCGTTCGGACGCGTTTGCGCTAGCGCAGCCAGGGGAGATGAGAGAATTGCGAACGTAGTCGCCGTTATGGTCGCGCGATATAGCGGATTGAGAACGAGCGCGCAGGTCACCACGCTGCAAACCGCCTGCCGGGCGAACAACGCTATGCGCCGACGTGTTTTCAGACGCAACATGCGTGGTCACCTCACACAGCAATCTGTCCAGCGCCACAACAGGTAGACGAAGTCCTCTCCAACTGCGGGAATGTTTCTCCATTCTCCCCAGAGCATCGTGGGCACTCCGATGTTGTGGCAGCACTTTTGCGTCCACTCGTAATCGTCGATCTGCGGGTTACCCGTTGCGCTGCCTGTCGCCGGCGTCGGCCGACGCGTCGCGCTGTTCGCCTCGGAGAGTGGGACCATCATCGACATCCGGTAGTGCTGCTTGGGCATCATGGGATAGATGTCGCCACCGCAGACAACGTCATTCCCAGTTGTTTTCCACGCAAGTCCTCGGCGGTGGAGGGATGCGAGGGCGCGGGTTGCGAGAAGGCTTGAGACGCGAGGCGGCGACCCACCGCTCGGTACGTTGCCCGTGAATGGGTACAGCGATCCCCAGCACCCAGCGCACCACCACATTCGATCGATCGGTCCAGTGAAGGTCGAGGCAGCGCAATCAACAGGGCATGTCGCCTGGAGCAACGGATTGGCTGCGACCGCAACCTCGGGCTGAGTGAAGATCGCCAGCTCATCCTCATTCCACGTTGGATCGATCTCGGACATGTACAGCAGGTCGAAATCTGAGAATCCACCCGCGTTGCACTCCGGCGCCAACAGCAGTTCGAGAATCTCGTAGAGCGGAAAGCTGAAGTAGTGGAAGTTCAGGAACTGATTGCTGGACGACCCACCATCGGACCCGTCCTTCATTCCCCACGAGCGGAAGGAGTCACGAATCGTCGTTCCTCCAAGCGAAGGCGAGCAGTATGGTTTTCGGACAAGCTCGATCAGGGCCATCGGTGACCACATGCCGATCACAAATCCGATGTCGGGAACTCCACCGTTCCCGTCGCACACGCAAACAGCATCATCGGCGGCATTCGGAGGCACATTGCCTTCGCCCAGCTGCGCGACCCCCATGATGCGCATTGGAAATAGGCAGCTCCAACAGATGTTCGTGACGAGTGAGGAACCCCAGATCTTCGCATCGGGACACATCATCTTGGCTGGCGTGTCGATCGGCTCCGCGGGCGTCTGCGCGAAGCACTCCCCAACCACCAGGCACGCGGCAAGACACGTGATCATCCATCGCGCAGTCATTGCGGCACTCCTACCGGGATCTCGGTCACGAGCAGTTGCTGCCCGCGACTGACGACCGTCGCTGGGATTCGGGCCAGATGAAATCTCTCCACGAGTGCTTGCGGCAGCAAGTAAACGGCGCC
>CADEEJ010000120.1 GCA_902826315.1 uncultured Steroidobacter sp.
CCGAGCTCGATCGTGCTGTTCCCGCGCCTCGGGCCGAAAACGCTCGGCCGCCTGATCGCCCTGTACGAGCACAAGGTGTTCACGCAGAGCGTGATCTGGGACATCAACGCGTTCGACCAGTGGGGCGTGGAGTTGGGCAAGAAGCTGGCGGACAGTCTTGCACCCGCAATCGAGGATCCGCGCAAGAACAATGATCCGGCGCTGGTCGGACTGCTGGCGCAGGTTGCGAAATGGCGTAGTTGAATGGCACGGGTTCGACGGCGGTGACGAGCGCCTTCCGCCGCTGCCGGACCCCTTGATTCTTACCCGGGTCGGCGTCTTCCGTGTAAACTCCCGGCCCGTCGCAGTGCTCTCCATAATTCAAGCGAATCTGATGGTTAGATCGAGTTCGTCCGGCCGCGCGCTTTCCTGGCTGGCGTCGGCCGTGTTGTGCTTACTGGGTGCTTTCGCGCACGTGCACGCGCTGGCGCAGTCGCCGAGCGCAGAGCAGATCGAGATCTTTCAGGGTCTGCCGCCGGACCAGCAGCAAGCCATCCTCGATGCCATGAACCGGGGCGGTACGAGCAGTCCGACCAACCGGCCGCGTGCCGATCGTCCGTTGAAATTTCCCGAAACCGTCAGACGCGGCTCGGCGCGCGACGACGATGCGTTGGATCAAGGGCAGCTGGCGGGTGGCATCGCCCGAGAACCGCGGCTGAAAGGCAGCGACACGATCCTGCTGTCGCTGGAGATCCGCCAGCTGGAGCGACGTGCACCGGAGTTCGAGGAGCGCGAACGCCGCGAGCGTGAGCAGAACAAGTGGCAGGTGCAGGTTCCGACGCAGCCCGCGATCCCGGGTCGTCAACAGGCAGGCGGAGCGACGCCGGCGCCGGAGCCAGAGCAGCGCAAGCTGGATCGCTCCGTGGATGAGCTCGACCGACTCGGCGATTTTCGCGATCGCGTGCTGCGCCGTAATCCGTACAAACTGGACAAGTGGGGCATTCTGAACATCCCCGAGCTTGGGCCGATTCCATTGGCGGGGCTCACAGCGGACGAAGCTACGGATCGGCTGGCGGCCGAAATACGCCTGCAGGATTTCATCGTGCGCGTCACGCGCCTGCCTCTCAAGCCCGTCGGCAGCGAGGCGCTCAAGCCCTTCGGTTACGACCTGTTCGAGGGCACGCCCTCGACGTTCGCACCTGCGACCGATGTGCCGGTGCCTGCCCAGTACGTGGTCGGGCCGGGCGATACCATCGAGGTCCAGCTCATCGGCAATACCAAGGGACGCTACGCGTTGGTCGTCGGTCGCGACGGACGTGTGAACTTTCCCGAGCTGGGTCCCATCGCCGTCAGCGGTCGACGCTTCGAAGAGGTTCGCGGCGATCTCGAGGCGCGCGTGCGTGAGCAGATGATCGGCACGCAGGCCAGCGTCAGCATCGGCGAGCTGCGCTCGATCCAGGTCTACGTGCTCGGCGACGCGCAGACGCCCGGGGCATATACAGTCAGCGGGCTGTCGACCATCACTAACGCGCTGTTCGTCAGCGGCGGCGTGAAGAAGATCGGCTCCTTGCGCAACATCCAGCTCAAGCGTAGCGGGCGCACTGTGGCGACGCTCGATCTGTACGATCTGCTGCTGCGAGGTGACACCAGCGCTGACGCACGCCTGCTGCCCGGCGACGTGATATTCGTCCCGTCGGTGGGCGCGACGGTCGGCCTCGGCGGCGAAGTGCGCCGGCCGGCGATCTACGAGTTGAAGAGCGAGACTTCGGCAGCGCAGCTGCTGCAACTTGGCGGCGGGCTCACTGCGGAAGCGGATCCTAAAGTTGCGACGCTGGAGCGCGTCGATGAGCGGCGCGCGCGGGTCACGGTTGACGTCGACCTTGGGAGCGTTGCCGGCCAGTCGCAGCCACTGCGCAGTGGCGACACCTTGCGTGTTCCGGCGATACGGCCGGTGCTGGAAGATTCGGTCGCCGTGAGTGGCTTCGTATATCGGCCCGGCGAATATCAATTCCGGCCGGGCATGCGCATCGCAGACGTGCTGCCCAGCCTCGATGAGCTCAAGCCAAATGCCGATCAACGCTACCTGTTGGTCCGGCGCGAGCAGGCGTCCGATCGCAGCGTGCGGATCTTCTCTGCAAATCTCGAGCGCGCGCTCGCAGAACCGGCGTCGGCCGCAAACTTCGCGCTGGCGCCGCGCGATCAGATTTTCGTGTTCGATCTCGAGTCCGGGCGCGATCGCATCATCGAGCCTTTGATGCGCGACCTGCGCATGCAGTCGCGCATAGATCAGCCGACCGCGGAAGTGAGCGTAGCGGGCCGTATCAAGGTTCCTGGCAAGTATCCGCTCGAGCCGGGCATGCGAGTCAGCGATCTGTTGCGCGCCGGAGGTAGTCTCGATGAGGCCGCTTACGGCGGCCAGGCAGAGCTCACGCGTTACGAGGTGGGCGACGGCGAAAGCCGTCGGGCCGAGCTCGTCAAGATCGATCTGCGCCGGGCGCTGGCAGGCGACCCTGCTGCGGACCTGCAGTTGCAGCCGTTCGATTACCTCATCATCAAGGAGGTCCCGCTGTGGGCTTCACAGGAGGAGGTGGAGATCGGCGGCGAGGTGCGCTTCCCGGGTCGCTATCCGATCCATCGCGGCGAGACGTTGCGCTCGGTGATGGAGCGCGCCGGCGGCCTCACTGATCTTGCGTTCGTTCGCGGCGCCGTGTTCACGCGCGAGGAGCTCAAGGAGCGCGAGAAGAAGCAACTGGACACGCTGGCGACACGCATGGAGTCCGACATCGCGCAATTCTCGCTGATGACGGCGCAGGAGACCGGCAAGGACGCGAGCTCGGCACTGACGATCGGGCAGTCGTTGCTGGCGAACATTCGCAATGCCATGCCGGTCGGGCGCCTCGTCATCGATTTGCAGCGCTCGATGACGGCGCAGCCGGGCACGGAGCAGGACATCGTGCTGAAGGACGGCGATCGTCTGATGGTGCCGCGTGTCACGCAGGAAGTGACCGTCGTCGGCGAAGTGCAAAGCGCGACCTCGCATCTGTATCGCACCGACCTGTCGCGCAACGACTACATCGCAATGAGCGGCGGCTTGACTCCGCGTGCCGACGACGGACGGATCTACGTCGTGCGCGCCGACGGCAGCGTCGTGACGCGCTCCGGCAATGCCTGGTTCAGCGGCGGCGGAGTGGAAATCCAGACCGGCGATACGATCGTCGCGCCGCTCGACACCGAGCGCATGCGACCGCTGCCGTTCTGGACCGCTGTGACCACCATCATCTACAACCTGGCGATTGCTGCTGCGGCCGTCAATTCGTTCTAGAGCGCTGCACGCTGCCCTCGACGTTGACACGCTGACGCCGCGTTCATAGACTTGCGCGCGTTCAAAGGTTGAACAGACGGCCCGAGGCTGCCAGTGACTACCGGCGACATGCATTACAAGCTGATGCGCTTGCTGGAGGCCAACCCGGAAATGAGCCAGCGTGAAGCGGCGCGTGAGCTCGGTATCAGTCTCGGCAAAGTGAACTATTGCCTGCAGGCGCTGATCCGCAACGGCTGGATCAAGGCCGCGCGCTTCACGAACAGCCAGAACAAGGCGGCGTATATGTACCTGCTCACGCCCAGAGGCTTCGAGCAGAAGGCGCTCATGACGCTGCGCTTTCTGAAGGTGAAGATGGCCGAGTACGAAATGCTGCGCGCAGAGATCAGGCAGATGCGGCGTGAGGCGCGTGAAATCCGCGCGACAGCCCCGCAACGGGTTGCAGGCGAGTCCGCCGGCGACGCGCGCAATGACTCCGTCTCCTAGTTTTCACCGTTGCTGCGGGCGACGCCGCAAAGTTGGGTGGCACGATGGTTTCTGCAATCGACGAGCGCGGGAAATACGACGAAAGCACGTTCGATCTGTTCGATCTCGCGGCGAGCTTGTGGCGCGGCCGGCGGACGATCGTTGCCAGCGTGCTGATTGCGGCGGCGCTGCTCGCGGCCGTCGGCTTCGCCATGACGCCGAAGTACCGTGCTGCCGCGGTGCTCGTGCCGTCGAATGCGCGGCCAGGCTCCGCGGCGCAAGCGCTCGGATCATTGGGCGGCCTCGCCGCGATCGCCGGCATCAATCTGACCAAGGATGCAACTGAAACTGCCGAGGCGCTGGCAGTCCTGCGCTCCCGCGCCTTCACCGAAGGATTCATAACCGAGCTGAATCTGCTGCCGGTGCTGTACGCGTCCAAATGGGATGCCGCTGCGGGTCGCTGGAACGTGGCTGACGACGATCGACCCTCGCTGGCGCAGGCGTTCAAGTATTTCGACAAGATCCGGACCGCTGCCGAGGACAAGAAGACCGGCCTGATCAAGGTGCAGATCGAATGGCGCAATCGGGAACAGGCTGCAATGTGGGTCAACGAGCTGGTGAAACGGTTGAACGCGGTGATGCGGGCGCGGGCGATCGCGCGCACCGATGCGTATATCGGATTCCTGGAGAAGGAGCTGCAATCCACGACTGCCGTCGAGACTCGCGCCGCCATCGGTCGCTTGATGGAGTCGCAGATCAACGAGCGCATGCTCGCCAATGTCACGGAAGAGTATGCGTTTCGGGTGGTGGATCGGGCACTGGTACCGGACCAGAAAGACAAAGTGAGCCCGAAGAAGGCGCTGATGATCGCATCCGGCGCAATCGTCGGCTTGGTCGTTGGAGCGTTCCTGGTTCTGCTCATGGACGCAGTCCGGGCGCGGCGTCGTCAGGCATGAGTGCGAGTTGTTATCTCTGCGGCGGTACCAGCACGACGGCCAGGAAGGGCGCCGTGCGAGACGATCCGTCACTGGCGATCCTCGAGTGCACCGCTTGCGGCTTGGTCGCGCTGAGCTCCCGAGAGCATATCAGCGACGATCACTACGCCAACTCCGGGATGCATACTGCCGTTGCCACTACAATGGAGGAGTGGCTGCGCACCTGCGAAGACGATGACCAGCGACGCTTCGCCATGCTGGCCCCTGCGCTCACCAACAGCAGGGTGCTGGATTTCGGCTGCGGAGCCGGCGGTTTCCTGCGCAAGGCGCGCACGGTTGCAGCGGAGGCGGTCGGTGTCGAGCTGGAGCGACGCGTTCGCGAGCATTGGGCGCAGCAGATTCGGATTCACGCCTCGCTGGCCGAGGCTGGCGGCGGCTACGATCTGATCACGGCGTTTCATGTCATCGAGCACCTGCCGGACCCGCGCTCGATCCTCCAGGATCTCGCCGCGTGCCTCGCGCCGGGCGGACGCTTGATACTCGAGGTGCCCAGTTCGCAGGACGCGTTGCTGACGCTGTACGACAACGAGGCGTTTCAGCACTTCACGTACTGGAGCCAGCACCTGTACCTGTTCAACCCCGAAACCCTGCGGCAGCTCGCGACGCAGGCCGGCGTGCGGGTCATCGCCATCCAGCAGTTGCAACGCTATTCGCTGGCGAATCATTGCTATTGGCTGAGCAAGGGTCGTCCCGGCGGGCACAAGAGGTGGGCGTTCCTCGATACGCCGGAGCTCACGCGTGCGTACGCCGCCGCGCTCGCGGCCGTTGGTCATTGCGATACAATCATCGCGCACGTGGAAGCGAGTTGAGACGTGCTCGCGACGCCTGTCACCACGCGCCAAGCCACTGCGGTGCGCTGCATCTTCCTCGACCGCGACGGCACGCTGATCCGTCACGTGCCCTACTTGTGCGAGATCGATCGGGTCGAGGTGCTACCGACAGTGATCGAGGGCCTGTCGGAACTGCGCGCTGCCGGCTGCAAGCTCTTTCTGCATTCGAATCAATCGGGCATCGGCCGCGGTTACTTTTCGCAGGCGCAGGCCGAGGCGTGCAACCGACGCATGCTGGAGCTTCTCGGTCTGGGTGCAGACGTATTCGAGGACGTGCGCCTATGTCCCGAAGTGCCGGAGGACGAGATCGCGTACCGCAAACCCTCGCCGCGCTACGCGTTGGAGGTGATGGCGAGATATGCGGCCGACCGCAGCTGCATGTGCTACATCGGCGACAACGTCACTGACCTGTTGACGGCACGCAACGTTGGTTGCGCGGCAGTCGGTGTGGACACCGGTGTGGCTGAGCTTCGCCGCCGCGTCGTCGAGCACAACTTGGACAGCCCGGTGTTCGGTTCATTTCTCGAGGCGGCGCGCCATGTCCTCGGGCGTCTAGGGGCAACCCATGCGCTGCGCTGAGCTGATAGTGCTCGCGGGCGGGCTCGGTACGCGCCTGCGTGCCGCCGTGCCTGATCTCCCGAAGCCGCTCGCACCGGTCGCCGGGCAGCCGTTCCTGCATCATCAGCTGACGAACTGGCTGGCGCAGGGCATCGAGTCGATGACATTTCTGCTGCAGCACCAGGCCGGCACGATCGAGGCATTTCTGCAGGCGGAGCGCAGCAGCGGGCGCCTGCACGACATTCAAGTGCGCTCGCTGATCGAGCCGCAGCCCCTGGGGACGGGTGGCTCGCTGGCGCATGCGGTGCGTGAGCTGCAGCTGCAGGGACCTTTCCTGGTCGCGAACGCAGATACCTGGCTCGGCAACGGTATCGCCGAGCTTGCCGCCCGTAATGACGCCGCCTGCATGGCAGTCGTCGAAGTCGAGGATTCCGGGCGCTACGGCGCAGTGCGCCTGGAGGCGGACGACGTCGCGGCGTTCGAGGAGAAGTCGCAGCGGGCCGGTCGAGGTTGGATCAACGCGGGGCTCTACCGTCTGCACGCCGACCTGTTCCGCGACTGGCGCGGACAACCGTTTTCGCTGGAACGAGAGCTGTTCCCGCCGCTCGCAGCCGCCCGCCGCCTGAGCGCCGTGCGGCTGAACGCGGCCTTTATCGATATCGGAGTGCCGGCCGATTACTTCCGGTTCAGTCGCTGGGTGGAGTCGGGGAGAGTGGGGCTGCCGTGAGTCTGGATATGTTTCTCATCGCGGAGAGCGCGACGTTGCGCGATGCGCTGACGCGGATCGATGCCAATCAATACGGCATCGTGCTGACCACCGGCGCTTCGGGTGCGGTCACGGGTCTCGCTACGGATGGTGACATCCGGCGCCGCCTGTTGCAGGGCGCTTCGCTCAGCGACCGCATCTCATCCTGCGCCAACGCGCAGTTCGTCTGGGCGGACCCGGCCGCGCCGCGCGAGCTGTTGCTCAAGCAACTCGACCAGCGGATTCGCGTGATCCCGCTGCTCGACGCCGGCAAGCGCCTGTGCGGCATGGTCAGTCGCGACCACCTTCCCGTGCAGCTCGAGGAGCGGGTCTATGCACGGGCGCGCTCGCCGGTCCGCATCAGCTTTGGCGGTGGTGGTTCCGATCTGACGCACTTTTTTGCAGGCGAAGGCGGCGCCGTCATCAACACCACGATCTCGCTCTACAGTCACGCGACGCTCCGGGTGCGCAACGACGAGCGGGTGATCGTCCACTCGCGCGACCTGCGCCGCACGCTCGATGCGCCCAGCCTGTCGGTCGCGCTCGCCGAGCGCGGGGAGTTCGGTCTGATCCAGTCGCTGCTCAAGGCGGTGCATCCCGACTTCGGCTTCGAGCTGTATCTGCACTCGGACTTTCCGATGAAGTCGGGTCTGGGCGGCTCGGCCGTCGTGTCGGCCGCTGTGCTCGGGTGCTTCAATCAGTTCCGGCGCGATCGCTGGGACCTGCACGAACTCGCCGAGCTCGCCTTCCAAGCCGAGCGGCTGTACCTCGGCGTGGCCGGCGGCTGGCAGGATCAATACGCAACGATCTTCGGCGGCTTCAACTTCATGGAATTCCGGATGGACCAGAACATCGTCCATCCGCTGCGGCTGCATCACGACGTGCTGCTCGAGCTCGAAGAGAGTCTGATTCTGTGCGACACCGGCACGGTGCACGACTCGGGCGACATCCACGACGATCAGCGCCGTCATATGCAGCAACAGAGTGTGCATCGTACCGCGCAGGCAAACGTGGAGATCACCTACCGCATCCGCAATCATCTGCTGCGCGGACAATTGCTGCAGTTCGGCCAGCTGCTGGATGAAGCGTGGCAGCTCAAGCGGCAGCTCGGCAGCAAGATTTCCAACGAGCGACTGGACGCGATGTACGACAACGCCCGGCGCCACGGTGCCGCCGGCGGCAAACTGCTCGGCGCCGGCGGCGGCGGCTACTTCCTCTTCTATGTCCCGCCGTTCCGCAAGCACGAGCTCATCGCCAGCATCGAGACGGCCGGGCTGCGTGTTCAGCCGTTCCGCTTCGAAGCCGAAGGGCTGCAAGCGTGGTCGATTCGCGAACGCCGCAACCTGACGCAAGAAGAATGTTCATGACGATGCACATAGACAAGCACGAGATCGGCGCCGGGCGGGTCTTCGTCATCGCCGAGATCGGCAACAACCACAACGGCAGCTTCGAGCTGGCGCTGCGACTCATCGATCAGGCCGTGGCTGCCGGTGCGGATTGCGCAAAATTCCAGATGCGTCACCTCGATCACGTCTATCGCCAGCGCTCGCTGCGCAAAGGGGGCGAGGATCTCAGCACCGAGTACGTCCTCGACCTGTTGCGGCGCTTCGAGCTGCCGCCCGAGGATCATCGCCGCCTCGCCGAGCATTGCCGGCGGCAGGGCATACTCTATCTGTGCACACCCTGGGATGAGCGCAGCGTCGAAGTACTCGAAGACATCGGTGTCGCGGCCTACAAGGTGGCGTCCGCCGATCTCACCAATCTGCCGCTGCTCGACCGGCTGTGCGCGACGGGCAAGCCGCTGATTCTTTCGACCGGCATGAGCCGCCGCGAGGAAGTGCAGGTCACCGTCGATTTTCTCGCCAGGCGCAACGCTGCGTTCGTCCTGCTCCATTGCAACAGCACTTACCCGGCGCCGCTGCACGACATTCAGCTGCGCTGGATGGACCAGCTGCGCACGATTCATCCGCTCGTCGGCTACTCCGGCCACGAGCGCGGCATTGCAGTGACCTTGGGCGCGGTGGCGCGCGGCGCGTGCGTGGTCGAGCGGCACTTCACCGAAGATCGCACCATGGAAGGGCCGGACCATGCTGCCAGCCTGCAGTTCAGCGACTTCAAGCGGCTCGTCGAAGGTATCCGCGAGATCGAGCAGGCGCTCGGCGATGGTCAGGAGCGCCGCATCTCGCAAGGCGAGATGATCAACCGCGAGAATCTCGCCAAGAGCCTGGTCGCGACGGGTCCGCTGACTCGCGGAACGCGCATCGAGCCGCGGCACGTGAAGGTGCGCAGTCCTGGGCAGGGCTTGTCCCCGCAACACTACGAGAAGCTGTTGGGGAGAACTCTGCAGCGCGACTTGCACGAGGAGGACTTCTTCTACGCCTCGGATCTGACCGACGAGCGCGTCGAGCCGCGGCCCTATCGTTACGACCGGCCCTGGGGCGTGCCGGTGCGCTATCACGATTTCGAAGAGTACCGGCAACGCATAACGCCCGACCTGTTCGAGTTCCACCTCTCGTATTCGGACATGGAACTGGATCCGGCGCGCTACCTGAGCGGCACCTATCCACACGGCTTGGTGGTGCATGCCCCGGAGTTGTTTGCCGGCAGTCACCTGATGGATCTGGCTTCGCCGGACGAGCAGTACCGCCGCGAGTCACTGCAGCAGACGCAACGCGTGATCGACATCACGCGCAGGCTCAAGTCTTTCTTTCCGCGCACGCCGCGTCCAATGATCGTTGCCAACGTGGGCGGGTTCACCATGGATGCACCGCTCGCACCGCAGCTGGTGCCCGAGTACTACGAGCGCTTCGCGCGCAGCCTCGGTGAGCTCGATCTCGATGGGGTGGAGCTCACGCCGCAGACGATGGCGCCGTTCCCCTGGCACTTCGGCGGCCAGCGGTACCAGAACCTGTTCGTACGCATCGAGGAGATCGAGCAATGGTGCCAGCGCCTCGGCCTGCGCATGTGCTACGACGTCTCCCACTCGCGCCTCACCTCCAATCACTTCGGCCTGGATTTCTACGACTTCTCGCAGCGCATTGCGCCCTTCACCGCGCATCTGCACCTGGGCGATGCGCAGGGCCTCAACGGTGAGGGGTTGCAGGTGGGCGAAGGCGACATCGATTTCGCGCGCCTGGGCAGGATCCTGCGCGAGGGCTGTCCAAGAGCGTCGTTCATTCCCGAGATCTGGCAGGGACACAAGAACGGCGGCGAAGGTTTCTGGATTGCATTGCAAAGACTGGAAGGTGTGCTGTGAGTGCTGCGCCGAGTTCGACCCCGACATCACCGTGGCGCGCCGATGTGCGCCAGCAGATCGAGCACTCGATCGCGACCAAACAATCCCTGCTGCAAGACGATGCACTGCTTGGGCAGGTCGAACGGCTGGCGCAGGCTTGTCTGCGCTCGCTGCAGTCGGGCGGCAAGATCATCTTCGCAGGCAACGGTGGCAGCTTTGCCGACGCGCAGCATCTGTCGGCGGAGTTCACCTGCCGCTTCATGTTCGATCGGCGGCCGCTTGCTTCGATCGCGTTGGCGACCAACAACTCGGCGATCAGCGCGATCGGCAACGACTACGGCTACGATCAGGTGTTCGCGCGCGAGCTGCAGGCGTTGGCGCAGCCCCATGACCTGTTCGTTCCGATCAGCACCAGTGGCAACAGTCCAAATGTCCTCGCCGCTGTGGAGGTCGCGCGCACGCTCGGCATCACCACGATCGGGTTGACGGGTCGAGGCGGCGGCAAGCTCGGACAGCTCTGCGAGTGCATCCGCGTGCCGGCCACCGAGACCGCGCGCATTCAGGAATGCCACATCCTGCTCGGGCACATCGTTTGTCAGCTGGTCGAGCGGGAGTATTTCGCCGCCGAGCGTGCCGCGGGCGCTGCGCCATGAGCAAACGAGTGGTGCTGATCATTCAGGCGCGCATGGGCTCCTCGCGCTTGCCAGGCAAGTCCATGATGGACCTGGCGGGCGCACCTCTGGTCGGTCGCATCCTCGAGCGCGTCAAGCGCTGCAAGCGGCTCGACGAGATCGTGCTGGCGATCCCGCGGACGGAACGCGATCAGGTGCTCGCGACGTTGGGGCGTGAATACGGCGTGACGGTGTTCGCTGGATCGGAGAACGATCTCGTGGATCGTTACTACAGCGCGGCGCTGCAGACTCGCGCGGACGTCGTCGGGCGGCTGCCTGCCGACAATGCGACACCGGAACCCGCCGAGATCGATCGTATCGTCGAGCATCACCTGGCGCTCGGCCGGCCCGGCTTCTCGTCCAACCTCTCGGTGATCGGCGATTCCGGATATCCGGACGGGATAGGTGCCGAGATGTTCGACTTTTCGCTGCTGGAGCAGGCGCGGCAACGTCATGTCGATCCGGTGCAGCGCGAGCACGTGCATCGCAATTTCTTCGACTACTCGGTGCAGCAGCCGGTCGATGCGTCCTGGTGTCCGATCAGCACCGTGCAGTGCCCGGCGCACTTCCGCCGCCCGGATCTGGTGCTCGACGTGAACACGCAGGCGCAATACGAGTTCATGCGCGCGCTGTACGAGTACCTGTATCCCCGCAATCCTGACTTCCACGTCACCGACATCATCCGCTGGTACGACGAGGTCTACCGGCGCGGCTGACTGCTGCACGTTAGGGCACGACAGATAAAGCAGATGAAAGGAGCAGCAATGGATCTCGTCAAGCTGAATGTGGGTGCGAGCCCCATCTGGGACAAAGAGGGCTGATGAATCGTGGTCTCGACAAGTCCGTTGCAGGATGCGCGCACATCAACGCACACGATTTGCAGATGCTGCGCATGCTGCGACAAGGCGTGAGACACCCATGAGCGGTTACTCCAAGGACTACCACGACTACGTCATTCGCGACGGCAAGCTGATCGGCGAGTTCGAGGCCATGTATCGCCACAGCGAAGGCGTGCCGTGGCGTCAGGACGAGCAACAGAAGTGGGTCGACGTGCGACTGACTGCTGAGATGCTCCGCGACCTCGCGCCGTTCGAGGAGATCCACGACCTGGGCTGCGGTCTCGGCTACTACCTGGCGCTATTGCGCAACAGCCTCGGCGACACGCAGACCCGGGCGTTCGGCTACGATGTTTCGCCCACCGCCTGCGCAAAAGCGGCCGGGTTGTTCCCGCAGTTCAGTTTCACGACGCTCGATTTGACGGCTGATTCGACTGGCGTAACTGCGCCGGATTTGCCGGCTCGCCGGCTGTTCGTGATTCGCGGCACGCTTTGGTACGTCTTTCCGAAGCTGGCGAATGTGGTCGACCTCATTCGCGCAATGATGGGTGCGGGCGATCGCCTGCTCGTGGTCCAGAACTTTCCGCCACTGGAGCGTCCATTCGTCGGCAAGGACGTGCTTCCGGACCATCATGCGTTGATCGGCCACTTCGCTCGTCGCTTCACCCCGGTACGCCACCTCTGGTACCAGGACTCGGTGAAGACGGCGAACGACAACTGGTTCATCGGTCTCTTCTCAACAGGGCAGCGTTAAATGACATCGCAAATCCGTCAGGTCTACTTCAACGGCCAGCTGGTACCGGAAACGCAGGCGCGCATCTCGATCTACGACTCGGCGCTCATGTTCGGCGACATGGTGTTCGAGATGACACGCTCGTTCGGCAAGCGCCAGTTCAAGCTGCGCGAACACATCGACCGGCTGTACGCGGGCGTCAAGATCCTGCGCATTCCCTTGACCATGACGCCGCAGCAGATGGAGCAGGCGTGCCAGCAGACCATCGAGGCGAACGATCATCTGTTCGCGGCCGACGACGAGCACCGCCTGATGATCGATGTCTCGCGCGGCCTGCTCGGCATCTACCAAGGCATCGAAGGGCTGCACAAAGGGCCGAACGTCGTCATCGCGGACTTCCCGCTGCGCTGGACCGTGGCCGGCATGGGCAAGCTGTTCGACAGCGGAATCAACGCCGTGATCACCTCGCAGCGCGCGATCCCGGCGAGTCTGCTCGATCCCAAAGTGAAGAACCGCAGCCGCATCCACTATCTGATGGCGAACATCGAAGCGTCGCAGGTCGCGGGCGACGACAACTGGGCACTGCTGCTCGACCCGGATGGCTTCATCGCCGAAGGCACGGGCGATAACTTCTTCATCGTCAAGGACGGCGTGGTGATCTCGCCGGAAGGCAGGAACATCCTGCGCGGCATCTCGCGCGCCTACATCATGGAGGAGCTGTGCCCGCAACTCGGGATCAAGGTCGTCGAGAGGAACATCGAGGCCTACGACGTCTATACGGCGGATGAAGCCTTCATGACCGGAACGCCGTTCTGCATGCTCCCGGTGACGCGCCTGAACGGCGAGAACATCGGCAGCGGCACGGTGGGCGCCGTGTTCAACAAGCTGCTGGCGTGCTGGAGCGAGAACACGCGCGTCGATATCGCGGGTCAGATCCGCGCGTGGGACGCGGCGCGCGTGACGACGTCGGGCAGCCAGGCGCCGACCCCGTACCGCTTCAAGAGTAAGTAAGCGTGGCCGCGGCGATCGGGCGATCAAGTCAGGGGCGGCCCCTGCACGAGCGCATCGGCTTCATGCAGGGCCGGCTCTCGCCGCAGGTCGACGGCAAGATACAGGCGTTCCCGTGGGCGTGCTGGGCCGAGGAGTTCCCTCAGGCGGAGCAGGGCGGACTGCATCTGATGGAGTGGACGCTCGATCAGGAGCGGCTTTACGAAAATCCGCTGTTGACACCGGCGGGCCAGGCGCAGATTCGCGCGCTGTGCGCCAGGCACCGGATCGCGATCCCATCGTTGACCGGCGATTGCTTCATGCAAGCGCCGTTCTGGAAAGCTCAGGGCGCGGCCCGTGTGCAGCTCGAGCGCGATTTCGTGGCGATTGCTGCAGGCTGCGCTGCTGTGGGGATCACGTTCGTCGTCGTGCCGCTGGTCGACAACGGGCGCATCGAGACCGACGCACAACGCGACGCGCTGTGCGAAGCGCTCGATCGCCTCAGTGGCGTGCTGCGCGAGCATCGGCTCCGGGTCGTGTTCGAGTCCGACTATGAGCCGCGGCGGCTGGCGGCGTTCATCGCTGCGCTCGACCCTGCGTTGTTCGGCGTCAACTACGACATCGGCAATAGCGCGGCGCTCGGCTACGACCCGACGGCAGAGATTGCCGCGTACGGCGCTCGCATTTTCAATGTGCACGTCAAAGACCGCGTATTGGGTGGTACGACAGTGCCGCTGGGAACGGGAAGTGCCGACTTCGACCGCGTGTTCGCGGCGCTCGCTGGCCTGGGGTACGCCGGCAACTACATTCTGCAGACCGCGCGTGCCGCTGCCGGCAACCATGCCGAAGTTCTCGACCACTACCGCAACATGACCGTGCGATGGGTGAGTGCTCATGGAGCTTGAGCTGCGCGGCAAACGGGCATTGGTGACCGGCTCCTCCCGGGGCATCGGCCTGGCGATCGCACGCGCGCTGGTGGCTGAAGGTGGCCGCGTGGCGCTCAATGCACGCGGCGCCGTTGCAGTGTCTGCGGCGGCGAGAGACATCGGCGCCGAAGCAGGAGTGCCTGGCGACGTCACCGATCACGACGAAGCGCAGCGCGTCGTTGGCGCTGCAGCAGCGTCCTTGGGCGGACTCGAA
>CADEEJ010000121.1 GCA_902826315.1 uncultured Steroidobacter sp.
CTGCGAGTGCAAAGACGTCGCCGTGTACGGACGGATTCCATGGCGCAAGCGTGCCGTCGGCGTTGAACGCCGCAATGCCCAGGCGCGATGTGTTGTCGATCTTGAAGAAGTCGCCACCGATGTAGAGCGTCTCCCCATCGATCGCCAGCGCGTGGACCGCACCATTCACGCGCGGATCCCACGCAAGCAGCGCGCCGTCGCTGTCGAGCGCAGCGAGATTGCGGGGACCGGATCCGATCATCATCCCGCCCAGGCCGCCGGCGTAGACCATGCCGTCGGCCAGCGCGAGCGCATAAACCGAGCCGATCTGCACGTTCGGCTGCCACGAGGACAGCGGCGTGCCGTCGGGGCGCATTGTCTGCAGGCCGTAGAAGGAGCTGCCGATGTAGAGTGTGTCGTCGGCGATTGCCAGCGCTTTCATGCCCATGAAGCCGGCTGGTTTCCACGCAGTCGGCTTACCAGCTGCATCGAGGGCAGCGAGGTGCTGGCGCAACTGGCCGTTCACATGCCAGAAGTCGCCGCCGACGTACAGCGTGTCGCCGCTTGTGGCCAACGCGGTGACAGGCTGATCGAAGACCGGCTTCCATGAGCTCACCGGGACGCCATCCTCGCGGCCGATTGCGACGATGCGGTTGTGGGGCTCATTGCTCACCTGGGTGAAGTACCCGGCTGCATAGACCCTGTCGTCCGACACCGCCAGCGATAGGACCCTGCCGTTGACGAGCGGTCGCCACTGGCGCAGCGCGCCGGTCGCATCGACCGCAGCGAGGCCACCGAAGAGTTTGCCCTCGACTGAAACCAGATCTCCGCCGATATACAGAGTGTCGGCGGTGACGGCGAACACATACGCGCTGCCCGCGTGCAGGTGCAGATCCCAGTCGAGCAACTGACCGTCGTGCGTATCGAAGGCAACGACGCCGCCGCGAGGTTGACCGGCGATGGTCGTGAAGGGGCCGCCGACGTATACCCTGCCTGCGAACACCGCGAGCGCCGCGACTTCGTCATTCGGGGCAGGATCGAAGGCGGGATCGACCTTGCCGTCGGCGAGGACGTGGGCGAGGTTCTTGCGCGGCACGCCGCTCACGTGGGAGAACACGCCGCCGAGGTACCAGCCGCCGGCGCCGTCGCTCGCGACGGCCTGGACCATTGCAAAGCCGTCTTCTGCGGCGCTGACGATGCCGAAATCCGGTTGCGCGAGTCGACCGGTCCGTTGGTCGAGCGGCGCCGCCGAGCCTGCCGCGACGCCGATCGCGTTGAACTGGCCGCCGATGTACACCGTGCCATTGGCGGCGCGCTCCAGCGACGACACGTAGCCTTGCACCATGAGCTGGTCGGGTCGCGCACCTGCTTCATTCGACAGGCCTCGCGTACCGTTCGCATGCACAGTCTCGACGCGGAAGAAATACGCCTTGCCGTCGAACAACTGCCGCACCTTGAACGGCGAGCTGACATCGGCGAGCAGCGCTCCGTCCGGACAGGTCGAATAGTTCGCGATGTCGCAGTCGCGGGCCGACGAGACATAGACGTTGAAACTCGTTGCATCCGAGGGCGCCGTCCAGCTGAGCATTGCATGACGCGGTCCCGGGTCGGCTTGCAACGCAGTGACCGCGAGGTCGCTGCAGCTCAGGAGAACGTTTGCGACATCTCCCGTGACCGTCCCGGTGCCATTGGTGAGTTCGCATTGCTGAGCAGGGAATGACGGGTGACGAATGACCCTCACGGCGTAAAGGCTGCCGATCGTCAGGTCCGTGCCGACCGAGAACGCGCCGTCGGTCGCCAGCTCGATGTCGGTGCCGTCGTTGATGCGCAGTACGACGGAGCTCTTCAGGCCAGTGACGGTGCCGCCGATAGTCGCGGTCGGCTTGTCACCGCCGCCGCCACCACCACCACCGCCGTCGCCGCCACCACCACCACCGCCGTCGTCGCCGCCGCCACCACCGTTGTCGCCGCCGCCACCACCACCGTTGTCGCCGTCGTCGCCACCGCCGTCGTCGTCCCCACCGCCACCGCCGTTGTCGCCATCACCATTGCCGCCGCCATCGCCGCCGTCACCTCCGCCATCGCCGTTACCACCATCACCTCCGCCGCCGCCACCGCCGACGTCGCCGCCGTTATCGACCGAGAAGCGGCTGCTGCCTCCGCCGCAACCTGCGAGTGTCGTCACGAGAAGCAATGAGATCGCGAGCTGCTTGAGAGATACGGTCCACATCGTCGGCGCCATCGGCTTTTTTTCCTTGGAAGAAATACAAACGCGGGCGCGAACCTACGGATGCACGAAGCGTGCGACACCTGACTTTCGGCGGAAGCTCTGCAAAGTGCGACGCTGTTCGCAGAAGCGAGTGGGTGCGTCATGGCGTGGCCGACCCGCAGATGCTGATTCAGCAACTGGCGCATCTGCCCAAAGCGAGAGCACGAAGATTCCGAAAGTGGACTCACCGGGCGGCTGCCAGCTCCTACCTTCCCGGGCTTCACGAACGTGGACCCTCGATGCCCAATACGACGACGGATCAACTCTCTGTGCCCGCGACGCGTGCTGAGCGCACGCTCACTGCAGCGCTGCTGTGGTGTTTCGTCAGCACGCACGTGATCGGCGTGTTGCCGATGTCGATGAGCACCGCGAGCGCGGCACCGACGCAGAGCATTCAGCCGCCGTTGAGCGTGCCCGCATACGAGCAGGAGAAGACTCAGGACCCGATGCCGCCGCAGAGCGCGGGTCCGACGCCGATGGGCGCAACGCGCGGCGAGTTCGAAGTCGATGAGTCGGGTGCTGCGCGCTACAGCGTGCCGCTCGAAGTCCTGCCGGGCATCGGCGGACTGCAACCGCAGGTGTCGCTCGCGTACGCGAGCAGCGCTGGCAACGGTGTGCTCGGCGTGGGCTTTGCGGTGAGCGGCGTGTCCTCGATCACCCGCTGTCCGTACACGATCGCCGATGAAGGCGAGGTGTTGCCGGTGCGGCTCGGCAGCGATGACCATTTCTGTCTGGATGGCGCGAAGCTGGTGCTGTACTCGGGTCAGTACGGTGCGAACGCAGCGGAGTACCGCACGCGCCCCGACGATCAAGTGCGCGTGCGCTCCTACGGCGGCACGCCGGGCGGCGAGGGTCCGGAATACTTCCTGGTGGAGCTGCCCAACGGACTCAAGCAGTACTACGGTCGCAGGTTCGACGGCACGCTCGATGCCACGCGGATCGCGGTCGGCAGCAGTACGTTCAAGCGCATTGCCTGGTCGCTGTCGTACGTGCGCGATGGCTCGGACAACACGATTCGCTACGACTACGGCAAGCGCACTATCGCCCCGGGCACGGAGGTCGAGCGCTGGATCGAGTCGATTCGCTACGGGCAGGCGAACACCGCGGACCGCAGAGTGTACTTCGAGGTGGAGGACCGGCCTGACACGCGCGTGGGCTATCGCTTCGGTGCGCCGCTGGAACTGACCAAGCGTTTCAAGCGGATCTCGATCGAGAAGCAGATCGGCTCGTGGCAGGTGGCGCGCAGCTACACCTTGAGCTACGAGCCCGAGACCGCGACCAGCCTGAGCCTGCTGAAGGAGATCAAGCAGTGCGGTCGTGCGGCGAGCGACTGCCGACGGCCGACGAAGTTCGGTTGGCAGCACGGCAGCAACGAGGCGTTTGCGAACGGTACGAAGCAGCTGGTCCCGCTGCCCGCGAGCCCGGCTACGCAGATCTTCACCGCCGACTTCAACGGCGATGGCCGGCTCGACATTGCATACCCGGTGACGACGCAGCCCAACGGCTCGGTGAAGGGAAACTGGCAGTACGCGTTGAGCAAGCCGACGTCATCGCCCGCGGATCACTACCTTGGAATGCAGACTGCGGGCCAGGCGGTGAACGGCGCGCAGCAGCTCGCGTACCTGTTCGACTACAACCTGGATGGGCTCACGGATCTGACGCCGCGCGCGTGCTGCAGCTCGCCGTGGACCTCGCAGCTGTCGAAGTTGAACAGCGACGGCAGCGTGAGCATCGTGAAGGCGACGACCGACTTCTTCGGTCCGCTGAACCAGGCGCCAGGCACGACCGGCGCGCTGTTCGGTGACTTCAACGGCGACGGGCTGCAGGACAACTTCGAGACGCGCTACTACGAGGAGCCGCAAGCGGGCCATCCCGCGGGTTGGCGCTACTGGGTGCGGCTGCGCACGGGGAAAGTGCATCCGAGCCTGGATGTGAACTTCTCCGATCACGGCTCGGCCACGCCGCACGACGCGCTCGCCTTCGAGAGCGCGAGCGATGCGACCGAGATCTCCCTCAACGGCGCTGCGCCCGAGAAGCTGCGCATCGTCGACATCGACGGCGATGGGCGCGATGAGCTGTTGTACGTCGGCTTCGTCAGCGGCACGACGCAGCGGATCCTTGCGAAGACGCCCCGCGCGCCGAACTGCCCAGGCTGCTTCGATACGAAGCTGCCGCCGCAGGTGATGGACTTCGACACGCAGTGGCTGGACCTCAATGGGGATGGGCTGACCGATCTCATCACCAACGGCGGGCCGAACCACACGACACCGACTGCGAGTCTCTACTACTGGCTGAACACCGGTGCGGGGTTCGCGCCGGCGCAGGCACTGGGAATGAACCGTGCAGTCGGCTCGTTCAAGGCCGGGCAAGTCCTGGACGTGGATGGGGATGGGCGCGATGAGTTGCTGCTGCCGCGATTGGGCGGAATTCTGTTCGACGGCATCGACATCCTGCGCAGCACTGTGAGCCCCGGGCAGCTGAGCTTCGCGATCGAGCAGCCCGCGGCGCTGACCTTCCATGCGCTGGTAGACGTACAGCAGGAGCAACTCGCAACGCAGGGCTATCGGATCGGGGATGTGAACGGGGATGGGCTGCCTGACATCCTGGCGTTCCTGCGCGATGGGGCGACTTCTCCCGGGGTGCACCTATACCGCCACCAAGGCTTGCGCCCGGCGCTGTTGACGACCGTGTACGAGAGCTATCCGGGTGCGGTCGGCAGTGTGTACGCGACGTACGAAGTGAAGTACGCGCCGCTGACGCATGCGCAGGTGTACAGCCGCGGCAACTGCGAGCGGATCGAGGGCTTCAGCTGCGCGTTCGGCGCCGCCAGGCAGGTGGTTCGCCAGCTGCGCCGTGATATGGGGTTGAACGCGAGCGCGGGACCGAACGAAGGGATGGAGCTGATCTCCGACTACTCCTATACCGGTGGTCGCTACGACCGCACGACCGGCGCGTTCGTGGGCTTTGCCGAACAACGCGTGACGAGCACTGCGGGAGTCGGTCCGCAGATCGACGGCACTCGCAACGTGCTCGTGCGCCGCTTCTACGATGTGACCGAGCCGGGTCGGAACGGCAAGCTCGAGCAGGAGTGGCGCGCCACGCGCTACGCCGCAGCGGGACAGCCCGAGCGCATCGCGTGGGAGCGCACGCGCCATGACTGGCAGGAGCTCGAGACCGACGATGCTCAGGAACAGCCGGTCTCTTACTTCCGCGTGATCAGGCAGACCGACAAAGACTCTTTCGATCTACCGGTGAGCCAGTTCAGCTGCGCGCAGCAGGACTGTCTGGCGGCTTTGAGCCTGCAGCAGGTGACCCAGCAACTGGGCAACGCGGCGCCCGTTCGTCGCAGCAGCGAGCAGGTGCAGGCGCGGGATGGGTACGGCAACGTGCTTCATACCTCGACGACGTATGGAGGAGGACAGGACGAGGTGACTGAGGTCGTGCACGTGCCGGCGGTGGACCAGGCGAACTGGCTGATCCGGCGCGTGGGCGAGACCAGGGTGACGGAGTCGACGCGCGATGTCGTGAAGGGCACCGTGCGTGTGCAGAGCCTGAAGACGCAGAACACGTATCGGCCGAGCGGCGCAGGCATCAACGCGATGCTGCCCGAGACGACCGTCGAGTCGGCGGCAGACTCCAAGACGCTCACGACGCGCTATGTCTACACACCCGCCGGCGAAGTCGAACGCATCACGCAGCGAGGCAATCCGCAAGAGTTGCCGCGCGAGGTGACAGTCAAGTACGACGAGCACGGTTATGTGCACGCGGTGCGCACTGGCTTCGAGAACAACACCGTCTATACCGGTTTCGATTCGGTGACTGGACAGCTGGCGGTGCTGCTGGATCAGAACGGCGTCGGGACCGACTACACCTACGACACGCTCGGGCGGTTGTTGGAGGTGCGATCGCTGCAGCAGCCGCGCAGTCCGAGTGCCGGGATCAAACAGCGCTTGAGCTACACGCTGCAGAGCGTTGGCAACGAACAGCTCTTGCAGGTCGAGTCGAGCGACGAAAGCGGCGCGCTCAGTCGCCGGCTGTTCGACCGCGGCGGGCGCACGATCCGTGCGAGCTTCAAGGGTTTCGATGGCGTGATGCGCGAGCGCAAGCTCAGCTACGACGTGTACGGGCGGCTGCTGCAAGCCGGCACGTACAAGCGGCAGAGCACGAGCGAGCCCGAGTACTTCGTGACATACGCCTATGACAACCTGGATCGGATCGTGAAGTCGATCGATCCGGGCAACGGCTCGCCGGCGACGCGCACCTGGAAGTACGAGGGATTGAAAACGACGTACACCGATGCACGCGGCATGCAGTCGCAGACGAGCTATGACGTGCGTGGCCGGCGCTTCGAGTCGATCGATGCGTTGAACGTGGCGGACCAGAAGGTGATGCGCCGCTACGGTTATGCGCCGTTCGATCGGCTTGCGACGAGCGAGCTTTTCAATGGACAAGGCCAGCTGATCGCCAACACGCGCAGCAGCTACAGCTACGATCCGTTCGGCAACCTGCTCACGAGAGTGGATGCCGAGCGCGGCACGAGCAGCTACGAATACAACGCGTTCGATGAGCCGGTGTCGATAACCGATGCGAGCGCGCGGCTGCGCAGGTTCGAGTACGACCTGCGCGGCCGGCTGCTCAGCGAGGCGGTAACCCAGAACGGCACGCTGCTCAGCCAACGGCTCTACACCTACGACAGCATCGCCGCCCCGAATGCGCGTACGACGATCGGGGCGCTGCTGCAGGCGCAGTTCACCGAGTACGAATTGCCCGGCGCGCTCAGCGGCCTGCAGCACACGAGCGATTACTACTACGACTCCTACGGCCGCATCACCACGCGCGAGTACCGCATGCCCTCGGACGTGGCGCCGGGCCCCTTGGAGATGCTGAGCTTCACGACGGGCTACGACGGGCTCGGCCGCGTGAGCACGCTCACCTTCCCGAAGCTCACCGGCCAGGTGTCGCCGACGAAGATCCAATACGAGTACGCGCCGGACACGAGCAACGGACGCGTGCAGCAGGTGCGCGCGGTCGAGCGGCTGGCGATCGATCCGCCGGTGCCGAAGATCAAGACACTGTGGACGGCGCGGGCGACCGACAGCCAGGATCGGCTGAGCGAGTTCATCCTCGGCAGCACTCATGGCTTGAACAGCTACGACTGGCTTGGCCGGTCGCTCACGACCAGGGTATTGACGCACGATGCGGATCAGGGGCCGAGCAACCTGGCGCTCGTGGACCTGAGCTACGACTACGATGCAGAAGGCAACCTCGCTGCGCGCAGCGACCTGAAGCAGAACGTGACGGAGCACTTCGGCTACGACGCGCTGGATCGCGTCGCCGTCCGCTCGCGCAATCAGGCAACGCTGTGGAGCGCGCCGGAGGAGTCGTTCAAGTACGACCTGCTCGGAAATCTCGCACAGAGCACGCACCGCGGCGTCTTCGCATTCCATGCGGACAAGCCGCTGCAGCTGAAGACAGTCACCGGCAGCTCGGTCGGCGGCAACGGCACGTACGAATACGACTTGCTCGGGCGGCAGAAGCAGCGACCGGACGGCTCGGTCAGTTACAACAGCTGCGACAAGCCCATGCAATTCTCGCCGGTGGCGGATGGCCCGACGCCGCCCACCCTGTATCTGTACGACGCCGGCTGCAAGCGCGTGCAGCGCACGACCGCCAGAGAGTCGGTGGTCTATGCGGAGAACTACGAACGGCATCTGAACAAGTCCACCGGCGAGATCGAGCATCGTCTGCTCGTCGGCGGCGCGACCCTGCGCTACCGTCAGCAAGGCACGAGCCTGACGCGCGACTCGACGCTCTATGCGAGCAGCGATCGGCTCGGCTCGACCGCGCTGGTGACGCGCAACAAGCTCGAAGCCAGCGGTGAGTACGAAACGGAGGTGGTCGAGCAGCGTGCCTACGATGCGTTCGGCTTGCGGCGCAACCCGAACTTGAGCTCGACCGACATCTACGGCGGCATCCAGCCGGCGACACTCGATCAAGGCTACACCGGCCACACCGAGGACCTCGAGAACGGCACGATCTACATGCGCGGTCGCATGTACGACCCGAAGCTCGCGCGCTTCACCACGGCCGATCCGTTCGTGACCGGATCGAATCCGACGCAACGCTGGAACCGCTATGCGTACGTGTCGAACAACCCGTTGAAGTACACCGATCCGAGCGGGTTTGCGGAGGATATCGATCACACCCCCTCGCTACCTGAGATGGAAGGCGGGGGCGGCGGTACCGGCACCACTGTGGCCACTGGCACCTCCGCAGAGAAGAAGGAGGAGACGACGTTGGACGGCGATCACATCCCGCCGAACGTACCGGTGCCCGAGCCGGAGGACGATGCCGATCCTTACGGTGGCGGAGGGGGTGCAACTGGCTGCGCAGGCTGTCAGGGCGCTGGCGCGCCCGAAGGAGACAATGGCGGCGGTAACAATGGCGGCCCGGACGCTGTCGATCAGAAGGGCAAGAAGCAGCAGCAGGAGCAGCAGACTCCGAAACAAAAGCAGGCGGAGCAGCAGCGGCGCGAACGCGAGGAAGCGAAGCAGAAAGCGCTCAACAAGATCGCGAGCCGCGAGGCCGCCGAGCGCGACCTCACCCAGAGCGATGCTGCGAGCCCCGGCAGCAATTTCTCCGGTGGCCTCGCCGGCGTTGCCAATGAGGGCAATGCGCTGGGCATGCCGCAGGCACTGGCCGCGGCGTTGATCGTCGGGGCAGCAGCGGCGGCGCTGACCGGCCAGGCCATGATCTCCCAGAGCCCTCAGGCGCGACGCGATCTCGTCGACCTCGGCAAGCGCATGGGCACCGTCCTGTCGGTGGACGACAAATACAAGAAGTATCTGGAGGACGCCGCCCGGGACTGGGAGGAGCGGCTCAAGAAAAAGGCCGACGAGATCAAAGAGAAGATGCGCACCGGCAAGGACTATTGGGGCCCCGGCAAGCACGCCACCGATGAGCCCGTGCCCGCGCCCGAAGCAGAGCCCGGAGCGCCGGCCGAGGGCACCGGTTCGCCGGGCAGCACCGGCGAAGGCGGCGGCGTCGAGATACCCGAAGGACCCAAGACGGATCCGGCACCGCCGACGATCTATGGTCCCGGCAACCTCCCGCCCTGGTGGGAAGGTCCGCGCTAGCGGCTGTGCACATGGAGCACCGCTTCCTGGCCCATCTTGCGAGTCGCGCACGCCTGACGGAAGTCGCGGCAGAGCGAGTCGATCGCGTGAGGCGCGAAACGCTCGATCGGCTCGCCGCGGTGCTGTTGAAGCTCAGCGTGCTCTCGGAGGCGGACCTTGCCGACGAGATGGCTGCGTTCAGCGGCCATCCGCGGCTCGATACGCGTGCCGCCGGGCCGCTGTTGGCTGCGACCGATCTGCCGGTCGCGGCTTCGTTCCTGCGCGCCCACCAGCTCGTAGTGCTCGCGGCCGATGAGGCGGGCGTCACGGTTGCATGCTGGGACGCTCTGGATGAGTATGCAGCCAAGGCGTTGGCGTTCGCATGCGAGCGGCCGATCGCCTGGACGATCGCCACGCATTCGCAGATCCAGCACTGGCTCCACGCGGACGATGCGCGATCGCGCACCGCGCCGCCGACGAGCGCGGTCGATGCGCCATCCGACGATGATGAAATCGATCGGCTCAAGGACCTGGCGAGCGAGGCGCCCGTCATTCGCCTGGTGCAGCAGATCATCAACGACGCCGTGCAGCGGCGCGCATCGGACATCCACCTCGAAGCATCCGAATCCGGGCTGCACGTCCGTGTCCGCATGGATGGCTTGTTGCGCGAGGCCGCGACGCATTCGAAGGAGCTGGCGAGCTCGGTCGTTTCGCGCCTGAAAGTCATGGCGGGACTGAACATTGCCGAGCGCCGCTTGCCGCAGGATGGACGCATCAGTGTCACGGTGCAGGGTCGCGAGATCGACTTTCGCGTCGCGACCGCACCGACGCTGCACGGCGAGAGCGTGGTGCTCCGTATTCTCGATCGGCAGGATGTGGCGCTGGATTTCGCGGCGCTGGGGTTCGATGCCCACGTGACACGGCAGCTGCACGATGCGATCGGCCGGCCGCACGGTATCGTGCTGGTCACGGGCCCCACCGGCAGCGGCAAGACGACGACGCTCTACGCCGCGCTCAAAGAGATCAATACGCCGGACAAGAAGATCCTCACCGTCGAGGATCCCGTGGAGTACGTGTTGCAGGGGATCAACCAGGTCCCGATCAAGCCGCAGATCGGCCTGACGTTCGCCGGCGCGCTGCGCTCGTTCCTCCGACAGGACCCCGACGTCATGATGGTCGGCGAGATCCGCGACCGCGAGACCGCGGAGATCGCGATTCAGGCAGCGCTGACCGGGCATCTGCTGCTCTCGACCCTGCATACGAATACCGCTGCAGCCGCCGTGACTCGCTTGCTCGACATGGGTATCGACGACTACCTGCTCACGTCCACGTTGCACTTGATCGTCGGACAGCGCCTGGTGCGCAGGCTGTGCGAGCACTGTCGCGAGCCCTATGAGCCGTCCGCGGAAGCGGCGAGATACCGCATCGCGCCGGCGGGAGTCTGGTATCGCGCCCGCGGCTGCAGGGTGTGCCAGGGGGGATACAAGGGCCGCACGACGATCGTCGAAATCCTCGCGATGAGCGATGGCGTGCGCAGCAAAATCCTGCAACGTGCCGACGCTCACCAGATCGAGCAGGTTGCCATCGGCGAGGGCATGCGCACGCTGTTTCGGCACGGTATCGAGCGTGTCGACGCGGGGCTCACGACGCTCGAAGAAGTGCTGAGGGTGACCCATCTGACCTGACCAGCCTGGCGTGAGCTTTTGGTGGGCCAGGCGCGCGGCTTGACTCCGGTGGCATTGGACGCCGCGGACGAAACTCGCGCTGGTCCCGTCGCCCGAGCCGGAACGCTGCGAATCGGTCAGCTCCTGTCGCTGACGCGCTCGCTCGCGGCCCTGTTGAAAGCGGGCCTGACTGTGGATCGTGCGCTTGCGATCAGCGCCAATCTGCAGCGCGATGCACGGTCGCGACAGCTGCTCGCGGACGTCGGCAGATCGGTCCGCGGCGGCCGTTCGCTCGCTGAAGCCCTGATGGAGAGTCGGTTGCTGCTACCCGCGTCTTACATCGGACTGATCCGCGCCGGCGAAGCTGGCGGCAGCCTCGCGCCCACGCTGTCCCGCCTGGCCGATTTGCTGCAGCGTCAACACGAGGTGCGCGAGCGTATCCACTCGGCATTGATCTATCCGGCGCTGCTCGCCCTGGTCGTGCTGCTCACGATCGTGCTGTTGCTGACATTCGTGCTGCCGCGATTCGAGGCGCTGTTTGCGGAATCGGACGCTCCGCTGCCGTGGTCGACGCGCGCGGTGTTGGCGGCCGGCGGGTTCGTCTCCAGCTATTGGTGGTTGCTCGGCCTGCTGCTCGCCGCTGCAGTGTTCGGGGCGATCGCATATGTACGCACCCGACGTGGGCGCGAGCGAGTCGATGCGTGGTTGCTGCGTTCGCGTTTGACGCTAGGACTGCCGGCCGCAATCGAAAGCGCGCGGGTGCTGCGCACCTTGGGAACGTTGCTGGCGAACGGCGTGCAGATCGGCAGCGCCATGCGAATCGCGCGCGCCACGCTCACCAATACAGTCATGCAGAACGGACTCGATGAAGCTTCGCGACGGATCAAAGCCGGTGCGAGCACGAGCGTCGCGCTGCAGGCGTCGGCCGTGTTTCCCGCTCACGCCGTCCACCTCGCGCGTGTCGGCGAAGAGACCGGCCGGCTCGAAGAGTTGCTGATCGAAGCCGCGGGCATTCTCGAGAGCGAGAGCAGTGTCCGGCTCGAACGCCTGCTGGCGCTCGCGGTGCCGGGGTTGACGATCGTCATGGGCCTGCTGATCGCAGGGCTCGTCGGCTCCGTGCTGATCGGGCTCCTGAGCGTCAATGACCTCGCGTTCTAGTCGCAGCCTGGTACTGGCCGGCTTCACGCTCATCGAGCTGATGGTCGTGCTGCTGATCCTGGCGATGCTGACGACGATTGCAGCGCCGCGCGTGACCAAGTATCTCGGCAAGGCAAAGGCTCAGGCCGCGCAGACTCAGGTCGCGGCGCTGAGTGCCGCCGTCGACTCGTTCGTGCTGGACGTCGGCCGGCCGCCGACGGACGCGGAGGGTCTGGGCAGCTTGCTGAGCGCTCCTGCCGATGCGCCGAGCTGGGACGGCCCGTATGTGAAGAAGAGCGCGAGCCTGGTGGATCCGTGGGGCCGGCCCTATCGCTATCGAAGTCCCGGGCGGCACGGCGAGTACGACCTGTTCACGCTGGCCGCCGACGACCAGGAAGGTGGAGAGGGCGATGCAGCCGACGTCGGCAACTGGTGAGCGCGGCTTCACGCTGCTGGAGCTGATCGTCGTGCTCTCGATCATGGTCCTGATGGCAGGAGTGCTGCCGCTCGCTCTCAACCGCATGCTGCCGGCCCGGCGGGCAGCGCTCGCGGCCGAGCAACTGACCGCCGACATCACCTGGTTGCAGATCCGCAGCAGCGCGACCGGTGCCCGCGGTCGAATTTCGCTCACTCCGACCGGCTATCGACTCGAAGTACGCGCGCAGCAGAAGGAAGTCGATCTCGCTGCTTCGACGACGCTGCGCTTCATGCGCGTCGACAACGATGCAGATCTCGGTGACCTCACCGTCTATCCCGACGGCACGTGCTCGCCGGCGCGGATTACCGTCGTCGATTCGGGGCGGCGCGTGTCGCTGTCGATCAGCATGCTCACGGGCAGAGTGCGGCGGGCGACATGAACCAACGAGGCTTCTCGCTCATCGAGATCGTCATCGCGCTCGCGATTCTGGCGTTGTCGCTGGGCGCGCTGTACGAGGGGTTCGGGCAGGGCTTGCGACGCGCAGCCGTCGCGCAGCGGCGGGAAGTTGCTTTGCTCACGGCGCAATCGGTGCTGGCGGAGATCCGTGGCCGCGAGCCGCTTGCGCCGGGCGCCCGGCAAGGCGAAACCGCGCAAGGACTGAAGTGGGAGTCGCAGATCCGCGAGCGCGAGGCTCGCATCGATCCGCAAAGTCCGTTACGGGCATTCGATGTGACCGTCGAAGTCAGCTGGGGACGCGGCGCCGCTCAGCGGATCCGCGTGCAGAGCATCGAGACCGGCAGGCGGGCGTCGTGAACCGACGCCAGCAGCGTGCGTTCACGCTCGTCGAGATCGTCGTCGGCCTCGCCCTCATCGGGCTGATCGCGCTGGCAACGTTCGAGAGTCTGCGCTTCGCGCAGCGTGCTCACGCCAAGGTGGCGCGGGCAGGCGCTGCCTCGTGGGAAATCTTCGCGGCGCAGCGACTCATTCGTTCCCTCATCGAATCAGCCGATCCGCCGGAGCTGGAAGGCGGTCGCGAGGGCATCGCACTGACCGCGGCTGCACCGCTCGCGGCAGGCGCCGGAGGGCTCTTCAGATATGAGTTGGTGCTGCACGAGTCTCGTGGGCGCAAAG
This sequence comes from uncultured Steroidobacter sp., assembly GCA_902826315.1. Taxonomy (GTDB): domain Bacteria; phylum Pseudomonadota; class Gammaproteobacteria; order Steroidobacterales; family Steroidobacteraceae; genus Steroidobacter. The sequence continues at coordinate 13,714 of CADEEJ010000121.1, forward strand.
AGGTGCTGATCCGTTGGCATCCCGAGCACTCGCATGCAGGCCGCGGCGCCGAGGAAGTGCTGATCGAGAATGTCGCCGCTGTGGAATGGGCGTTTCTCGAAGCATCCGACTGGCGCGCGGAGTGGCTCGAACGACGCACATTGCCGCGGCTCGTTCGTCTACGCGTGCTGTTTCCGCCGGGCGACTTGCGCCAGTGGCCCGATCTCGTCGCGGCGACGCGGATCACCGCTGACGCCGACTGCGTTTTCGACGTGGTCGCCAGGCAATGCCGGTCCTCGACATGATCGCCGCCGTGCTCGCCGAGCTCACCGCGTTCGGTGCGTGGTGGTTGCAGGAGCTGCGCAGCATCTGGGCGCGCGAGTACGTTCTCGATCTGAGCGGCGAGTGCGCAGTGTTGAAGGCAGCGGACGGTAGCGTCATCGAGTCCGGTCAGGTCTGGCCGCAAGCGCCGTCGTCCGCGGCTCGACTGACAGTCGTGCTGCCAGAGTCTGCGACTCTCATCTGCCAGTTGCGATTGCCGCCCATGCCGGAGCGCGCTATTGCCAGCGCGGTAGCCCTGCAGTTGGAGCGCGTGCTACCGCTATCGCAAGACCGCCTGTACATCGATTGGCGGGTGCAGGAGCGCAAGCCGGATCTTTCGCGCATCGTGGTCGTGACCATGGCGCGGCGTGAACACGTCGATGCTCTGCATCGATCGATTCGCTCCTGGGGCTGGCGCATCGCAGAGCAGCGCCGCTCGACCTTCGCAATCGGCCGGCGCGAGCGGATCCTTG
>CADEEJ010000122.1:0-7810 GCA_902826315.1 uncultured Steroidobacter sp.
CCCCACCGCCTCCCGCCACCCTCCCTCAGCAACTCCGCCGTCGTCGACGCCCCGCCCCTTGCCCACTTAGATCCCGTGCTGGTTGTACACCTCGCGTGGCGTGACGATCTGCGCCTCAATTGCCGGCTCCTCGCCGGCTTGTAACAGCCAGTCGTTTTTGTAGCTTCCATTGTCCTTCCTTCGTCTCATCGGGAAACCGTATCCGCACCCGCGATCGAAATGGATTGAGCGTTGGTTCCGCTCGATACGATCGGATGAGCGCTGCGCTTTGTCGCGGCCGTCCGATCGAGCCGAGCGGCAAGAGTGACGAGCTCAGCGAGGGAGCGAGCGCGCATCTTCTGCATCACTTTTCCGCGATGTGCCTTGACCGTAATCTCCGCGATGCCGAGCTCGGCAGCGATGATCTTGTTCAGGACGCCCTGCACGACCAATTCCATTACTTGCCGCTCGCGACCGCTGAGCGATTCGTAGCGCGCGCGCAGCGACCGTAACTCCAGCTCCCGACTCAGTGCGATGCGGCTGTGCTCGATACTCGAGCCGATCGCGCTCAGCATCGCGTCTTCGCGGAACGGCTTGGTCATGAACTCGAATGCGCCGGCCTTCATGGCGCGGACCGTCATGGGGATGTCGAATTGACGCGTCATGAAGATGATCGGCATCTCGGGACGATCTCCGACGCGCTGCTGCAGATCGAGGCCGGGCAAGTCAGGCAGGGCTGCGTCCGCGACCAGGCAGCCCGGAACCAAGACGCGCGGACACGTGAGGAATTCGCGTGCCGACGCGAAGTCGCGTGCCATCCAGCCTGCCGAGCGAACGAGCGACAACAGCTGTGCGCGTGTCGCGGCGTCATTGTCGACGACGGTAACGAGAGGGGTGAGGCTCAGCATGTTCGGTCCTCCGCGGTGACATTCCCGTGGAGATCAAGCTAGCCGCGCACGATGCCCGCGCGCGCCGCACATTCGAGTGCGCAGCGAGCAGTCAATAAGTGGGGTGCGGGAGGGACCCAGCTAGAGCTCGAAGAACCCGCGGCGCACGGCGATCGTCACGGCATGCGTGCGATCGCTCGCGTTGAGCTTCGACAGGATGCTGCGCACGTGGCCTTTTACGGTGTCTTCGCTGATGTCGAGCCGCTCAGCGACGACTTTGTTCGAGCAGCCGTTCGCGATCTGCTTCAGCACCTGAATCTCCCGCTCGGTCAGGGCATCATCCATCGCATGCTCCGCGAGCTCGGAAGCGACGTCCGGCGGCACTCTGCGCTGGCCCGCGTGCACGGCGCGGATCGTGTCGAGCAGATCGCGGCGCAGACTGGCCTTCATCAGGTAGCCCATTGCACCCGCCTTGAGTGCGCGCAGCGCCTGGACGTCACCGGGGTACGTCGTGAGCACGATGATGCGCGCGTCCGCATGCTTCGAGCGGATCTCCTTGATGACGTCGATGCCGTTCATGTCACCGAGCCGCAGGTCCATCAACGTGATGTCCGGCAAATGCTGATCGAACAGCGCGAGGGCCTGTTTGCCCGACTCGGCCTGCGCGACCAGCAACATGTCCGGCTCGCTGCCGATCATGTTCGCCAGCCCGTCGCGCAGCACGGGATGATCGTCCACGGCGAGAATGCGGATGCGGCTCATGAGGTGATGATGATTCCAGACGTGAAGCGGCGGCCGCACCCCCCTTTCGAGCTATGCGCCGGAAGTTGCAGCAGCCTAAGCTACGCCAATGCTGCGTCATTTCCGCAAGCGTTACAGTGTCGTCGCGCTGATGATGCTCGTCATTGCGTTGAACGCCAACGCCCGCGGCGAGCAGCCGCTGGCCGAGATGGTCCATACAGCTTGGACTGCCCGGGATGGAGCGCCGCAAGGAATCAAGGCGCTGGTGCAAGGCCCGGACGGCACCTTGTGGGTAGGCAGCGCGAGCGGGCTCTATAACTTCGATGGCCGCACCTTCGCGCCTTTCCGCTCGCAGGCGGGCGAGCCCGAGTTGCCGATCGATAGTGTCAGCAGCTTGTGTGTCGCACGCGATGGAACGCTGTGGGTTGGCTTCTTCGAGGCCGGTGTGGCACGCATCCAGGGAGGGCGCGTCACCGTGTATGCGAACGCGGGCGAGCACCGATTGCGTTTCATCAAGTATTTGCGTCAAGCCGACGACGGCAGCATCTGGGCTTCGTCGGCGCAGGCCATCGTAGTGCGTTTCGGCGCGGACCAAGAATGGCACGTGGAGGCAAACCCCGACGCCGTCGCCGGTGGTCGTGTATTCGCGGTACTCGACTCCTTCGATGTCCTCTGGGTTTCGCAGCAGCGCCGCCTGTATCGGCGCGACATTCGTGAAACCGGGTACACGCAGACGAATGTTGCCGTCGACTGGCTGTTCGGATTCGCCGAAGCACCCGACGGCACTCTCTGGATCTCGGACTATGACGGCGCGCAGAACCGCTCACGCTTGCAGCACATCGATCGCCTTGGCGGCCTCATCAAGGAAGTGCCTGTCAGCGAAACTGCCTATCACATCGCCTACCTTGCGGATGGCTCCCTGATTTATGCCTCGCAGTTCGATGGACTCATGCTCTTCTCCAGAGAACTCCTCAGCGCCGAGCCCCGCGCCGCGAAGAAGCTACGGCCCGGGTCATTTACGCAGGGGCAGGGACTGACCTCGAATGCCGTGAGTGCACTGCTCAGTGACGGCGACGGGACATTGTGGACAGGAACTCCTGCCGGCCTGGATCGATTCAAGCCCGCATTGTTCAAGCCGCTCCTGACCGAGCGCACGGCTGGCGACCCGGTGGTCTGCGCCAACGACCTCGGGGAAGTCTGGGCCGCTCACAGCCGCGACACCACCCGGAGGATCGCCGGCGGCAAGACGAAAGTGCTTGCCGAACCCCACGAGGTCCAAAACGTTTTCTGCGGCAACGACGGCTATACGTGGCTCGTCGATCCTGCCCGTGTCTGGTTCACGCGCGGTGATGAGGTTACGGCCCTGCCGCCGATTCCAGGTGTGGCGACATATGGAATCACGGGAGTCGTCACGACGTCCGATCACGCACTCTACGCACGGGTCGGCGGCACCAGGTCGGTCGGCGGAGGGGTGTGGCGCTACCAGAATGAACACTGGACCCGGTTGGAAAGCCCGGCCGCCATCAAGCCTGTCGGGGTCATGTACAGCGATCGGCAGGACCGCGTGTGGTTGGGTTCTCGGGATGAAATCGGCCTGCTCGCCGCGAGTGGCGATGAGATGTTTCCGGCACCGGGGATCGGCCTGGTGTTCGCGCTCCTCGAAACGCGCCACGGGTTCTTCGCGGCAGGTGCAGCTGGCTTGGCAGTGCAGCGACACTCGCGTTTCGAGATGCTCTCATTCGAGGACAGTACGTTCACGCGCGCACTCAATGGACTCGTCGAAGCCCGCAATGGCGACGTGTGGCTGAATACGTCGCGCGGCATCGTGCGCGTCCCCGAGAAAGAGTTGCAGGCCGCGCTCGCGACTCCGGGTTACCGGATGAAATCGGAGCTGCTCACCGAAGGTGACTTCACGGGAGGAGGCTCTGTGTCCTACGGCTACGCGTCTGCGGCGCGAGATGCAGCGGGCAAGCTGTGGTTTTCCAGTCGCAACGGAGTGTTCAGTGTCGATCCTGAGCGGCCCACCTCGAATGCACGTCCGCCGATCGTTTCGATCCGTGCCATCGCTGCCGATCTCATTGCGCTGGGCCCCGAAAGGACCTTCGCGGCACGTCCGCAGACGCTCGAGATCCGCTACTTCGGCGCGCAACTCGCCGACCCGGATCGCGTGATATACAGGTATCGCCTCGCGGGCCTCGAGGAGTCATGGCAGGACGCCGGCACACGGACCGAAGCGTTCTACACCCATCTCGGACCGGGAACCTACACCTTCCAGGTAATGGCTTCGGGCGGCGATGGTGTGTGGACGCAGCCGGTCTCGTCCGAGCCCTTCATCGTGTTGCCGAGCTTCTACCAGACTGCCTGGTTCCGTGTGCTGTCCATCTGTGCAGTGCTCGCTCTGGTTTTCGCCATCTTCACATTGCGGGTGCGAGCGATCACGCGGGCAAACAGAGCACGAGCCGAAGAGCGCGCCGACGAGCGCATTCGCATCGCCCGCGAGTTGCACGACACGCTGCTCCAGGGCGTTCAGGGTCTACTGCTCAACTTCCACGTCGCGGCGCAGAAAATAGCTCCTGACGATGCTTCGAAGGCGATGCTGGAGCGAACGCTGGCGACGGCCGACAAGATCATCCTCGAGGGCCGCAACCGGGTCAGCAGCCTGCGCTCCGAGCAGCTCACCGACGGCGAGTTGGTCGGCGCGATCGAGAATGTCGGCAAGGACCTGCGATCTGATGCCGACGTGCAGTTCACGGTCACGCGCGCTGGCAGTGCGTCACCGCTGGCTTCGCACGTGGCGGACGAGATTTTCTGGATCGCGCGCGAGGCGCTGACCAATGCGTTCCGTCACGCCGCGGCCTCGCGCATCAGCGTCGAGCTGCATTGCGGCGCGCGGTATTTCCGCATGGTCGTCGCCGACAACGGCCGCGGCTTCGACACGAACAACGGCGACAAGCAAGGCCACTGGGGAATGCGCGGCATGGCCGAACGGACACGCAAGCTGGGCGGGCACCTGCGTGTCCAAAGCGATTCGAGCGGCACGCAGATCGTCGCGTCCGTGCCGTCGTATCGCGCCTACAAGAATCGCTCACGCATGATGTTCTACCTGCTCTACTTGCGCGCCCGAGGATCGTAAGAACGCGATCCGCAGCAATACCCCCCCTTTCGAGCACTACTATTGCTCAATCGTCGAGCTTCTTGGGCATGCATAACCTCTGCAGCTGGTACCACACACTGCACAGGAGACACTCATGACTACGCTTCGCTCGACTGTTGCTGCCGCCGCGATGAGCATGATGGTAGCCGCCGGCGCGCTCGCCGCACCGGCGCTCGAATCAACCACCCAAAAGTTTGTCGACAGCCTCGCTGGCAGCCCGGCCATCTACACTCTCAGCCCACAGGCAGCGCGCGAGGTTTTGCTGAGCGCACAGTCCGGATCCGTCGATCTACCGGCCGTGTCCATCTTGGATCGCGTACTGCAGACTGGTCCTACCGGCGCGACCCGCATTCGCGTTCTTCGCCCGCAGAACGCAAGTGGCACGCTGCCGGTCATCGTCTACTTTCATGGCGCTGGCTGGGTCATGGGCGATACGAAAACCCATGATCGCCTGGTGCGCGAGCTCGCTGTCGGCGCGCAGGCCGCTGTCGTGTTTGTCGACTACGACCGCTCACCCGAGAACCGCTACCCTGTTGCTATCGAACAGGACTATGCGGTGCTCGAGTATGTCGCGAAGCATTCGCAGGAATTCAACGTGGATGCATCGCGACTCGCGATCGCTGGTGACAGCGTGGGCGGCAACATGACGGCCGTCATAAGCCTGCTCGCCAAGGAACGCAAGGGACCGGCAATCAAGGCGCAGGTTCTCTTCTATCCGGTCACGGATGCTTCGATGTCCGATGGCTCGTATCAGACGTACGCCAATGGCCCTTGGTTGACGAAGCCTGCCATGGCCTGGTTCTGGAACGCGTACCTGCCAGACGCGGCGGCGCGCAAGGACGTGCACGTATCGCCGCTCAACGCGACTTCGGAACAGCTGAAAGGTCTACCGCCGGCGCTCGTCATCACGGCCGAGAACGACGTGCTGCGCGATGAAGGTGAAGCTTATGCCCGCAAGCTCAGCGCGGCAGGCGTGACGGTTACCTCCACGCGTTACAACGGGACCATCCACGACTTCGTCATGCTCAATGCGCTGGCCGGAACGCCCGCGACGCGCGCTGCCATTGCGCAGGCCACCAGCTTCCTGCGACAGGCCTTCGCGCAAAGTTGAGCCGACAACTGGCTTCCAGCGAACGGGCGCCTCGCGTGCGCAAGGCGCCCTATTTGTGGGTTTGCAAGTTAGATGTGGTCGTGCTCTTTCGCGACCAGTGAGTCTCTCGGCGCGCGTCCAGTAACAGACCAGTCAGGGCGGCTACCGTCATCATGGCGACCCAAAGATCGAATGCATCGAATGTCATCACGCGATCTCCACTCAACCTCAGGAGACGCAATTGGAGCAGGCGCTGCACGCTGCATCGATTGAACGATCGTATGCCTCAGAGAACTATACGAAGGTCCACTGCCAGTCGCAGCACTTCACAGCGCATGCTTTAGTTGCAGCGATCTTCAGTTTTGACAGCGGATGAGAGCAACGACAGATGCGCAATGTCATAGCCATCGTGTTCGCCTGGATTGTGGCGATCGCATTTTTCAACACCATCATCGGCGTGTTCGGCCTCAAGGCCGCGATCGCAGGGCTCGTGCTGTTCGTCGCAGTTGCCTGCGTGCTGATCGCGCGCGCGCCGCGCCGCGCGGAGCGCCCATGAGCCTCGACCCGGCCATTTTGGCGAGAATCCAGTTCGCGTTCACCGTGAGCTTTCACATCATTTTCCCAGCCGTGTCGATCGGTCTCGGCATCTTTCTGGTTATCGTCGAGGGACTGTGGCTCAAGACCAGGAATCCGCTGTATCTCGAGATTTATCGTTTCTGGCTGCAGATCTTCGCGCTGGCGTTCGGCGTCGGTGTGGTCACCGGCATAGTGCTGTCCTTCGAGTTCGGTCTCGCCTTCGCGAAGTTCGGCCAGATTGCCGGCCCTGTCATCGGCTCGCTGATTGGCTGGGAGGTGCTGACCGCGTTCTTCCTCGAGGCAGGCTTTCTCGGGATCATGCTGTTCGGCATGCAGCGGGTCGGCCCAAAGCTGCACTTCTTCGCTACCTGTATGGTGTCGCTCGGCACGCAGATTTCGGCGAGCTGGATTCTCGCGGCCAACAGCTGGATGCAGACGCCTGCGGGCGCCACGCTCGAGGGCGGGCGATTCGTGGTTCACAACTGGCTGGACGTCATCGTCAACCCGTCGTGGCCTATTCGCTTGCCGCATATGCTCACCGCGGCCTATCTGACGGGCGCGTTCCTAGTCGCCGGGATCGGCGCCTGGTACCTGTTGCGAGGTCGGCACGTGGAATTCGCGCGCAAGACTGTCTCCCTCGGCGTCGGCGTCGCGACGGTGCTCATCGGCGTGCAGGTTTTCCTGGGCGACATCCTCTACGGCACGATGATTCAGCATCAACCCGCCAAGATGCAGGCCGCCGAAGGCTTCTGGGAGAAGCAGTCGGAGTCTCCCGCGCCCTACTACTGGATCATCGTTCCCGATCAGGACGGTCAGCGCAATCGGTTCACGTTCGGCACACCGGTTCTGGGCAGCATCTGGCTAACGCACTCATTGGACGGCCGGGTGGCAGGTCTCAAGAACACGCCACGCGATCAGCAGCCCTTGATGGCGATGACGTTCTACGGATTTCGCGTGATGTATGTGATCGCCATCCTGATGTTCGCGCTAGGCGCCGCTTCGCTGTGGCTGCGCTGGAAGCAGCGCCTGTTCACGACGCGATGGTTCCTGCGTGCGCTCGTGCTCATGACTCCATCCGGCGTGATCGCAACGCTCGGCGGCTGGTATCTGGCGGAGACGGGACGTCAACCCTGGGTCATTTATGGCGTGCTGCGAACCGCTGAGGCTATCTCGCCCGTGCCGGCACCCGTTCTGCTCGCCTCGCTCATCGCCTTTGTCTGCGTGTACGGAATCTTCATGACTGCGTTCCTGATCTTCGCCGTCCGCATCGTGCGCCAGGGACCCGGCGCGGCGCCCCTGCCGGCGCCGGTCGCTGGTTCATCCCGACCGCCGGCCGGTCTGCCGGCATTTGGACATGCAGCCGCGGCGCAGCCACTGTGCCCC
>CADEEJ010000122.1:7820-14421 GCA_902826315.1 uncultured Steroidobacter sp.
ATTCGCCGCATTTGCCCTCACGCTCTACGTGCTGCTCGACGGGTTCGACCTGGGCGTCGGTGCGCTGCTCCTGCTCCAGAAAGACGCGCGTCGGCGGGACCTGATGGTCGATGCCATTGCTCCGACCTGGGATGGCAACGAAACCTGGATCGTCATGGCGGCGATTGCGCTGTTTGCGGGATTTCCACTCGCGTACGGCATTCTTCTTCCCGCGCTGTACTTGCCGCTCATCATCATGTTGCTGGCTCTGGGCATCCGCGGTGTCACGTTCGAGTTCCGTGTCCAGAGCCGGTCATACAAGCGACAATGGGACGCAGCGTTCGGCGTTGCATCGATCGTCGTCGCGCTGGCACAGGGCGCGGCAGCGGGAGCATTGATTTTCGGAGTGCATGTCCAGGGTGATCGATTTGCAGGCAGCGTGTTCGACTTCGTGAATCCGCTTGCGTTGCTGACGGGCTGCGCGCTGTTAGCAGGCTACATCATGCTGGGTGCGGGCTGGCTGCGACTGAAGGAGCAGGGCGAACTCCGGACGTTTGCCGGGCGTATTTTTCGCTTGGCTAATCTGGCCTTCGTGGTTCTGATCGTCCTCGCCTGGATCGCCGCGGCGCTGGTGCAACCGGGCGTACGCTCGAGGTTCGCGGAGCATTGGCTCGGATTTTCGCTGCTCGCAATCTTGATTCTCGCGAGCCAGGCGGTCGCTATCCGCAGCATCGCTGGAACCTCCGATCTCAAGCCGTTTGCGTTCGGTTTGCTCCAATGCACGCTAGCGGCATTGGGTGCATGGCTCGTCGTCTATCCCGGTGTGGTGCCATTTCGCATAGATCTGTGGAGCGCCGCGTCTGCGCCACCTACTCAGGCTTTTCTCCTGGTGGGTGCCGCCCTTGTGGTACCGATCATTCTTACGTATAGCGCCTTTGCTTATCGCGTGTTCCGTGGCAAGACAGCTGCGGAGGGTTGGTACTGATGAGCCGCACTCAAAGGGCACTGTGGTTCGGTGCGTTGTACGTGGCCTCTCTCGCCGCCTTTACGCTCTTCACTTTATCCCTCCGGGCATTGCTGCAGTTCGCGCAAAGCCTCGTCCAAACCTGACGCCTTCGAACTCGTCCATCTCGCCGTCCTCCCGCGGCGAATTAGTCGCGCGCGCAGATGAAGAAATTGCGTTCGCAGCATTATTCCAAGGTATTTGCTAAACCATCGTGCAATCGCCTTGGCGCGTGCCGGCGCCTAATGTCGCTGCCATGGACTGGAGGACCGACAATGCACGCGACATCTTGCTTCGTCCCGGCGACGAGCCACCACTCGGCGCCCATCTTGTCACTCCTCGCACGCTCTACAGCCATCACGGCATATACGTCGGCGGTGGGCGCGTCATCCACTACTCCGGCCTCGCGTACGGACTTCGGCGCGGACCGGTGGAGGACGTTTCTCTCGAGCATTTCGCGCGAGGCCGCGGCATTCGGATTCGACGCGAAGCGGCGCGGTTCGATAGCCGCGCAGCAGTGGCGCGGACGCGTTCGCGCCTGGGCGAGTCCCGCTATCGGCTCCTGACGAACAACTGCAAGCACTTCTGTTCCTGGGTGCTGCGCGGCGCAAATGCTGATTGGCAGCTACCGAGGTTCGCGATGCGAGCGCACCTGATCTGGATCGCAGTGCTGCTGAGCGCAATCTTCGCCGGCGGTGATTCCTTTGCTGGAGACAATCGCATCCGGCAGACCGCCGGTCAGTACACCTCGGGCACATGCATGTCAGCGGGAACGCGCTTGCGCGAGTAGTCTTTGCGTCGCTCGCGCGGCGGCAGGTTGACTGCCGCCTTCTCCACTTCCTTGTATGGGAACTGTTTCAACAGGTGGTCGATGCAGTTCAGGCGAGCGCGCTTCTTGTCGACCGCCTGCACCACCCACCACTTCGCTTCCGGGATGTGCGAACGCTGCAGCATGATCTCCTTCGCCTTGGTGTAGTCCTCCCAGCGCCGGCGCGACTCCAGATCCATCGGACTGAGCTTCCACTGCTTCATTGGATCGTGAATGCGGCCGAGGAATCGCAGGTGCTGCTCCTCGTCCGTGATCGAGAACCAGTACTTGAGCAGCCGGATGCCGGAGCGCACCAGCATCCGCTCGAACTCCGGCACCGAGCGGAAAAATTCCTCGTATTCCTCCGGGGTGCAGAAACCCATCACGTGCTCCACGCCCGCGCGGTTGTACCAGGAGCGATCGAACAGCACGATCTCCCCCGCCGCTGGCAGGTGCGCCGTGTAACGCTGGAAGTACCATTGTGTACGCTCGCGGTCATTCGGAGCCGGCAACGCAACCACGCGGCAGACGCGCGGATTGAGCCGCTGCGTGATTCGCTTGATGGCACTGCCCTTACCCGCCGCGTCCCTGCCCTCGAAAAGAATAATGATCCGTTCACGAGAGGCGACCACCCAATCCTGGAGCTTCACGAGCTCGGACTGCAGGCGGAACAGCTGCCGGAAGTACTGGTGACGGAACTCCTTGTCGTTCGCTGCAGCGGCGCCCGCCGGCTCGCCGGGCAGCGGATGCCGGTCTTCGATCTCCATTTCGATCTCTTCGTCGTAGCCGTCCGTGATATCGCGGCTGATGCGCTGGACGAGCTCCTCGTGGCTCAAGGCCGGCGGTGTGGTCATGCGGAGTCCTCGTGAGTGAGTGCGCGAATATCTAGCACAGTTCGACCGCAACGAAGGTATCAGTGAGCGGCGGCCGTGGAGAAGACGACCTCACCTCCTTTAGCCGAAGCAGCCAATCCGGCCAAGCGCGTTACGGACGCGAAGTAGGTTTTACTCTGAGAGACTGCGCCACCAGCTCATGACCCAAGCCGCGTATTCGTCCGCCGCGTCTTCGATCGTCCGCAGCTGGGGTTCAATCGATCGGCTCGACGGGCTGGTCATGGCGCTCCTGCCCTGCCTTCCAGGCATGAAGTGCTGTTCATGAATGACACTCAAGTCGGCGCGGGCAGCCCTGCAGGATTATGTCCACCCGCCGTTCGGCACGCGGGATACATATATATGTATGTGTGATTGTTCATCGCGAGGCTGTCCATCCACCGCCGAGCGCCTGGAACAGACTCACCGCCGCAGTCAGGCGATCATTGTTCGCCTGCACCAGCGACAGGTCTGCCGACAACAAGCCGCGCTGTGCGTCGAGCTGCTCCAGATAGGACGAATATCCGGCACGATAGCGATTGGTGGCCTGCACGAGCGCTCGTGCCAATGCATCGCGCTGCTGCTGCAGCACCAACTCCTGCTCGCTGGTGCGCTGAAGCGCGGCGAGTGAGTCTTCGACTTCGCGGAAAGCGTTGAGCGCCACCTTTCGGTAGGAGTACGCAGCCTCATCGCGGCGAGCGGCCGCGAAGTCGGCTTGCGCGCGCAGACGCCCGCCTTCGAAGAGTGGAGCAAGGATGCTACCGCCGACCGAAAAGATGCCGACCGGATCGCCGATCAACGTCGAATCCACGTAGCCGCCCGCTGCACCGAGACGGATGCTCGGCAGAAAGGCTGCGCGTGCGGCATCGAGCGATCGATCCGCCGCGACGATTGTTTGCTCTGCCTGAGCGATGTCGGGTCGGCGGCGCAACAGCTCCGAGGGCAGCATCGTCGGCACTGCCGGGGTCGTGAGGCCAGACAGGATGACGCCGCGTTCGATTGCACGAGGATTCTCGCCGAGCAGCACGCTCAACCCGTTCTCCTGTCGAGTGATGGCGAGCTCGAGTGCCGGAACCAGCTGCTCGGTCGCGTGCAATTCAGCCTCGGCCTGCTCCAACTCGAGCCGCGTTGCATAGCCGGACTGCGCGCGACGCTCTGCGATCCTGAGCGAGCCGGCACGTGCGTTCACGGTTTCGCGCACGACGGCCAGACGTGCATCGAGGGCTCGCAAGCCGATATAGCCTGCCGCCGCGGAAGACGCGACCGCGAGCTTGACGTTATCCCGCGCTGCCTCCGTCGCGAGCAGCGACGCACGCGCTGCCTCACTCGTGTTGCGCAGGCGACCGAACAGATCCAGGTCGTAAGAGATGTCGATCTCCGCCCGCTCGGCAGTTTGCCACGCGGGTTGTCCGAAGGCATTGAGGAAGCGCTCTCGCTTGACACCCGCAAGCAGCTCGACGCTCGGCAACAACTGACCGCGCGCCGCGCCGAACTGCGCACGTGCTTCCTCGACTCGAGCAGCCGCGATGGCGATGTCCACATTGTTGGCGAGTCCATGCTCCACGATCTGGGCGAGAGCTGGATCGCCGAAGCTCTGCCACCACTCGGCAGTCATCGCACTATCGCTGCCCGCACGCTCCCGCCACACGGCCGGCGGCCTCACAGCAGCATCCGCCGGCGTGTTGGGCCGCGGACCCGCACATGCCGCGAGCAGTGCAGCGACAAATCCGAGGACTGCGCGCCTCATGGGCGGCTCGCCTTCGTATCCACGGCAGCTTCGACGGACATGCCTGGCGCGAGGCGAGCCGCCAATCGCTGCCCGGGATCGACGGCAATGCGCACACCGATGCGCTGCGGCACCTTCACGAAATTGCCAGTCGCGTTATCCGGCTTGAGCACCGCGAATTCGGATCCGGCCGCGGGTGCCAGCCGCTCGACGCGACCCGTGAAGCGCGCACCGTTCAGAGCATCGACTCTGAGCGTTGCACGCTGGCCGGGCGCCATGTTTGAGATCTGTGCTTCCTTGAAGTTTGCGATGACCCAACGGTCTGCCGGCACGACCGACATGAGCTGTGTGCCATTGGTGACGTATTGTCCAACGCGCACCCCGACTTCGCTCACTTGGCCGTCAGCTGTCGCAGTGATCACCGTATGTTCGAGATCGATTTGCGCAAGTTCGAGTTGCGCCCGCGCGGCGTCTACCTGGGCTTCGAAGCTGCCCTGCCCGCCATCCGCCAGTCGTGCCTGCGCTTCCGCCTGGCGTAATGCTGCGAGAGTCTGGTCTCGCTCGCGGATCGAGACTGATCCGTCGCTGACCAGGTCATTCACGCGAGCCATGTCCGAGCGCGCCCGCGCCAGCTGAGCACGCGCGTTCGCCAGTGCCGCGAGCTGTGCGCTGAGATTGGCACGTGCCGCCGCGACGCGCGCCGTGTAGATGCGATCGTCGATACGCGCGAGCACTTGACCAGCGCGAACCTGCTCGTAGTCCTTCACCTGCACCGCGACGACGTATCCGGTCACTTGCGGGGCGACATTCATCGTCAAACCCCGCACGTATGCGTTATCGGTTCTCTCCAGTCCTCCAGCGAACGGCGGGAGATTCCACGCAGCCAGCACAGCCAACAGCGCTCCCGCCGCGAGCAGCACGGTCAGTGCAATCATGCGCACGCCCCTGCGCGGCGGATTCCATATCTGCGGCGCCGGTGCCACGGGCGGCGAAGACGGCGCAGGCGGCGGCACGGCCGGGACGTCGATCACTTGGGCATTCATGCGCGGACCCCCTGCGACACTTGACTGCGTGCCCTCCACAGATCACGCAGCACGAAAAAGAGCACGAATAGCGCCGTCGCAACCGCGAGCACTGCGACGAACCGGAATACGTCATTGAATGCGAGGACCGCTGCCTCTCGCGTTGCAGACTGCGCCAACGCGGCGTATCCCTGCGTCTGGATTCTCGCAATGACCTGCGGATCCGCTGCAGTGAGGTGTTCGGTCAGCGCGGAGAGGTGCGCACGTGTGGCGATGACCTGATAGCTGCCGAGCAGCGCCGCCCCTGCCAGACTGCCGAGATTCTGGGTCGAGCTGAACAGCACGACGAGGCTGATGAAATAGGCCGGGCCGCGCTGGAGCATGCGCAGGAAGCCGAACGCGAGCGCCGGGCCGATGAACAGCGTGGTCCCAAACCCGAGCAACGCCTGGCTCAGGTACAACTCTTCGGGTCGGGTTTGATTCGTTGCATGGCTGTCGAGCCATGCGCCGCAGGCGATGATGAGTGCAGCGACGATGACCTGCTGACGAACCCGATGCTCGCTCAGTGTCAACCCCGCAGTCACGAGACCTAGAAGCATGGCGCCCGCGACGATGATGAACAGTGTTCGCAGCTGCTCGTTGTTGATGCCGCTCGACGCCAGTAACCCGACCGACCCATACGTCTGCTCGGCCAGCGCAATCCGGACGAGCAGCGCCACGGCTGCGAAGCGCAAAATCCCGGCGCTGCCCATCCATTCGAGATAGAGCAGCGGCTTGCTGCGATTGCGTTCGATGAGGACCGCTGTCGCAAGCAACGGCACGGCGACAGCCAGTGCCCAGCCGAGCCACGGCGTATCGGTCCACCAGTACAGGCGACCCGCGCTCAGCACGATAGCTATCAGGAGCATCGCCGGCACCAGCAGGCCGATGGTGAGAAAATCCGGCCACTGAAATGCCTTGCCCTTGTCGCTCGGTGGCAGCGGAAACGCCTGGAGCGTCGCGAGCGTTGCCAGCGGAATTGCCAGCTCGATCAAGTGCAAGTTGCGCCAGTGATGTTGGGCAAGCATCTCAACCGGAAACAGGCGGGCCAGCGGTATGCCGAGCTGCGTCAGCCCGATACCCACGACCAGGGCCGCCGGCCGCAGCTTCGGCCGGGACACCTGGAAGAGGTAGTAGCTCGTCGCCGTGAGGAGC
>CADEEJ010000123.1:0-1660 GCA_902826315.1 uncultured Steroidobacter sp.
GCGAGGTTCTGCTCGATGATCCGCATGCTGCTGCCGTAGCTGGAGATCGCCTGCAGCACGGCGAGTGCGCCTGGCGCGAGCATCGCGATACCGACGATCAGCACCAGCCGCGGACGCAGGCCGGCATTGCGTCCGAACCAGGAGCGCCTTGCCGATGCGGTCTTGAGAGCTTTCAAGTGATCTCCGCGGCGAGCATCTTGCGGCTTCTTCCCGGGCGGAGCCGGCGGAACCAGCGGTGAGCGTGAGAGCGGCTGAGCAGGACCTCAGAGCCCGCCCGAGCGGGGCTCGGTCGCACCGGCATCGGACAGAGTGCCGACCGGATGTCCCGTGATCAAGGCGGCGTCGTCGCCGAGCAGCTCGACCAACCTGTCGCGCGCGCGGGCGATACGGCTCTTGATCGTGCCGACCGCCACTTGGCAGACGTCAGCCGCCTCTTCATACGACAGGCCGGTGGCGCATACCAGGATCAGCGCTTCGCGTTGATCGACCGGCAGTTGCTGCAGGGCGCGGCTCAGGTCCCGCAAGTGCAGCTTCGCATCGTGATCCGGCGCGACGGCCACCTGGCCGGCACAGATGCCATCCGGGTCTTCGATCTCGAACTTGCGATGGCGCAGCTCGGAGTAGTAGCAGTTACGCAGGATCGTAAACAGCCACGCCTTGAGGTTGCTGCCGGATTGGAACTGCTCGCGATTCGTCCAGGCCTTGAGGACGGTGTCCTGCACCAGGTCGTCCGCGCGTGCCGGGTCGCCGCACAACGAGCGGCCAAAGGCACGCAACGCCGGCAATAACGCCGTCACCTGCTCGAGGAATAGATCGCGTCCTGTCATGGCACCGCCAGGGGGTAGCAGAAGACCGGCACAGGCCCCGTCAGGAGCCGCGCTCCTTGTCTTCGAGTTGCTTCAGCAGCGCCTTGAACTCGTCCGGCACCGGCTCGTCCATGACGTCGCTGAACATGCGGCGCAGCCGGCTCTGCAGCCAGTCCGGCACCTGCTCGGTACTGTTCGCAGCCGCTGTTTCAGGCGGCTCGCCTGGTTTGGTTTTCTCACTCATGACCATGGATAGGCTCGAACCGGTGCGTTCCGCCGCGCGCCGCGTGGAATTCGCATGTCGAGCCCGAACGTCCCATCGATTGAAAAAGTTCCAAGTCAGAAGGAACCTTTCGCCCCTCTCGCACATACTACAACGCTCATCAGCGGCGCGCGCAACGCAGCGCCCATAAAGAATCGAAAGGAGTGCGTATGGCTCTGGCTCACGCTATTGCCGAACACCTGCCCTATCTGCGCCGCTATGCCCGGGCGCTGTGCGGAACCCAGAAGAGCGGCGACGCCTATGTGCGCGCCAGTCTGGAGACGATCGTGGCCGATCCTTCGGTCATCGGCAGCGACACGACCCCGCGGGTCGCCTTGTATCGCCTGTTCCACAAGCTGTGGGGCAGTGCCAATGTCGAACTGCGCACGGCGGCGAGCGCCAAGTCGCAGGCCGCGGGGGTCGAGAAGAAGCTGGGCGATCTCACTCCGGCCCGCCGCCAGGCTCTGCTGCTCACGGCGATGGAAGGCTTCAACGTCGGCGACACCGCGAAAATCCTCGACGTCGGCGAGGAAGAAGTGAAGCAGATGGTCGCGCAGGCGGTGCGCGAGATCTCCGACCAGCCGAGCACCAA
>CADEEJ010000123.1:1760-4530 GCA_902826315.1 uncultured Steroidobacter sp.
CTGGTGACGAAGCCGTTCGTGCCGGAGACGGTGCGCGTGGCCGTGAGCCAGGCGCTGCTGTTTACTTAGCAAGCAAGAAATCCAGCCAAAAAGAACGGGGCCCATTGGGCCCCGTTTTCGTTCCGGTCTGTCGGAGGCAGCGCGGGTGCGCTTCTCAGACAGGCGGTCGCCCGCGCAACGCACCCGCCACCAGGGCGACCAGCGTCAGCACGAGGAAGATGAAGAAGAGAATCTTGGCGATACCGGCTGCGGCACCCGCAATCGTCGTGAAACCGAGCACCGCGGCAATGATCGCAACGATGAAAAACGTCAACGCCCAAGAGAGCATAAAAAACCTCCGAAGCTCATAGCCATTCAGACCTGAAGCCCGTGCGGGCCCCGCGCTCCTGCCCCGACGATCCAGAAACGCGCGAACATTCATCGGGTTCCCCGCGGTGTATGCAGCAGGTTGCGCACCCCTTTGCGTAAACCTGCGGGGAACCGCAGCCGTGCGTGCACGTTTTACGGACGTGCCGCGACACTCCGGTTTCTTCCCAGCTCTGTTCACGCTGTTGGTATGCGCTTCGTGTGCATCGCCTGCGGCGCTGTCTTCGCGCACGGAATCCAACGAGCGCGTCAAAGCGCCTGTCGTAACTGGCGGGGGCGTGCTGACACCGCGCGCAGGCGAACGCGTCGTCGAGCAGCGGCTCGACGACAAGCACGACACCGAGCACGTGCGCGAGATGATCGATGCGTTTCGCGAGAGCGCGGACGCACCGCTCGTCGCCGGCAATCGCGTCGCGCTACTCGTCGATGGTCCGCAAACGATGCGTGCGATTCGCGGCGCCATCGAGAATGCGAAGCATCATGTGCATCTCGAGACCTACATCTTTGCCGACGATGAGATCGGTCGCGGGTTGCGCGAGCTGTTGATCCGCCGTCGCCAGGAAGGCATCGAAGTGCGCGTGATCTACGATGCGATCGGCAGCGTCACGACGCCCGACGCATTCTTCGAGCCGATGCGTGCGGCCGGAGTAGAAGTGCTGCCGTTCCGGCCGCTCAATCCGACGCGCACCGTGCCGTGGAAGATCAACAATCGCGACCATCGCAAGATCGTCGTCGTCGACGGCCGCATCGCGTTCACCGGCGGCATCAACATCAGCAGCGCCTACGCCAGCTCGTCGAGCTCGCGCCCGGGGCCCGAGGCTGGCCGCGAAGAAGCATGGCGCGACACGCACGTGCAGATCGAAGGGCCGGTGGCCGCGCAATTTCAAACGCTGTTCCTGCAGACGTGGGAGCGCGCGGGCGGTCGCATCGACGGCGGCTCGGCGCACTACTTCCCGCCGCTCGGGCCGATGGGCGCCGAGCTGGTTGCTGCCGTCGCGACCGAAGGCGGCGATCGCAGTGAAGCCACGATCTACGGCACGTACGCGGCCGCGATCGGCCACACGTCACGCCGCTTGTGGATGACTCAGGCCTACTTCGCGCCGGACGCGGGTCTGCGCCACGCGTTGATCGCAGCGTCTGCTCGCGGCGTCGACGTGCGCATCATCGTGCCGGGCTTCACCGACTCCGGACTCATCTTTCACGCCTCGCGCAAGGACTACGACGAGCTGCTTGCAGGTGGCGTACGCATCTACGAGCAGCGTTACGCGCTGTTGCATGCCAAGACGATGGTGATCGACACGGCGCTGTCGATGGTCGGCTCCGCCAACTTCGACATGCGCAGTTTCCTGCACAACAACGAAGTGAATGCAGTCGTCGTCGGCAGCGAGTTCGCGCAAAAGATGGAGTCGTTGTTCGAGCGTGACTTGCGCGATACGCGCGAGCTGAAACTGGAGAGCTGGCGCAAGCGCCCGTGGCTGGAGCGCTTCAAGGAATTCGCGAGCGGGCTGTTCTCTTATTGGCTATAGCCGGAAAAAATCTTCGAGCAGCGCGGCGGTTTCTGCGGGACGCTCGTGGTGGATCATGTGGCCGGCGCCGCGCATCGTCGCAGTCGTCAGGTTCGAGAACAGGCTGCGCAACTTGTCTTCGCCGAGCTCGCCCGCCATGCGCTTCGTCAGCTCGGATTCCTCCGCGAGCACCAACAGGAGCGGTGCGACGATCGCGCGCCAGCACGCTTCCGCCTGGTCACGCTGATACAGCACCGGGTTGACGTGCTTGTGCTTCGGATCCGCCCACAGCTCGATCCGTCCGTCGGCGCCCTGACGCGCCCATGAGCGGGCCACGAATTCCAGCCGGTCCGGCGGCGTGCGCGGATTGCGCCGTGACAGCACGCGCATGAATTGCTCGTACGTGTCGTACGTCGCGAACCGGCTGCCGTGTTTCTGTTCGTCGAGCCACTCCGCATAGCGCGCCGGAGCCTGTTCGGCGTCCGTACGCGGCAGGCCGAACGCCTCCAGGCTCGCGACCTTGCGCACCCGCTGCGGACGCGCACCGGCGTAGAGCATCACGATGTTGCCGCCCATGCTGTGACCCGCCAGATCGAGCGGGGCATCCGGCGAGAGATGATCGAGCAGCGCGTCGAGGTCGGCGAGATAGTCGGGAAACCAGTAACCGTCCTGCGGCCGCTGCGTGCGGCCAAAGCCGCGCATGTCCATCGCGACCCAGGTGCGCGCCGGTGAGAGCTGATCGATGACGAACTGCCACGTCTCGCTGGTGTCGCCCCAGCCGTGCACGAGCACGGCCGGACGCGGATCCGCGCCGGGCCATCGATACAGCTGGAACTGAAGACCGCGCAGCGCGAGCGTTTCGCTCTGAGGCGCGCGGCGCGGTTGGTAGGACATCGCGC
>CADEEJ010000123.1:4630-13080 GCA_902826315.1 uncultured Steroidobacter sp.
CTTCTTCTTCGCGGCCTTTTTCTTGACAGTTTTTCTCTTCTTCATCGCCATGAATCGTCTCCGTTAGTCCCAGGAACGGATTCATTATTACACGCGGAGGTGCGGCTGATGCATGATTGCCGCCCATGAAGCCGGCCCCCGACGAAGCCGTGACGATCATCGAGCGTGCCCTCGCGCTCGGTCCGCGGGAGCGTTCGGAATATGTGCGGCTGGCTTGCGGCGCCGATGAGACGCTGTTGTCGCATGTGCTGCTCGGGATCGGCGAAGACGTTTCCCAGTCCGGCTTCTGGGACGACGTCGCCGCCGGCGAGAGCGGCTCGCACGATCTCAGCGGATCGCTCGAAGGCCAACGCCTCGGTCCCTACCGCATCCTGCGCAAGCTCGGCGCCGGCGGCATGGGCGACGTGTATCTCGCCGAGCGCGCCGATGAGGAGTATCAGCAGCAAGTCGCGATCAAGCTGGTCCGCAGCGGCGTGTTCTCGCGCCAGGTGCAAGGCCGGCTGCGCATGGAGCGGCAGATCCTGGCGACGCTGCAACATCCGAACATCGCGCGGCTGCTCGACGGCGGGCGCGCGCCGGACGGCACGCCGTACCTCGTCATGGAGTACATCGACGGCGAACCGATCGATGCCTACTGCGACCGCCGGCGGCTCGCGCCCGAAGAGCGGATCGCGCTGGTGCGTACCGTCTGCTCGGCCGTGCACTACGCGCACCAGAACCTGATCGTTCATCGCGACCTGAAGCCGAGCAACATCCTGATCACGCCGCAAGGTGTGCCGAAGCTGCTGGACTTCGGCATCGCGAAGCTGCTCGACACGCGGCAGTCGGCGGCAACGCTCGCAGTCACGCACGCCGAGTACCGCGTCATGACGCCCGCGCATGCCAGCCCCGAGCAGGTGCGTGGCGATGTGATCACGACCGCCAGCGACATCTACGTGCTCGGCGTTCTTCTCTACGAGCTGTTGTGCGGACGGCGACCCTTCCAGCTGCTCGGCGCGAGCCTGCTGGAGATGGAGCGCATCATCTGCGAGCAGGAAGCACCGACGCCGAGCGAAATGGTCGCGCGGACCGCGCGCGAAACGCCCGAGATGCTGACCGACATCGTCGCGTGCCGCTCGACCACGCCGGCGCGGCTGCAGAGATTTCTGCGCGGCGAGGTCGACAGCATCATCGACATGGCGATGCGCAAGGATCCCGAGCGGCGCTACAGCTCCGCCGAGCAGCTGGCTGCGGACCTGGAACGACATCTCAGCGGCAAACCAGTGCTTGCTTCGAAAGACACCTGGCTGTATCGCACGCGCAAGTTCATCGGCCGTCACAAGCTCGCCGTCGCGGCGTCGACGGCTGCGGTGGTGACGCTAGCGGCGTTCGCCACGATCACTTTCGTACAGGCACAGCGCATCGCGTACGAACGCGACATCGCCACCACCGAGCGCACGCGCGCGGAACAGGTTTCGTCGTTCCTCGTCGAGCTGTTCGAGCTCTCCGATCCGTCGCGCAGCCGCGGCAACCAGGTCACGGCGCGCGAGCTGCTGGACATCGGCGCGCGCCGCGTGAACCTCGGGCTCGCCGATCAGCCCGAAACGCGCGCGACGCTGCTCGGCACGATCGGCACGGTGTACCAGAGTCTCGGTCTCTACTCGGACTCGGTCGCGCTGCTGGAGGAAGGACTGAAATCGCAGATTGCGATTCACGGCCCGCAGGATGCGGCCGTTGCGGACGCCTTGCGCACGCTCGGCGACGCTCTGTGCGATCGCGGCGACCTTGCACAGTGCGAGGCTCGCCTGACTGCCGCGCTCGACATGCAGCGCAAAGTACTCGGCCCGACGGCGCTCGAAATCGCGCCGACCTTGATGTCGCAGGGCAAGCTCGCGCAGCTCCGCGGCGACGAAGCGGCGGCGGAGCGCCTGTTCGAACAGAGCCTGGAGGTCTATCGCACGCACGGCCAGGAGCGCACGACCGGCGCGACGTCCGTGATGAACGAGCTGGCGATCCTGTACTCGTACGGCGGGCGGCAGGACAAGGCGGAGACGCTCTATCGGGCAGCGCTGGACATCGATCGACAGGCGCTCGGCAACGATCATCCTCAGGTCGGCCATCATCTGCACAACCTGGCGGTCGCATTACAGGCACAGGGCAAGCTCGATGCAGCGGCGCCGCTGTACGAAGAGTCGATGCAGATCCTGCGGCGGGTGCTCGGCGAGCGGCATCCGCAAACGCTGGACGCGGCCGCGAACTACGGACGCTTCCTGCATCGGCGCGGCGAGCTGGGCCGTGCCGAGCAGTTGCTGAGCCAGGTCGTCGAGCTCGATCGGCAGGCGCGCGGACCGCGGCATGCGTTCGTCGCTCACGACCTGGTCAACCTCGGCATGGTCCGGCTCGACATGCAGCAGCTCGCCGCGGCCGAGAAGGATTTCCGCGCGGCGCTGGATATCTACGCCGAGGCTCTACCCGCCGATCATCCCTATGTAGTGTCGGTGCTGTCGGGCTTGGGACGTTGCATGCTGGAACAGAATCGGCTCGCGGAAGCCGAGCAGACACTGCGGCGAGCGAAAGAGATCGCAGCGAAGTCCGTTCCCGCGGACAGTCCGCAGCTGGCCGCGGCGAACAGCTCGCTCGGTCGAGTGCTGATGGCGCAGCGGCGCCCGGACGAAGCAGCGCAGCTGTTACGCGAGAGCTACCCGATCCTGTTGCAAGCGCAGGGTGAGAACGCGGTCATCACGCAGCGCACGCGCGAAGCGCTGGCGCGGCTCGACGCTACCCGCTGAGCAGAAACGTCCGGTACGCGGGATTGGCGGTCTCCTCCGCGTACACATACTTCAACTCGCGCAAGTGCAGGTCGAAATCGACGCTCTCCTGCGGCGGCACCTGCACGCCCGCGAGCACGCGGCCGTGATCCGAGCCGTGATTGCGATAGTGGAACAGCGTGATGTTCCACTGCGTGCCGATCGCGTTCAGGAATTTCAGCAGCGCGCCCGGACGCTCCGGGAACTCGAAGCGGAACAGCCGCTCGTGCTCGATACCGCGGCCGCGGCCGCCGACCATGTAGCGCACGTGCAGCTTCGCCATTTCGTTGTCGGTCATGTCGACGACCGCATAACCCGCCTCGCGCAGCGACGCCAGCAGCGCCTCCTTTTCCTTACGGCCTTCCGCGAGCGCCAAGCCGACGAACAGCTGCGCGGCCGCGCCGTCGTCGTAGCGATAGTTGAATTCGGTGACGTTGCGCCGGCCGAGCATTTCGCAGAAGCGCAGGAAGCTGCCCTTGCGCTCCGGGATCTCCACGGCCACGAGCGCTTCGCGCTGGCCGCCGATGTCGGCGCGCTCCGCGACGTGCCGCAGGCGATCGAAGTTCATGTTCGCGCCGCAGTTGATCGCGACGAAGCGGCGGTCGCGGCACTGCTCGCGCGCGACGTAGCGCTTGATCCCGGCGACCGGCAGCGCGCCGGCCGGCTCGACGATCGAGCGATTGTCCTCGAAGATGTCCTGGATCGCCGCGCAGATCTCGTCCGTGCTGACGGTGATCACCTCGTCGACGTATTCCTGCGCGAGCCGGAACGGCTCCTCGCCGACGCGCCGCACCGCGACGCCGTCCGCGAAGATGCCGACGCGGTCCAGCGTGATGCGCTTGCGCGCTTCGAGCGAGCGGTACATCGCATCCGCGTCTTCCGGCTCGACGCCGATCACGCGGATCTTCGGGAACAGATACTTCACGTACGCGCCGACCCCGGCGATCAAGCCGCCGCCGCCGACCGCGACGAAGATCGCATCGAGCGTTTCGCCGGGGTGCTGCCGCAGGATCTCCATGCCGATCGTGCCCTGGCCGGCGATCACGTCGGGGTCGTCGAACGGATGGATGAACGTCAACTGCCGCTCGCGGGCGATCGCCAGCGCGTGCTCGTAAGCCTCGTCGTACTCGTCGCCGTGCAGGACCACTTCGCCGCCGAGATCGACTACCGCCTGGACCTTGATGCGCGGGGTGGTCTGGGGCATCACGATGGTCGCCGGGATGCCGCGCCGCTGGGCGGCAAGCGCGACGCCTTGCGCGTGATTGCCGGCCGAGGCGCAGATGACGCCGCGCTTGGCGATGGTCTCCGAAAGGTGCGCGATCTTGTTGTACGCACCCCGTACCTTGAACGAGAACACCGGCTGCAAGTCCTCGCGCTTGAACAGCACGGCGTTGCCCAACCGGCGGCTCAGCCGCGGTGCGTCTTCCAATGGCGACTCGATCGCCACGTCATACACGCGCGCCTTCAGAATACGTTCGAGATACTCGTGTGACATGCCACGGTACGGTAACAGGATGCGCTGGCTCCTGCGATAATTGCGGGCGATGTCGACCACGCTGCACTACCGATGACCGAAACCAACTCTTCTTCTCTGACCCGTCGCGAGCTGCTCACCGCCGGCGCAGGCGCCGCCGCAGCCGCCACGTTGCCGTCCGCTGCAGGCCAGACTGTCGCGCCCGTGCCGAACATGCCGACCTCGTCCCGCGAGCTCTGGCAATGGGCCCGCACGCAACCGATGCTCGACCTGCAGACCGCGTACTTCGATGTCGCGGGCGGCGGGCCGACGCTGCGTGCCGCGATGGCGGCCGAGTATCGGGCGCGCGAGGTGCAGAGCATCGGCCTGGCCAATGCGGCGGAACGCTGGACCGAAGAGACGAATCGGCTTGCGCTGCGGTTCGCGACGTTTCTTGGTTGCGACGCCGACGAGTTGCAGTTCACGCGCGGCACCGGCGAGGCACTCGGCCAGGCAATCGCCGGTCTCGACCTCGCACCGGGCGACGAGGTGATCACGACGACGCGCGAGCATCCCGCGGCACTCAGCCCGTGGCTCGTGCTCGCCCGACGACGCGAAATCGTCGTCAAGCAGATCGAGCTGCCGACGCCGCTGACCGGGCCGGAGCAGGCGCTCGGTCTGTTCGCCGGCGCGGTGACCGAGCGGACCAAGGTGCTCGCGTTCGCCCACGTGCAATACGACGACGGCGCGGTGCTGCCGGTGAAGGACCTGTGTGCCTTCGCTCGTCAGCGCAACATTCTCACCGTCGTCGACGGTGCCCAGGCGCTGGGCATGGTCGAGTTCGCCCTGCGCGATCTCGGTTGCGACGTCTATGCGACGTGCTTTCACAAGTGGCTCAGCGGCAGCCATGGCACGGGCGCGCTGTACGTGCGACGGGAGACTCTGGACCGTGTGTGGCCGGTCGAGCCGCGCGGGTTGGACAGCGTGCCGCCGGTGTTCACGCCGACAGACGCGGACGGTAACAACGGCGTTCCGGCTGCCTTGCACAAGCTCGGGAGTTCCGTGCCCTATCTCTGGCCCGCCTTGCGCGGCGTCGAAGCGGCGCTGGAATTCCAGCAGCAAGTCGGACGCAGCAAGATCGAAGCGCGCGTCCGCGAGCTCGCGATCTACGCGCGCCTGCGGCTGCAACAAGTCCAGGGCATCGAGCTGCTGACTCCGGCGCGACCGGGCCTGTGGGCGGGGATCCTTACGTTCCGCGTGCCTGGCAAGACGGCGGTCGACTTGGCCACCGCGGTCGAGCGCACGCATCGCGTCCATGTACGCGCCGTGCGCTGGCCGAACGATGAGGGCGGCGCGCTGCGACTGTCGTTGCACGTCTTCAGCACGCACGACGAAGTGGAAAGACTGGTCCAGGGCCTGCAGCAAGCGCTGCGCTGACATGGACCTCACTTATCTGATGTTGACCGGCGGCCTCAGCGGGCTCGTGAGCGTGCTGTTGCATTCGGTTCTCGCGTCGGCGCGTGCGGCAGTTCGCCCAGGCGCCTTGGTCCCGCCGCTGCAGGCTTCCGATGCGCTGCTTCACATGCTCTACGGCACTGGCTTCGCGCTGCTGTTCTGGCTGAGCTGGGGATTGGCTGCAGTGGTCGACGTGCCGTGGTGGGTGCGCGGCCTGTCGTTCGGCAGCTTGTGCTGGCTTTCGTTTGCCGTGCCGAGCGTAGTCGGCGTTGCGCTCGCGCGCGGGTTGCCGGTCTCTACGATCGCAGCGCTCGCCTCGCGCTGGGCGACGACGTCGGTGGTCGCGGGACTGGCGTGCGCGTGGAGTTGGGAGCGGATGCTGTGAGCCGTGGGCGGCCCATGGATCGATGAATCAGCGATCCAAAAATTCCCGGGCGATCGAAGCGAAGCGCTGCGGGGCGGCGCTGAGGAAGCCCTGGCCGTAGTCCGCCACGTCGAGCATCGAGCCCGTCGGCAGCGCTGCACGCACGCGCGGCGCGTGATCCCAGGACTCATCGCGCAGGCGCAGGACCAGTGCGGGCTGCTTCACGAGCGGCAGGCGCTCGAGAGTCGGATATTCGATGACCGCGCTCATGGCACGCGTACCGCTCGAGCCGGCACGCAGCCGGTCGCCGAGCTCTTCCGCAAGTGCTGCCGGCGGAACGTTCGCGCCGCGGCGCTGAAGCATGCGCTGCCATTCCTCGATGACATCGCCGCCGTCGTCACGAGCTCCCGGCGTCGTCGCAGCCTGCAGCAGGCTCGCCCGTTCCTGCGGCGAGTAACAAGGCGCGCCCCACAGCATGACGCGGCGGATCTGTTGCGGGCGGGCGATCGCCAGCTCCGCGGCCAGCAGCGCGCCGAGCTGATAGCCGAACACGTCGACTGCACGAATCCGCAAACTGTCGACGAAATCCCCGACCGCAGCGGCGATGTCCGCGACCGTGACCTTCGAGTTCGCTGCATCGGACGACCCGTGTCCGGGCAAATCGGGCGCGTAAACGCTGCGGTCGTGGCCCAGTTCGCGCAGCATCGCGGCGAACAGTCGGCCCGAGCCGCCGGCGTGATGCAGGCAGACCACCGGCAAGCGCTCATCGAAACCGCCGCCGGACGGATAGGCGGTCCAGAGGTGGATCTGACCGTAGCGGCTTTCAGCGTATGAGCGGCGGACGTGCACGACGGCGGGCTGCGGCAACGGCAGACGGTTGCGGTGCTTGGCCTGGATCACTGCGAACGCCCCTAATCTCTAATAGTCCGGCCAGTGTACGGAGCGGCCCTCGCGAAGATAGAGATGCACTTCTCAGCTTGCAGAGCGGAGGTGTGCCCCTCGGATACACTACTTCCTCTTCACGAATTCCCCTCTGGCAAAAATGACCGAGGCCCTCATGCGTTGTCATAAGCAGAAACCACAGCGGGGCTCCAAAGCGGGCGCTATTTTCGCAATCGCGGTGAGCGTGACGCTCGCCTCGCTCGCGCACGCCGCGCAACCCTACACCGCCGCGGCGATGTGGCAGCTGAAGCGCCTGTCGGATCCGGCGATTTCTCCCGACGGCCGCCTGGCGGTCGTGCCGGTCACGAAGTACGACGTCGACAAGAACAAGGGCGACGGCGACCTGTGGCTCGTGCCGACGAAGCCCGGCAAGGCGCGCCAGCTGACCAGCGATGCCGGCAACGACTCGGCGCCGGCCTGGAGCCCGGACGGCGAGCTGATCGCGTTCGTGTCCAAGCGCGGCGAGGACAAGCAGGCGCAGCTGTACGTCATCCCGGTGAACGGCGGCGAGGCGCGGCGCGTTACCAACGTGCCGACCGGCGTGATCGCGCCGAAGTGGTTCCCCGATTCCAAGCGCATCGCGTTCCTGTCGCAGGTCTGGCCGGATGCGAAGAACTGGGCGGACCAGGAACAGCGCATGAAGGATCGCGCCGAGCCGAAGATGAGCGCGCAGGTGTGGGACAAGGCGCCGATCAGCTACTGGGACCGCTTCCTCGACCTGCGCGAGACGCACGTCTACTCGATCGGCATCGACGGCGGCGAGCCGCAGGCGCTGACGCCAGGCAGCGGGGTGTCGCTGGATATCGCCGAGCCGGACGCGAATTCCTACGACATCGCGCCGGACGGCCTGGAGCTCGCGTTCGCGTCGAACACCGACCGCAGCGGCGTCGAGCCGAACTTCGACATCTACGTGATGCCGGTCGACCGCAGCGCTGCGCCGCGCAACATCACCACCGACAACGCGGCGCGCGACAGCGCACCGAAGTACAGCCCTGACGGCCGGTTGCTGTCGTTTCAGCGCCAGGTGATCCGCGACTTCTACGCCGATCGCACGCGCCTGATGCTGTTCGAGCGGCGCGGCGGCAAGATCCGCGGCCTGACCGAAGACTGGGATCGCTCGGCGCAGGGGCTGGTGTGGTCGCCCGACTCGGATGCGCTGTTCGGCTCGATCGACGACGCGGGCACGCAGCGGATCTATCGCTTCGACGTTTCCGGCGGCGCGCCGCGTGCGGTCACGCGCGAGCACAGCTTCGGCTCGCTCGCGATCGCCGGCAGCGGGCCGGTCATCGTCGGCATCCGTCAGAGCTTCACTGAGCCGCCGACGCTGGTCAGCATCATTCCGCGCACCGGCGCTGCGACCAAGCTCAGCGACTTCAACGACGCGGTGCTCGCCGATCTCACGCAGGGCCGCGTCGAGAGCGTCACTTATAAAGGCGCGAACGGCGACGAC
>CADEEJ010000123.1:13180-14403 GCA_902826315.1 uncultured Steroidobacter sp.
ACGGCATCGAGCTGTTCAACACGCTGCAGAACCGCGGCGTGCCGAGCAAGTTCGTGTACTTCCCGGACGAGAACCACTGGGTGCTGAAGCCGCAGAACTCGCTGTTCTGGTACGAGACCAAGCGCAAGTGGCTCGAACAATACGTTGCGCCCGGACCGAGCGCCGCAGCGGCGCCCGCAGTCTCGAGCACACAGCAATAGGGGCTGGAAAATGAACCGACGCGAACTGATGAAGATGACCACCGCCACTGCAGCCGGACTGCTCTTGCACAAAGGCGCGTTGGCGGCAGCCGCGCCGCAGAAGGTGCTGATCTTCGGCGGCACCGGTTTCATCGGCCCGCACTTCGTGCGCGTGCTGCGCGAGGGCGGCCACAAGCTGACGCTGCTCAACCGCGGCAAGCGCAATCCGGGATTGTTCCCCGACGTCGAGACGCTCCTCGGCGATCGCAACGTCGAAGGCTACGTCGACGTGCTGAAAGGCCGCGAGTGGGACGTCGTCATAGACGACTCGGGCTATTTCCCGCGCCAGGTGCGTGCGAGCGCCGACGCGCTGAAGGATCGCGTGCAGCACTACATTTTCGTATCGAGCATTTCCGCGTACGCAGACATGACGCCGGCGGGTATCGACGAAGATTACAAGCTCGCGCCGCTCGACGATCCGGATGCGAAGCAGATCACCGAGACGAATTACGGCGGCCTCAAGGCTGCGTGCGAGAAGATCGTCGAGCAGACCTACGGCGCGCGTCAGGCCGTGATTCGCCCGACTTACATCGTCGGTCCCGGCGACCACACGGATCGCTTCACGTACTGGCCGTGGCGCGTCTCACGCGGCGGCGAAATGCTCGCGCCGGGCGCACCGGAAGATCCGATCCAGTTCATCGACGTGCGCGATCTTGCGGATTTCATGCGCCGCTGCGTCGAGCAGCGCATCCCCGGCCGCTACAACCTGTGCAATCCGGCGGGCGCCGTCACGATGGGCGACCTGCTCGAAACCAGCAAGCGCGTCACCCAGGCGCAGACGAAGATCCGCTGGGCGCCGCTGAAATTCCTCGAGGAGAACAAGCTCCTGGAGAGCGGTGAGCTCACGACCTGGTCGCCGCCGAGCGGCGAGTATGCGGGCGCCTCGCTGGTGAGCTCGGCACGCGCGGTCGCCAAAGGCCTGCGCTTCCGCGACCTGGAAACGACGGTGCGCGATCTGCTCGCGTGGCACGAGCAACGTCCGGC
>CADEEJ010000124.1:0-9942 GCA_902826315.1 uncultured Steroidobacter sp.
CGACCGCCGCCTGATGATCGGCCTGCTCGAATCGACGATCCACACCGCGGAGGCGCGCCGACTGTGGGAGAACGATGCCTCGCTATATGTGCCCGCCGGTGAAATCGGCCGCGCGCTCGAACCGACGGCACCGGGAACACCGCTAGAGCGCGCAACTGCGCTGACCAAGCTGCTGGAGCAAGTGCCATCGCGCATCGAGCAAGGGCGCAAGAATCTCGTCAAGCCGCCGCGCAACTATACCGAGTCTGCAATCTTCAAGACCGAAGGCACGATCAAGCTACTGCGCGCGGGCGCGCCCGGTCTCGTCAAGGAAGCGGGCGAGCAGGGCAAGACGCTGAGCGCCGCCGCGGACACGGCGCTTGCTGCACTGGATGGCTACCGCAAGTTCCTCCGCAAAGATTTGCTGCCGCGCTCGACCGGCACGTGGGTGCTCGGCAAGGAGAATTACGACTACGTGCTGAAGCATCGCTGGTTCCTCGACGGCGATGCCGACGCGATCCTCGCGCGCGGCAAGCAAGCCTTCGAAGAAACCGAAGCGCTCGCGCAGCAGGTCGCACAACGCATCCAGCCCGGCGCGAAGCACTGGACGGAGGTTTACGAAAAGCTCAAAGACGAGCATCCGGCGGCTGGCGATATCAAGCAGGCGTACCAGACGCAGATCGATGCGGCGAAAGCGTTCGTGATCGAGCACAGGATCGTGACGCTGCCGCCGGGCGAGCACGTCATCACGATCGACACGCCGCCGGCGATGCGCCGCTCCTCGCCGTTCGGCACGTTCCAGTCGGTCGATGCGTTTGGCGACGGCCTGGAAGGCAAGCTGGTGCTGACGCCGATCGAGGAGTGGATGACGCCGGCGCAGCGCCAGGACCGGCTGCGCTCGCACCACACTGCGTGGATTCCGATCATCGCCGTGCACGAGGCTTATCCCGGTCATCACGTGGACGGACTGATTCGTCAGAAGAACCCCCGGCTGCTGCGCAAGGTCGTGCACGAGTCGATCATGTCCGAGGGCTGGGGACTGTTCACGGAAGAGATGATGTATGAGCAGGGCTTCCTGCAGGGCGACGACGTGCGCCTGACGCAGTTGCGCAATCGGTTGTGGCGCGCGGCGCGCGTGATCATGGATGCCAGCCTGCACACCGGCAAGATGACGTACGACGAAGCCGTGACCTTTCTGGCCGAGAAGGTGCGCTTCGATCGCTATGCCGCCGCACTCGACGTTGACATGTACACGGTCCGGCCGACCTACGTGCTCGGTTACCTCATCGGCATGCAGGAGATCGAAGGCATCCGCAAGGACTACGTCGCGAAGTACGGCGAGCCATCCCCGCCGAGCGAGTTCTACGACCGCCTGCTGAGCGTCGGCTCGATTCCCCCGGCGCTGGTGCGCGAGTCGCTATTCGCGCGCAAGGACGGGGAAATCGCTGCGCAACCCTAGCGCCGCGCCTGCACAAAGATGTTCACACGCGTGAGAGTGAGTATTGACATGAGCTGATTTCGGTGGCTCACTTGGCTCCACAGGCAGTCGGCACTTCGATCGACGCCAACAGGGGGCAAGCGATGAGAGCACTACTTTTCGCGACGGCCTGTGCCGCCGCACAGCTGACGACATCGTTCTGCGCACGAGCACAGACCCCAGCCCCGCAAGGCGGGCAACCGCAGTCGGCCAACGACGCGAGTGTGCTCGAAGAAATCATTGTGACGGCCGAGCGACGCCGCACGAATCTGCAAACGACGCCGATCGCTGCCACCGTCCTGACCGGCGAGACGCTCGCCGCCAGCGGCGTGACGACAGTCGATCAGCTGCAATTCATTTCGCCCGGCGCCACGGTGAACAACTTCGGGCAGGGCATCGACTTCAACATCCGCGGCATCGGCAAGGCTGAGCACAACACGCAGACGACGACGGGTGTGATCACCTATCGCGACGGCGTTGCGACCTTCCCTGGATACTTCACCGCGGAGCCGTACTACGACATCGCACGCGTCGAAATCCTGCGCGGTCCGCAAGGCACGTTCGTCGGCCAGAACGCCACGGGCGGCGCCGTCTTCGTCACCTCGCAGGACCCGATCATCAACGGCGGAACGCGCGGCTACCTTGCCGGGCAGATCGCGAACTACGAAGGCTACGGCGTGCAGGGCGCGGTCAATCTTCCGGTCAGCGACACTTTCGCGGCCCGCGTTGCATTCAACGGCGAGGCGCGCGACAGCTTCTACGACATCGCCGGTCCGCACACCGGCGACGATGGAATCCAGATGGGCAGCTTCCGGCTCGGCTTGCTCTGGCAACCGAGCGAGCGCTTGTCGGTGCTGTTCAAGACCGACCTGAACTACCTCGACCTGAGCGGCTATCCGTCCGATCCGGTCAATGCCACCAACGGCATGTTCGACATCACCGCGAACGGCGACATGCACGCGCTCGATCGGTTCGGCCGCGCGGTGCTCAAGCTCGACTATCAGTTCGCGAACGGCACGACGCTGCGCTCCGTCTCCGGCTACCAGGACGGGCGCACGGAATACCGCGCCGATCTCGACGGCACCAGCATCGGCAACAGCCTGTTCGGCGACAAGGTCGACGAGGTGATCTACTCGCAGGAGATCAACCTGATCTCGCCCGACAGCGGACCGTTCGAGTGGATCTTCGGCGCCTATTATCAGGACGACGAGTACGATTTCCTGCCGAACGAGTTCTACATCATCTCGCCCGCCGGGACCTACCGGCTGCAGGGCACGAACCCGAAGGAAGCCTGGGCCGTCTTCGGGCAGGCCAGCTTCGATCTGTCGGACAGCTTCGGGATCTCGCTCGGCGCGCGTTACACCGAAACGAGCACGACGAACCACATCACCGTCAATCAATTCGGGCTGCCGCTCGTCCAGGATCAGAAGGCCGAGTATTCGAACCTCTCCGGCAAGCTCTCGTTCAACTGGAAGCTCGATCCGCAGCACTTCCTGTACGCGTTCGTCGCGACCGGCTTCCGGCCCGGCGGCCTCAACGTGCCGGTCGGGCTCGGTGTCCCCGCGCCGTTCGACGAGGAGAAGGTGACGAACTACGAAGTCGGCTGGAAGGCAGGCTGGGCGGGCGGGGCCGTGCGCACGCAGCTCAATGCCTTCTACAACGATTACGAGAACTTCCAGGTCATCGTCGGTTACCCGCTGATTCCGGTATTCGGCTTCGAGCTCAACAATCCCAACACGACCAAGATCTACGGCGTCGAGGCGCAGATCGAAGCCGCCGTGGGACAGTTCTCGCTCGACGCCGGTCTCGGCTGGACCAAGAGCGATCTCGGCAAGTTCTTTGCCGTGGATCCGCGCATCCCCAGCTTCGGCGCGTGCAATCCGCTGACGGGACCGGCCAGCCCATCGTGCATCGCTCTGGAAGGCAAGGATCAGACCTACGCGCCGGACTTCACCTTCAACATCGGTGCACAGTACGAAATCGAGCTCGGTAACGGCGACTCGCTGACGCCGCGGATCAACTACGGGCACGTGTCGGAGCAGTGGGCGACGCTGTTCCAGAACGAAGCACGCGGCGATCGCATCGAGGCGCGCAACATCGTGAACGCGCAGATCGCGTGGCGCAGCGGCAGCTTCGTCACTACGCTCTACGGCACGAATCTTACGGACCAGCACTACGTGGGCGCCATCAATACGGGCCTGCGCTTTGCGGGACCGCCGCGCCAGTTCGGCTTGCGGTTGCTCAAAGCGTTCTGAGATGCGCGCCTGGTCAGCGCTGGCCATTCTCTGCTTCGTCTACGTTCTCAACTTCCTGGATCGGCAGTTGCTGTCGATCCTGGCCAAGCCGATCCAGGACGATCTCGGCCTGGCCGACGGTCAGCTGGGCCTGATCAGCGGTTTGTATTTCGCAGTCTTCTACTGCGTGTTGGCGATACCGGTCGGCTGGCTCGCGGATCGGACCAATCGCGTGCGGGTGCTGTCGTTTGCGTGCGCGCTGTGGAGCGCAGCGACGGTTGCCTGCGGCTTCGCATCGAGTTATCCGCAGCTGGTCGCGGCGAGAATGTCGGTCGGTATCGGTGAGGCGGGCGGCGTGCCGCCTTCGTATGCGATCGTCGCGGACTATTTCCCACCAGGCACGCGCGGCACCGCACTGAGCATTTTCAATCTCGGGCCGCCGATCGGGCAGGCGTTGGGCGTCGCGTTCGGCGCGTCGATCGCCGCCGCCTACGACTGGCGTTCCGCATTCGTAGCGCTTGGCGCCGTGGGTATTGTCACCGCGGTCATCGTCGTGGTCTTCGTGCGCGAGCCGGTGCGCGGCGGGCTCGATCGACCTGCCGGCGGTGGTCCGATGATTGCGCTTGCCAAGGCGGAGTTCTGGCCGACCTGTCGCAGGTTCTTCGCGGATCCGGTGCTGCTGTGCCTGTCGCTGGCGTGCGGCGCGACGCAGTTCGTCACCTACGCCGTGCTCAACTTCACGACGTTGTTCCTGATGCGCGAGAAGGGCATGACGCTCAACGAGATCGCGATCTACTACGCGCTGCTGATCGGAATCGCCATCGGCCTGGGAATGTATGTCTCCGGGCGGCTGATCGATCGGCTCGCGCCGCGATCGAAGAGCGCGCACGGCTTTCTGCCGGCGGTCGCGCTGGCGCTCGCGATTCCATTCTTCGTCGGCTTCGTCTGGGCGCCGACCTGGCCGCTCGCGCTGGTGTTTCTCGCGATACCCACGTTCCTGAACTACTTCTATCTCTCGCCGGCCGTCACGCTCGTGCAGGAGGAGGTGCGGCCACAGGAGCGTGTGCTCGCGGGCGCCTTGCTGTTGCTGGTGATGAATCTCATCGGCCTGGGGCTCGGGCCGACGTACCTTGGCGCGGCCAGCGATTACTTCCGCCCCACGCATCCTGACAACTCGCTGCAGCTTGCCTTCTATACGCTCGTTCCTTTCTATGTGCTGGCCGTGGCAATGCACCTCTGGCTTGCCCGGATATTGAAGCGAAAGACCCGAACCGGAGACGTCCCCTGAATTACCCGAGCATTCGCCTCGCCGCGCTCGTCGTCGCGTGTTGCCTGGCCTTCCCCGTGAGCGCACAGATCGACGCCACCGTGGATTCTCCTGCCGGCAAGATGCGAGGCGAGATCGTCAACGGTCTGCGCGTATTCAAAGGCATTCCTTACGCCGTGCCGCCGACCGGCGCGCGCCGCTGGCGTCCGCCGGAACCGATGCCGGCGTGGCAGGGCACGCTGGAAGCGAAGACATTCGGAGCAGCCTGCGTGCAGCCGAAGTCGCGAGTGCCGAGTATCTATTCGAGCGAGTTGCCCTCGATCAGCGAGGACTGCCTGTCGCTCAACGTCTGGGCTCCTGCCGATGCTCGCAAGGCGGCGGTATTCGTCTGGATTCATGGCGGCGCGCTGACGACGGGATCGAGTAGCGAGGCGCTGTACGACGGTGCCAAGTTGGCTTCGCGCGGCATCGTAGTCGTAACGATCAACTATCGACTCGGCGTGCTTGGTTACTTCGCACATCGAGCACTCAGCGCGGAATCGCCGCAGCACATCTCGGGAAACTACGGCCTGCTCGATCAGATCGAGGCGCTGCGCTGGGTGAGCCGCAACATCGCGTCCTTCGGCGGGGACCCGTCGAATGTGACGATCGCGGGCGAGTCGGCCGGCGGACTGAGCGTGATGTACCTCATGACTTCGCCGCCGGCGCGAGGCCTGTTCGCAAAGGCGATCGCGCAGAGCGCGTACATGATCTCCACACCCGAACTGAAGCAAGGCCGGTTCGGCGAGCAGGCGGCCGAAGGCATCGGTTCACGGCTAGCCGACGCCCTGGGTACGCAGGACCTCTCCACGCTGCGTTCGCTCGACGCGCAGAAGCTGGTCGACGACGCGGCGCGCACAGGCTACTTTCCGCTGGGCACAGTCGACGGTCACATCCTGCCTCGCCAGCTGGTCGAGGTCTTCGATCGCAATGAGCAGGCGCGCGTGCCGATCATCGCAGGCTTCAACAGCGGCGAAATCCGCTCGCTGCGGTTTCTCGCGCCGCCGGTGCCGAAGGATGCGGCGACCTATGAGGCGTCGATCCGCGAACGGTATCGCGACCTGGCCGGCAACTTTCTGCAGCTCTACCCGGCATCGGCTCTCGGCGAGAGCATTCTCGCCACAACGCGCGACGCTCTATATGGCTGGACGTCCGAACGACTCGTGGCGAAGCAGACTGCGCTGGGCCAGCGTGCATTCCTCTATCTATTCGATCACGGCTATCCGACTGCGGATGCGGCCGGCCTGCATGCCTTCCACGCTGCGGAGCTGCCGTATGTCTTCAGCACACCGGACCGAACACCGCCGCTGTGGCCGAAAGTGCCGGCGACTGCAGTTGAGTCGGCATTGTCCGATGCGATGGTCGCCTACTGGACGGAGTTCGCACGCTCGGGAGTGCCTGCCGCAGCCGATCAACCTCAGTGGACTGCCTATGGTTCGACGCGTGCCTTCATGGCCTTCACGGACACTCCGCAACCCGCATTGCATTTCATGCCGGGCATGTTCGAGCTGCATGAGGCAGTCGTGTGTCGACGGCGCGAGCAAGGTGGCATGGCTTGGAACTGGAACGTCGGAATCCTGTCACCGCCCGTCCCGGCGAGTATGGAAAAGTGCCAATGAACGACGGGTCCATGCAGGAGTTCGCGCTGACGCTCGACAAGTTGCTCGACCATGCAGCGAAGTGGCATCCGCGTGCACAGGTCGTGACAGCGCGCGACGGCGGCAAGACCGACGCAGTGACCTACGCGGATCTGCGCTCGCGCAGCCTGCGCGTTTCTTCTCTGCTCGCCGATCTTGGCATCGGCGTCGGCGACCGGGTGGCGACGCTCGCCTGGAATACGCAGGCGCATGTCGAGACGTGGTACGCGATCATGGGCATGGGGGCGATCTGCCATACGCTGAATCCGCGGCTGACCGCTGCGCAGCTCGCGTCGATGCTCGCGCAATCGGGCTGCCGCGTGATCGTCGTCAGCTCCGATCTCACCGAGTTGGTACGGCAGGTCATCGAGCGCACACACACGATCTCGCATGTGCTGGTCATCGACGGTCCGGTGCATGGTTGGAACAGCGACAGCCAGGGGCCCATCGTCGATAGTCTGGAGGAGGCGATGGCTGGCGCTCGATCTACCGTAGCCTGGGGCGGCTTCGATGAGCGCGCTGCGTGCGGCCTGTGTTTCACCTCCGGCACGACGGGTGCGCCGAAAGGTGTGACGTACACGCACCGGTCGAGCTTTCTCCACACAATGCGGGTGCTGCAGGCAGACGTTATGGGTTTCACGGCTGCCGACAGCGTGCTGGCAGTCGTCCCGATGTTTCACGCGAATGCGTGGGGGCTGCCCTTCGCGACTCCCGCCGCGGGGGCGCGCCTCGTGCTGCCGGGACGACAAATGGACGGCAGCAGTCTCGCGCGGCTGATCCGTTCGCACGGAGTGACCATCGCAGTCGGCGTGCCCACTGTCTGGCTGGGTCTCGTCGACCATCTCGACGCCAACGGCGGAGAGTTGCCCACGCTCGAGCGAATCCTCGTCGGCGGCTCGCCGATGCCGCCCGCGCTGATGGAGCGCCTCGAACGGCGCCTCGGCGTTGCAGTACAGACGAGCTGGGGGATGACCGAGCTGTCGCCGTTGGGTACGATGGCGCCGCCGCGCGGACGGCGATCCGCGGCAATTTCCGGCAAGCCGACACTGGGCGTCGATCTGTTACTGACCGACGCAGAGGGCCGTGCGTTATCCGAGCAGCGCGAGGTCGAAGGTCATCTGCGCGTGCGCGGCGCGAGCGTAGTGGAGCGTTACTTTGGCGACGAACGCCGCGCTACCGATGCCGAGGGGTGGTTCAACACGGGTGACCTGGCGCGCATCGACGCGGAAGGTCAGCTCGTCATCACGGGCCGGGCGAAGGACCTGATCAAGTCCGGCGGCGAATGGATCAATCCCGCGGAGATCGAAGGCATCGTCGGGCGGTTGCCGCAGGTCTCCCTGGCGGCCGTGATCGGTCGTTCCGACCCGAAGTGGGGCGAGCGGCCAGTGCTGCTGGTGGAGCTGCGCGAGCAGGAAACGATCAGCGACGAGACGATTCTGGCGGCCCTGCGCGGGCAGGTCGCATCCTGGTGGATCCCTGACGCGGTGATCCGCCTCGAGCAGATGCCACTGGCATCTACCGGAAAGATCGACAAAATGCGTCTCAGATCGAAATACGGCAGCGGCTGAGCGGGCGTCCGACCGGATCGCCCGGCTCGGCCCGCCCGAGACCCGGCGATTGGAGGTCGAACGTGCCTGCAGAAGTGAAGTCCCGGCGCAAGCGCTCCACGAAGAAGAAGCAGCCCAAGGGCGCGTCGGTGCGCGTGACCAAGGCCGCGCAGCGCGCGGAGATGATGGAGCAGATTCTCGACACGGCCGAGGAGCTGTTCTCCAAGCACGGCCTGTACGGCGTGACGCTGAAGGACGTCGCGCACCAGGTCGGCGTGCACCACACGCTGCTCAACTACTATTTCGAAGACAAGAAGAAGCTCTTCGACACCGTGTTCGCCCGCCGCGCGGTCGTCACGAGCTCGCTGCGTATGAAGGCGCTGGACGAATACGACGAGGCGACCGGCGGCAAGCCGACGCTCGAAGGCGCGCTGCGCGCGTTCCTCGATACCGACCTCGATCTCTACATCAACGGCGGACAACGCTGGAAGAACTACGGCGCGCTCGGCGCGCAAGTCGCCAACACGCCGGAGTGGGGCGCGGCGCTGATGGATCGGCATTTCGACCCGGTCGTGTTGCGATTGATCAGCCTGCTGAAGAAGGCGCTGCCGCACTGTACGGAAGAGGACATCTTCTGGGGCTATCACTTCGTGACCGGCGCGCTGCTGCTGACGCTTGCGCGGACGGGACGAATCGACAAGCTGTCCGGCGGCATCTGCAAGTCGGAAGATTTCGCAGCGGTGAAGAAGCGCATGGCGACGTTCATGGCCGGCGGCTTCCTGGCCGTGTGCGGCAAGCGCTAACCGCGACTGAAGAGGAACACATGGTCAGCACTCTCGACATCTATACCGAATCCGAAGTTTCGCCGGACACGCTCGCGAACCTGGGTCCGCTGCGTCGTCTGGCGGGCGTATGGGAGTCCGATCAGGGCGTCGATATCAATCCGAAGGCCGACGGTCCCGAGCGACGCGTGTTCCGGGAACACGTGCGGATGGAGCCGATCGACGCGCAGAGCAACGGCCCGCAGCTGCTGTATGGGCTGCGTTACCACATTCACATCAACACCCCGGAAGAAGCGATCACGTTCCACGACCAGGTGGGTTACTGGCTGTGGGAGCCGGCAACGGGACTCATCATGCAGACGATTGCCATTCCTCGCGGCCAGGTCGTGCTGGCGGGAGGCACGGCGAAGCCGGGCGATGACCGCATTTCGGTCGAGGCACGGCGCGGCGATACGCGATTCGGGATTTGCTCGACGACGTTTCTCGAGGAAGCGTTCCGCACGGATTACTACCGCATCGACATCACCTTCAACAGCGATGACAGTTGGACCTACGTGACGCGCACCGACCTGGCGATCCGTGGACGCACGCCGCCGTTCGACCACCGTGACACGAATACTCTGCGGCGCATCGCGCCACCGTCGCCGAACCCGCTGCTCGGTTTCCAGCACGACTCTAAATAGAGGCACGGCACGCATGGCGTCGCGGCGCAAGTCCGAAACCTATTGGGTGTTGCAGCGAAAGCAGCTCCGCAGTCTGGTTTCGCAGCGGCGACTGGAGATCATCGATCGTCTGGTGGCCGCGGGACCGCTGGCCGCCAAAGAGCTGGCCCGACTGGTGGGTGCACAACCGTCCGCTCTCTATCACCATCTGCGCCAGCTCATGGACGTCGGCTTGGTCGTCGAAGCGGGATCGCGCGTCGTACGACGGCGGCGCGAAGTTCTCTACATGACGCGCGCACCGCGGATACGTCTGTTCCG
>CADEEJ010000124.1:10042-14098 GCA_902826315.1 uncultured Steroidobacter sp.
GGCGCAGGCCGGACACGTAGCAAGGCAGCGTCGCGACGCAAGCCAGCGTCGCGCTAATCCTTTCATCTCGAAGCGTTAGCCCGCATTACTGCGGGCCAATCTACTTGTTTGTGTAATTTGTCCTGTTCAATCGATGACGCGTAAATGAACAGAAAGATATCTGTGCGATTGAATAGCCGAATCTGCGGGTGTACCGTCGATCGACAAAAGAACGCTAGGGGATTCCTTCATGAATGTGAATGTGCGCCTGCTCGCGGCCACGGCTGCTGCGATGCTGCTCTCGGGTTCGCTCGCTGCTGCCAAGGATGCGGTGCCGAATCTCGGCGGAGGTCTCGAGGAGCTCACCACGGCTGGCGCCAAGTCGCTGCGTCGTGCCGCGGCTGCGGAGCTCGCCGCCACGCACCCGATCAGGCTCGACGACGCGGGTCGTCCGCTGGTCCGCATCTCGCTCAACGGCAAGGTGCCCGGTACGAATGTTTTACAGAGCCTGCGTACCACGCCGGGCGTGGAAGTCGCGGCCTACGACCTCAACTATCGAGCCGGCGTCATCGAAGCCTACGTGCCGACCGACTCACTGGTGAGCTTGGCGCGCAAGGCGGGAGTGCTCGCGGTCGTTCCTTCGAGCACCATGGTCACGAACGTTGGCGTTGCGCAGAGCCAAGGCCTCGTGCAACACCGTGTGAATCGCATTGCCGGTGTCGATGGCAACGGCATCACGGTCGGCCTGATCTCGGACAGCTTCGACACGGCACCGGGACCCGTCAACGCGGCGGACGACGTCGCAACGGGCGATCTACCGGGCCCCGGGAATCCCTTCGGCAACACGCAACCGGTCGTGGTCTTGCAAGACTGGTTCTCCAACCCGAGCGACGAAGGCCGCGCCATGGCGCAGATCGTGCACGATCTCGCGCCGAAGGCGCGCCTCGGCTTCGCGACTGCGAACGGCGGCGAGGTGAACTTCGCGAACAATATCCGCTCGCTGGCCGGATTGCCGAGTGGCGATCGCACCATCCCGGGGTTCAAGGCCGATGTCATCGTCGACGACGTCGTCTACCAGGTCGAGCCCATGTTCCAGGACGGCATCGTCGCGCAAGCTGTCGATGAAGTAGCCGCTGCAGGCGTGTCGTACTTCTCGTCGGCGGGGAATCGTCCAGCGACCATGGCCTACGATTCGAAGCCGCGCATCGTGCCGCCTTCGGCAGCGGCGAGCTCCGGGCTGAACTTCGCCAACGTGCCGCCCGAGCTATATGCCGGCGGCCTCCACGATTTCGACGAGGGCAGCGCAGTCGACATTTCGCAGACCGTGCAGTTCGGCGGCAGTGCCCAGATGGTTCTGCAGTGGAACGAGCCGTATGACCCTGCACCACCGACGCCGGTCGGTGCACCTCTGGCAGCGGGCACGGGCACCGTTGCGCTTGGGGGCACGAGCAGTTTCACGTTCGCCGGAACTGCGGGGATGCTCGTCGAGATCTTCGCCGACGCGGATGCGACGACTACCGGTACTCCGCATCCCGACTTGACGCTGGAGCTGTTCGATCCGAACGGCGACTCGATCCTGTTCGTCGATAACACCACCACTCCGGAGTCGGCCACGTTGGAGTTGCCGCTCAGCGGCACGTACACCGTCGTCGTCGGCAGCTTCGAGGCAGATCAGTTCGGCGACTATCGCTATCGTGTGCAGCAGGTGTCGATCGAGGAGCGCGTGCTCACGGACTACAACCTGCTGTTCTTCTTCAACGGCAACTTCGTGTTCGCGAGCGCGGAGCAGAACCGCTTCTCCAACCGTCCGGTGGAGTTCATCGGCCTTCCGGTCGCGACCTTGCAGGTCGTCATTGCGCGTGCGAATACGCCACCCGCGAACAACCGTAACGTCGCAGATCGCATCCGTTACGTCGCCTTCGGCGGCGTGCAGCCGCTCGAACACTACAGCTACCACGGTCCGGTGACCTACGGACACAACTCGGCAAACGGAGCGATGGGCGTGGCGGCCTACGCCGCTTTCGCACCGTACGTGCCGGAGCCGTACACATCGTCCGGGCCATCGACCATCTATTTCGACAAGAACAGCCGGCGCCTGCGGCATGTCGAGATCCGTCAGAAGCCGGACTTGGCTGCGATGGACGGAGCCAACAATACGTTCTTCGGCGACGACGCGCCGGAAGATGACGATGAACAGCCGAACTTCTTCGGCACGAGTGCAGCTGCACCGCATGCCGCCGCGATCGCGGCACTGGTGCTCGATGCGGCAGGCGGGCGCGGCAAGGTCAAACCGAAGCGGATGCGCGAGATCCTGCAAGCGAGCGCGTTCCGCCACGATCTCGACCCGTACTGGTCGTCCGGCTTTGCGCTCTCGAAATGGAATCTGCTGGCGGTCAACGCGCAGAGCGACTGGTGGACGAGCGTCAGTCGAACCGATCCGAACGTGTTCACGCTGACGCACTTCGGCACCAAGCGGCTGAAGAATTTTTCGCTCAACCTCGGTGACGCGAATCCGACGGAAACGCCGGACGGACTGGTGTTCGACACGCGCCCCTCGCCGAATGGCCAGCCGTTCGTGGTGGGGCGCACGGTCGGTCTGACCGCAGCGGACGTCACGGGCACACCATCGCTGCCGGCGGGTCCGCCCGCGGTGGCGGGTCAGTGGAGCCAACTCGACCTGTCTTTCAGAGCGAACTCGTTCCGCAGCGGCGACCTGCTGTCCTTCGGCATCGACCGTGATGAAGCAGATGGGGCAGGGGCCTTGGGCGCCATCAACGGCAGGTCGGCCGATCTCCTGGGCGACGGCGTGCTGATTCCGTCGGGTGAAGTCGTGCGCGGCGGTGCCCGCTTCTTCGGCACGTACGAAGACGGCAGCCGGTTCAGCGGCGAGTTCTTCAACCTGATCGGCAGGGGTTGGACCGACGTCGACGGCTACGGCTTCATCAATGCCGAGGCCGCCGTCAGAGCGGTTCGTAAGAAATAAAAGAGATCGCTGTATCCCCGTAGGTGGGCCAAGGATGGCCCTCCCCATGCCCGAGCAATCGCCGGTTATCGTCGCGCAGTGGATGAGACCTGCTCGGTGCGCCTCTTGATGAAGCTGCCGGCTTTGTCGAAGGCCGGTGACTGGATGGAAAACAGGTCGAGGACGGTGTCGAACACCTCCGGCTGACGGTACTCGTCGCGCTCGACGATCGATATCGGCACCGACGATTTCACGATCAACGGAATCTGCGCCTGCTCGTCGGGCAGCGCTACGCCCGGCGGCATCCCATGGAACATCACGCCGTCTTCCAACAACGATTCGCCGTGGTCCGACAGATACATGAATACGTACGGCACGTGGGAAGCGTCCAGCGTCTGGATGATCCGCCCCACGACGTGATCGACGTACAGGATGGTGTTGTCATAGGAGTTGTAGAGCTGCTCGAGCGTGCAGCGATTCGCCACGTCGGCGTCATTGCACGTCGGCTGGAACCGCAGGAACTCGGGCGGGTGCCGGTCGGCGTAAGTCGGGCCATGGCTGCCGCCGCCCAGGTGCAAGACGACGAAGTGATACCCGGAAACGTATGACTCGAGATTGCTCGCGAGCAGTGGAATGACATCTTCGTCATAGCATTTCGCGCCGTGACTGCAATTGCTGACCTTCGTCTCGCCCGGCGCAGTGCAATTGTCATACAGCGTGTAGTTCACATAGCACGCTGTCGGGATGCCCGCCTTGGCAACGATCGCCGGCAGCGTGATTTCCTGTTTCTCGAGTATTTCCGGTAGCGCATACAAAGTCGTTCCGCGCTTCGCGATGCCGTTCAGGAGATGCAGGCCGTCGGTCTGCTGCAAGGTCGGGTTGGTATTGCGGCGGTCGTAGCCATAGAGACTGAAGCTCTTCCTGCGCGAGGCCTCACCGATCGCAAGCACCACCACCAGGTTGCCAGGCGCTGACACGCTCGCGTGTATTTCGGCGGCCTTCTTGTGCGTCACCAGGTAGGGCTCTACAGACTTGCCGATGACGCTGAGGGAGCTCGCCAGAATGTTGACGGGCACGAGCGAATAGACGATGTACTTGTTCGAGATGTTGCCGGC
>CADEEJ010000125.1:0-5835 GCA_902826315.1 uncultured Steroidobacter sp.
ATGACGCCATCATCAATTACGTGCGCCGCAACTACGGCATCCTGATCGGCGAGTCGACCGCCGAGAAGATCAAGATCGAGATCGGCTCGGCCTATCCCGGCCAGCAGGTCAACGAAATTTCGGTTAAGGGCCGCAACCTCTCCGAGGGCGTGCCCCGCAGCTTCACGCTGAACTCCAACGAGATCCTCGAAGCGCTGCAGGAGCCGCTCGCCGGCATCGTCGGCGCGGTCAAGGTGGCGCTGGAGCAGACTCCGCCCGAGCTCGGCGCGGACGTCGCGGAGCGCGGCATCGTGCTCACCGGCGGCGGTGCCCTGCTGCGCGATATCGACAAGCTGTTGATGGAAGAGACCGGCCTGCCGGTCGTGGTCGCTGAGGACCCGCTCACCTGTGTGGCCCGCGGCGGCGGGCGTATGCTCGAGCTGATCGATGAGCACGGTCCCGCGCTCTTCAACCTGGAATAACGCTCAGCTTCACATCCACATATCGTGGTCACGCTAAGCTCCGACAGCCGCCCGATCATAGGTCGCGGGCCGCCGCTCGGCGCCGGCTTGTTCTTTCTCGGCGTGATCTCCGTGTTCATGATGGCGCTCGATCATCGCGGCGGCTACCTGGAAACGGTGCGGCTGTGGATGAGCGCGGCCGCGAGCCCGATCTACGCCGTCGTGCAAACCCCTGCCCAGGTCTGGAACTGGGTCACCGGCAATTTCTCCGATCGCGAGCGACTGCGCACCGAGAATGCGCAGCTCACCGAGCAGCTGCGCGTCACGCGCACCCAGTTGCTGCGGTTCGAGGCGCTCAACGAGGAGAACCGCCGGCTGCGCGAGATCCGCGAGGCCTCTCAGGGACTGAGCGAGCGCACGCTGATCGCCGAGATCATCAACGTCTCGGTGCAGCCGTTCCGTCACATGGTGGTCATCAACAAGGGTGCGGACGACGGCGTGTTCCGCGGCCAGCCGGTGCTCGATGCGTTCGGCGTCGTCGGCCAGGTGATGCAGGTCGGCAAATCGACCGCGACCTTGATCCTGATTACGGACACCGAGCACGCCGTGCCGGTGCAAGTGAACCGCACCGGCATCCGCTCGATCGCCGTGGGCACCGGCGACGGCGGCAGGCTCAGCCTGCCGTACATGACCGTCGAGTCCGACGTGCGCCGCGGCGACCTGCTGGTCAGCTCGGGCCTGGACGAGATCTTTCCGGCCGGCTATCCGGTCGCGACCGTGACGAAGGTGGA
Source organism: uncultured Steroidobacter sp. (assembly GCA_902826315.1). Classification (GTDB taxonomy): domain Bacteria; phylum Pseudomonadota; class Gammaproteobacteria; order Steroidobacterales; family Steroidobacteraceae; genus Steroidobacter. Next base: position 1,232 of record CADEEJ010000125.1, read on the forward strand.
ACGCAATTCGGCCGACACGTTCGCGCTGGTCGAGGCGCGGCCGCTCGCTCAACTCGACCGCGACCGCGAGGTGCTGCTGCTGTGGGCTAACAAGCCGAAGGTCCCGACACCCGAAGAAGCGATCGAGGCGGTCAAGAAATGAGCGTCTCCGACGGACGCATCGGCCGCCTGCGCGTCACCGCGACAGTAGTCATCGCGCTGATTCTCTCCGTGCTGCCGCTGCCGCACTGGATGGATTTGGCACGACCATACCTGCTGCTGCTGCTGGTCATCTACTGGTCGCTCAGCGCTCCGCGCATCGCCGGGTTGACGTTCGCCTGGCTGTGCGGAATGGCGATCGACGTGTTGAAAGGTACGACGCTCGGTCAACACGCCCTCGCCTTCCTGCTGGTGAGCTTCCTGACGCACAAGTTCCAGCTGCGCATGCGCATCTTCCCGCTGTCGCAGCAGACGATGACCGTGCTCCTGCTGTTGCTCCTGTACGAATTCGTGGTGTTCTGGACTGACGGTATCATCGGCTACCCGGTCACGGCCTGGACGCGCTGGATCCCGGTGTTCACCAGCACGCTGCTCTGGCCGGTGGTCGTCGGAATCCTGGATACGTGGAATCGCAGGAGCCGCTGAAGCCATGGCCCGCTCCGTCCGCATCAAGGACCATCACGCCGAGCAACGGCTGTTCGAGGGCCGGGCGATTGCGGCTGCGATCATCATGCTGGTCGCGCTCGGCTCGGTGATCGCCAGGCTCGTGTGGCTGCAGGTCGTCCAGTACGACTACTTCGCGGACCTCTCGCAAGGCAACCGCATCAAGATCGAGCCGATTCCGCCGAACCGCGGGCTGATCCTGGACCGCAACGGCCTGCCGCTGGCGACCAATGCGCCCTCCTACCAGCTGGAGCTGACGCGTGAGCAGGTCAGCGACATCGACGCGACGCTGGTCGGCCTGGCGAAGCTCGGCCTGCTCGACAACGCCGACTTCGCGAGCCTGAAGAAAGACATTCGCAGCCGGCGCATCTTCGAAGCCGTGCCGATCAAGCTGCAGCTCACCGAACAAGAGCTGGCGCGCTTCGCCGCCCGCCGCTACCAGTTCCCGGGCGTCGAGATCCGGCCGCGCCTGACGCGCTACTACCCGCTCGCCGCGAGCAGCGTGCACGCGATCGGCTATGTCGGCGCCATCAGCGAAGAAGACGAGAAGACGCTCGATCTCACCGAGTACGCCGGCACGACGCTCACCGGCAAGGCTGGTGTCGAGCGAGCGTACGAGCGCGAGCTGCACGGCCGCGCCGGTGTCCAGCAACTGCTCGTGAATGCGCAAGGCCGCAGCGTCGAGCGCATCGGCAAAGATGCTGTGAACCTGGAGCGGCAGGAGCCGGTCGCGGGCAATGACCTGTTCCTGACGATCGACCTGCGCGTGCAACAAGCTGCGGAAGAAGCGTTGCGCGGTCAGCGAGCGGCTGCGGTCGCGATCGACCCCACCAACGGCGACGTGATCGCGTTCGTGAGCACGCCGGCGTTCGATCCGAACCTGTTCGCGCGCGGCCTGAGCCGCCCGCAGTACCTGGCGCTCACCGAGGATCCCGACCGGCCGATGTACGACCGCGCGTTGCGTGGCGTGTATCCGCCGGGCTCGACGGTCAAGCCGTTGTTCGCACTCGGCGCGCTCGAAGCGGGCGTGGTTTCGGCGCACGACACGCGCTTCTGCCGCGGCATGTGGTCATCGCCCGGTTACGGCCGCGCTCGGCGCGACTGGAAGCCCGGCGGACACGGCACCGTCGACATGCGTCGCGCGCTCGCGACCTCGTGCGACATCTACTTCTTCGACATCGCACGCTTGATGGGTATCGACCGCATGGCCTCCTTCGTCTCGCAGTTCGGTCTCGGCGCCGCGACCGGCATCGACATCGAAGGCGAGCGGCTCGGCATCGTGCCGTCCAGCGAGTGGAAAAAGCGGGCGTACAAGAGGCCGGAGTTCCAGGTCTGGTTCCCGGGCGACACGATCAGCGTCGGCATCGGCCAGGGCCAGATGCTGGTGACGCCGCTGCAGCTGGCGAATGCGATCGCCGCACTCGCCGCTAAAGGCCAGCGCTTCAAGCCGCGACTGGTGCGCGCCGTCCGTGACGTGCAGACCGGCAAGGTCCGCGAGATTTCCCCGGTGTCGCTGCCGAACGTCAAGGTCGCCGATCCCGGCGAATGGGAAGTCGCGCAGGGCGGCATGTTCGACGTCGTCAACGCGACGCACGGCACGGCTCGTTACTATCTGCAACCCGCGCCGGTCTACAAGATGGCCGGTAAGAGCGGCACCGCGCAGGTCTTCAGCGTCGCGATCAATGAGCGCGTGCGCAAGGCGGGCGAGCTCGCCGAGCACCTGCGCGATCACGCGTTGTTCGTCGGGTTCGCGCCGTACGACGCGCCGAAGATCGCCGTAGCGGTGGTCGTCGAGAACGCGCCCGGCGGTGGCTCGGCGTTTGCCTCGCCGATCGCGCGGCGCATCATGGACCGCTACCTGCTGACGTCCGAGCAATGGGCCGAGCAGGAAGCGAAGCGCAAGCCGACGGGGCCGGTCGCGACACCGACGAATACCGAGTGAAATGAACTACGAGACGCTCGACACTTCGCGAACTCAGCGGACCCTCACGGGTACGGCGCAGCTTCTGCTCGCGCTGCACCTGGATGGCCCGCTGTTCGTCGCGCTGTGCCTCGTGGGCGGCGTCGGCAGCATCGTGCTGTTCAGCGCGTCGGGGCGCAGCCTGCCGATGCTCGAAGCGCACCTGCTGCGGTTCGCGCTTGGGCTCGTCGCAATGATCATGCTGGCGCAGATCCCGCCGCGCCTGATTCGCACGATCGCGCCGTGGGCGTACGTCATCGGGCTCTTGCTGCTGTTCGCGGTGATGTTCCTCGGCGACATCACGATGGGCGCACAGCGCTGGCTCGATCTAGGTGTCGTGCGCTTTCAGCCGTCGGAGATCATGAAGCTCGCAGTGCCGCTCGCATGTGCGTGGTGGCTGCACGAGCGGCCTTTGCCGCCGAGCCTCACTTCGCTGGCGATCGTCGGAGCCGGCATCGGACTGCCGACGCTGCTGATCGCCGAGCAGCCGGACCTCGGCACAGCGCTGCTGGTCGCAGCAGCCGGCGGCATGGTGGTCCTGATGGCGGGCCTGCAACTGCGCTACATCCTCTCCGTCGTCGGCCTGCTCATCCCGGTTGCGTACGGCGCGTGGCGCTTCCTGCTGCACGACTACCAGCGTCAGCGCATTCTGACGTTCCTCGACCCGCAGAGCGATCCGCTCGGCAGCGGCTATCACATCATCCAATCGCAGATCGCGATCGGCTCGGGCGGCGTGTTTGGCAAGGGCTATCTCAACGGCAGCCAGGCACAACTGGAGTTCCTGCCGGAGCGCTCCACGGATTTCATCTTCGCCGTCGTCGGCGAGGAATGGGGCCTGATCGGCCTGACCACGGTGATCCTGCTGTTCATGTTCGTGATCGGCCGCTCGCTGTACCTCGCCGCGACTGCGCAGGACACGTTCGCGCGGCTGGCATCGGGCAGCCTCGCTCTGACTTTCTGCGTGTATGTGTTCGTGAACACTGGCATGGTGACGGGATTGATGCCGGTCGTCGGCGTGCCGCTGCCATTCATCAGTTACGGCGGCACCGCGATGGTGACCCTCATGGCCGGCTTCGGTATTCTCATGTCGCTCTGCGCGAAGAAGAAGCTCGTTTCAAGATGAATGACTCCCTGTCGAAAGTTCTCGCCGCACTGCTCTGCCTCGCTTGCATCCCCGCCGCGTCCGCGCTCGATCTGCAGCGTCCCGAGGTGCGCGCGTTCATCGAGGAGACCAGCCGCGATCTCGGCTTCGCGCGCGACCAGCTCGAATCGTTGCTGGCGCAGGCCGAAACGAAGCAGGCGATCCTCGATGCGATCAGCCGGCCGGCCGAGCGCGTCGTGCCCTGGTTCGAGTACCGCGAGCGCTTCCTCACTGAGAAGCGCATCCTGCAGGGCACGGACTTCTGGATCGCACACGGTGAGACGCTGCGGCGGATCCCCGATCCGAACGTCGCAGCCAGCGTCGTCGGCATTCTCGGCGTCGAGACCTCGTTCGGCCGCATCACCGGTCGCTTTCGGGTGATCGACGCGCTCGCCACGCTCGCGTTCGACTACCCGCCGCGCAGCGATTTCTTTCGCAGCGAGCTGCAGCAGTTCCTGCTGCTGTCGCGCGAGGAGTCAGTGGACCCGCGGACCGCGCTCGGCTCCTACGCCGGCGCGATGGGCGCGCCGCAGTTCATCTCGTCCAGCTATCGCAACTACGCGATCGACGGTGACGGCAACGGCAAGCGCGACCTGTGGAACAGCTGGGACGACGTGGTCGGCTCGGTCGCGAATTACCTGCTCGCATACGGCTGGCGTGAAGGCGAGCCAGTGGTCGTCACGGCGATGTTCGATGGCGACGACCTGAGCCGCTTCAACACCGCGAAGCCGGAATTGAACGAGACAGTGCAGTCGCTGCGCGAGAAAGGCGTGCGCTTCGACACGACCCTGCCCGCCGATGCGCCAGCGCTGCTGATCGTGGCCCAGGGCAAGGACGGCCCGGTGTACCGCGTCGGCTTCA
>CADEEJ010000125.1:5935-14004 GCA_902826315.1 uncultured Steroidobacter sp.
GCGCTGCTGATCGTGGCCCAGGGCAAGGACGGCCCGGTGTACCGCGTCGGCTTCACCAACTTCTACGTGCTCACGCGCTACAACCGCAGCCCGATGTACGCAATGGCCGTACACGATCTCGGCGAAGCGGTCGTGAACTTCATGCGCGATGCGAAGCGCTAGCCTCACCATCCTAGCGCTGCTGATCGCCGGCTGCTCCGGAGCGCCGATCCGCTCACCGCCTCCACATCCCCCACTGCCGCCTCCTGGCGACATTCCAGCCGGCGACATCGCCAAGATCCCTGAGCCGATCCCGAGAGCCGAGCCGCGCTCGAAGAAGGGCAATCCGCCGTTCTACACGGTGCTCGGCAAGCGCTACTTCGTGATGGATACGGCCGATGGTTACGCCGAGCGCGGCGTCGCATCGTGGTATGGACCCGGCTTCCATGCGGCTGCGACGTCGAACGGCGAGCGCTACGACATGTACGCGATGTCGGCTGCGCACAAGACTCTGCCGCTACCCGCCTATGTGCAGGTCACGAACCTGCGCAACGGCCGCAGCGTGGTCGTGCGCGTCAACGATCGCGGTCCGTTCAAGGACGGCCGCATCATCGACCTTTCCTACACGGCAGCAAGCAAGCTCGACATGCTCAAGGATGGGACGACCTTCGTCGAAGTGCGCGCTTTGACGCCCACGCAGAAAGTCGCGCCGCCCGCGCCTCCGCAGACGCCGGACGCGTTGTATGTGCAAGCGGGCGCCTTCGCCACAGAAACCAATGCGGCGCGACTGCTGGACCAGCTGCGCGCCCAAGGCATCGAGAAGACCTTCGTGCGCGAGGATCGCGTCGACGGTCGCGCGCTGTACCGCGTGCGGGTCGGCCCGATTCCGAGCGTCAACGAATTCGATCGGGTCCTGGCCCGCTTGCGCAAGCTGGGCCTGGCGGATGCGCAGCTCGCTTCGGATTAGCAGTCCGAAGCAAACCATCATTTGCCATGATTTGCCTACATTCCCCGCGCCGCGCTCGGTAGAATCCGCGGCGTTCACTTCGAGCTGGAAGACTCATGTATCCACGGATTCTGCTGCTCGTCTGCGCATTGGCCCTGACCGCCTGCTCCGACTCGGACCCCACGGCGCCGCAAGCAACACGCAGCGTCGCGGCCCCGGTCGGTGGCGTCGCCCCGGCGGCAACGACCACGCCGGCACTGAAGCCACCGCCGATTCCCGCGGCGCCCAAGGTCGCCGCGCGCGGCTACTTCCTGATGGACTTCACCAGCGGCCAGGTGCTCGCCGCGATCAACGAAGACCAGCGGCTGGAGCCCGCGAGCCTGACGAAGCTGATGAGCGCGTACGCGGTGTTTCACGCACTCAAGGACGGCCGCATCAAGCTCGACGACCAGGTGCGCGTCAGCGCGCACGCGCGCGACCAGGACGGCTCCCGCATGTTCATCGAAGTCGGCACGAGTGTCAGCGTCGAGAATCTGATCCAGGGAATGATCGTGCAATCCGGCAACGACGCGACGGTCGCGCTCGCCGAGCACGTCGCCGGCAGCGAGCCGGTGTTCGTCGACCTGATGAACCAGTACGCGCAGCGGCTCGGCCTCGTCAGCACGCACTTCCAGAACAGCCCGGGCATGCCCTCGCCCGAGCACTACACGACGGCGCGCGACATCGCCGTGCTGTCGGCCGCGCTGATCCGCGAGTATCCCGAGTATTACAAGTGGTACTCGCAGCGGCAGTTCACCTGGAACAAGATCTCGCAGCCGAATCGCAACGGGCTGCTCGAGCGCGATCCCACTGTCGATGGACTGAAGACCGGCCACACGGATTCGGCCGGCTATTGCCTCGTGTCGTCGGCGAAGCGCGGCGACATGCGCCTCGTGTCCGTCGTGATGGGCGCACCCAACATCTCCGCACGCGAAGACGCGAGCGCAGCGCTGCTCAACTACGGCTTCAATTTCTACCAGGTGCGCAAGCTCTACGACGCAAATGCGACGGTGCTGACGATTCCGGTGTGGAAAGGCACAGCGGAGAGCGTGAAGCTCGGCGTCACACACGATGTCTACGCTGTCATGCCGCGCGGTCAGGAAGGCTCGCTGAGCGCCGCTGCCGACGTGCCCGAGCCGCTGTTGGCGCCGCTCGCGCGCGGCACCGAGGTCGGCAAGCTGCGCGTGAACCTGGGCGACAAGACGATCGGCACGTATGCGCTGCATCCGGTCGAGGACGTCGGCGAGGCCGGCTTCTTCAGCCGCATGATCGACGACGTCAAACTCTGGATGCACTGACATGGCCGAGCCGCTGCCCGTCTGCTATCTCAACGGCGAATACCAGAAGCTGCGCGATGCTCGCGTGTCCCCGCTGGACCGCGCCTTCCTGTTCGGCGACAGCGTCTACGAAGTGCTGCCGGTGTTCGGCGGCCGCATGTTCCGCTTTCGCGAGCACTTCGACCGGCTGGCGCGCAGCCTCAACGAGATCCGCATCCCGTCGCCGCACACGCACGCGCAATGGCTGGAGATTCTCGACGACCTGATCCGGCGCAACGGCGGCGGAGACATGTATGTCTATGTGCAAGTCACGCGCGGCATGGAATATGGGCGCAATCACGCCTTCCCGGTGCCGCCGGTTGCGGCCGGCATCTTCGCGATGGCCTCGCCTCTGCCCGTGCTGACGGACGAGCTGCGTGCAAACGGCATGTCGGCCATCACAGTCGAGGACTTCCGCTGGAACCGCTGCGACATCAAGAGCACCGCGCTGCTGGCGAACGTGCTGATGAAACAGCGCGCGGCGGATGCCGGGGCCCAGGAAGCGATCATCGTGCGCGAAGGCGACGTTCTCGAAGGCTCGTCGACGAGCATTTTCGTGGTGTCGAAGGGCGCGATCGCGACTCCGCCGAACAGCAGTCGCATCCTGCCCGGCACGACGCGCGATGTTGCGCTGGAGCTCGCAGACGGGGCGATGCAGGTCACGATCCGCCGCATCGGCATCGACGAGCTGCGAGCGGCGGACGAAGTGTGGATCTCGGCAGCGACGCGCGACGTGATCCCGGTGACGCGGATCGACGGTCAGCCGGTGGGCACCGGCAAACCGGGCCCGCTCTGGAAGCGTATGAACGAGTCATTCAACACGCTACGTGCGCGTCTGGCCGGGACGCCGGTGCTGTGAGACGGCACCTCTTGTTCTCGATCGCTGGCGCCACCACATAGCCCCGCATGACCGAAGCAAGCACCCTGTTCAAGTTTCCGTGCGACTTCCCGCTCAAGGTGATGGGGCGGCGGAGCGACGATTTCCGCAGCATCGTGCTCGGCATCGTGCAGAAGCACGCTGGCTCGATCGAGCCGGAGCGGATCGAAGAGCGCCCGAGCCGGGACGGTAACTACCTGAGCTTGACCTGCACGTTCGCGGCGCAGAGCCGCGAGCAGCTGGACGCGCTGTACCAGGAGCTGACGAGCTGCGAGCGGGTGCTGGTCGTTCTCTAACCTTCGCCGGCGGCGACGCGAATTACGACCTTGCCTTGCGAGCGTCGGCCGTTCAGCACATCCAGCGCCTCGGTGAAGCGCTCCAGGCCGTCGAGCTCGGTCACATACGGGTTGATCTTGCCCGACTCGAACAGCGCGAACAGCGCCTTGAGATTCGCGGCGTGCACCTGCGGCTCGCGCCGCACGTGCGCGCCCCAGAACACGCCGACCAGCGAGCAGCCCTTCAACAGCGGCAGGTTCAGCGGGATGGCGGGAATCTTGCCGCCGGCGAAGCCGATGACGAGGTAGCGGCCGTTCCACGCCATGCTGCGCACGACCTGCTCTGCATAGTCCGCGCCGACCGGATCGTAGGCGACATCGATGCCGCGATCGCCGGTGAACTCCATCACCTTCGCCTTGATGGTGTCGCGCGTGTAGTTGAATGCGGCATCAGCGCCGTGACGCTTCGCTAGCTCCAGCTTTTCGTCCGTGCTTGCCGCAGCGAGCACGCGCGCGCCGATTGCCTTGCCGATTTCGACGGCAGTCAGACCTACTCCGCCCGCCGCGCCGAGCACCAGCAGCGTCTCGCCGGCCTTGAGTTGCGCACGCTGTACGAGCGCGTGATACGTCGTGCCGTAGTTCACGAGGAAGCCCGCGGCAGCCGCCATGCTCATCGAATCCGGCAATGGGATCAGCGACTCGGCGGACGCCACGCACTGCTCGGCCAGACCGCCCTGACCGGCCATCGCCAGCACGCGCGCGCCGGGCTTCACCGAGTGAACATCGGGCGCGACTTCAGTCACGACGCCGGCGGTTTCATTGCCAGGCGTGTACGGCGCTTCGGGCTTGATCTGATATTTGCCTGCAACCATCAGCGCGTCGGGAAACCCAAAGCCGACGGCGTGCACGCGCAGGCGCACGTGACCAGGTTTCAACTGCGGCGGCGGGATTTCCTGCACGCTGAGTTGCGACGGCGGACCATAAGTAGTCAGAACGACAGCGCGCATGCGAATACCCCGTTGAGAAACTAGCCCCAGCGCGCATCTCCTGGCATGCCGAGAGCGCCCAGCAGATGCGGCGCGAGCAACTCGGCGACGTTGCGCAGCTCGAGCGAAACGCCGAGCGTGCGCAGGTCGGTCACTTCCAGCCCGCGGTAGCCGCACGGATTGATGCGGCGAAACGGCTCCAGGTCCATCGCGACATTGAACGCGAGGCCATGATAACTGCAGCCGCGGCGGATCCGCAGCCCGATGCTCGCGAGCTTGCGCCCTGCGACATAGATGCCGGGCGCGTCGCGCCGTCCGACGGCTTCGATGTTCCACGATGCGAGCAGCGCGATGATGCCGTTCTCCAGCGCCATCACCAGCTGCCGCACGCCGAGCGCACGACGACGCACATCGATCAGCGGATAGACCACGAGCTGGCCGGGACCGTGGTACGTCACCTGGCCACCGCGATCGATCTGCACCAGCGGAATGTGACCGGGCGCGAGCACGTGCTCGCGCGACGCGTTCATGCCGAGCGTAAAGACCGGTGGATGCTCGAGGAACCAGATTTCATCGGGCGTATCTGGGCCGCGCTGCTCGGTGAGCGCCTGCATCGCGCGCCAGGTGGGCTCGTACTCGGAGCGGCCAAGCCACTTGAGGAGCGGTTGGCGGTTGGCGGTTAACGGTTGGTCAGATGCGAGAGCCATGAGAGTGGCTAACCGCTCTTGCGCAAACCTGCGTTGTTGCGTTCGAGGGCACGCTCGGCGCGGTAGCTCGAGCGCACGAGCGGGCCGGCGACGCATTCGAGAAAGCCTTTGGCGAGAGCCCACTCGCGATAGCGCTCGAACTCCTCCGGCGTCACCCAGCGCTCGACAGCCAGGTGATTCGCTGTCGGCCGCAGATACTGGCCGAGTGTGAGCAGGTCGACGCCGGCGGCGCGCATATCATCCATCGTCGCCGCGATCTCTTCGTCGGTCTCACCGAGTCCGAGCATCAAGCTGGTCTTCGTCAGCACGTCAGGGCGGAAACGCTTGGCGTGCGCCAGCACCTGCAAGGTTTGCTCATACCCCGCGCGTGGATCGCGCACCGGGTGAGTCAGACGTCGCACCGTCTCGACGTTCTGTGCGAAGACATCGAGGCCACTGCTGACGACTGTCTCGACATCCGCGAGCACACCCTGGAAATCGGGCGTGAGCGCTTCAACCGCGGTCGACGGATTGAGACGTTTGATCTCGCGCACGCACGCGGCGAAATGACCCGCACCGCCGTCGGCCAGATCGTCGCGATTCACGGAGGTCAGCACGACATACTTCAGTCGCATGAGTTGCACGGTACGGGCGCTGTTCGCCGGCTCTTCCGTATCGAGCCACCCGTGCGGATTGCCGGTGTCGACTGCGCAGAAGCGACAGGCGCGCGTGCACACGGCGCCCATCAGCATGAGAGTTGCGGTGCCGGCGTTCCAGCACTCGCCGATGTTCGGACACTTCGCCTCTTCGCAAACGGTCGCGAGCCGATGCTCACGAACGGTATCGCGAACGGCATCGAATGCCTTGCCGGCGGGCATCGGCGCGCGCAGCCAGCTCGGCTTGCGACCAACCTGCAGCGGAGGCGTAGCAGCGGCAGCTTTGATGCCGTCTTTGATCGCACTGAAGCCTTGCGGAGTCCGGTACTTGTCGCCGCTGCGCGGCTTCGGCTCGGCCGCCGGCACGATGGGGATGCCTTTGAATTCGCTCACGGCCGCTATTCTAACCCCGGCTGTCAAGGCGCCGAAAAAGCGAAGCCCGGCGCGGGCCGGGCTTCTGGTACGAGCTTCGATGCTCGGGCATCAGGCCTGCAGGGTGCGGATCTCCCACATCTCGGCGAGGTCGCGCCACTTCGATTCGGCTTTCACGGCCTTGAACGCCTGACGCGCCAGGTCCTTCTGACCCTTGCGCAGGTACGCCGTGCCGAGGCTGATCTGCGCCTCGTCGGTGTCGGTGACGCCGCCCTTGGCAATGCCCTTCTTCAGGGCGTCGATCGCCTCGTCGAACATTCCATAGCTGAGATACGCCTGGCCGAGCGCGACCATGGCCTGACCCTGCGTCGCCTTCTCCGCTTCCTTCGCGAGCTGCGGCAGCTGCGCCCTGTCGGCCGTCGCGGACTTCTTGGCGCTGGCGAGCAGGCGGTCATAACGGCCCTGTGCCGTCTTGTCCTCGCTCTTCAGCACGCCGGCCTGCACGCCCTTCTCGACGATGGCCTGTGCCTCGCCCGGGACGCCGGCATCGATGGCGAGCTGCGCCGTCTCCACATAGTCGTCGGCCTGCTTGAGCGTGCCGACGTCGTTCATCAGCCGATAGAAGCCGAGCGTCACGCGATCGCTGCTGTCCTTGCGGCGATAGATGTCGAGCAGGTTGTCCCAGTAATCGGTCTTCGGGTAGTAGCGCACGAGCTTCTTGAGCGCCTCGGCGATGCCGTCCTTGTTGTCGAGCTTGAACTGCGAGCTCAGCACGATCTGCAGCCAGTTCTCCTGCGGCGTACGACCGCCCTTCTCGGCTGCATTGACGACGCTCATCATCACGGTGGCGGCGTTCTTGTAGTCGTTCTGCACGTAGTACGACTGGCCGAGCAGCACGGAAATCTCTTCGTTACCCGGATGCTTGTCGAGCCACTTCTTGGCCCATTCGGCGGACTTCTTATAGTCCTTGTTCTGGAAGTGCAGCTGCGCGATCGTCTTCGTGCGCTCGTCGACCTGGTCGGCGGGCATGAAGCCGCTGTTGAGCATGCGCTCGAACACCGGTGTCGCTTCGGTGAACTTCTTCTGCTGGATGAGCACGTAGCTCAGGAATTCGTCGATCTGATAGGCCTCGAACGGTGTCTTCTTCTCGACCACCTGGGCCTTTTTGATCTCGGTGAGCGCAGCGTCCCACTGCTTGTTCTTCATCGCCTCCTGCGCTTTCTTCAAGGGCTCGGCAACCGCCTTGGTCGTCACCTTGCCGGCCGGCTCGGCGGCCTGCGCAGTCGTTGCGGTCAACAGGGCTGCTGCCGATACCGTGCCCATGGCAAGCGTCAGCGCCAGGGCGATACTTCTTGCTCGAGTCATGATGATTCCTGCTACAACCAACAAAGCCGAAATCCGGCAAGTGATGAAACTGGCCACACTCCCCCATTGTTCAACCGCCGGATCATACGGTGCTCGACAATGGGCTCATTACTGCAGAGCAGCCCACGGCGTGGGCGGCACGTTACCTACATGCCGTCAGCATACAGCCTGACGATCCAACGATCACCCGCGCGGCTTCATTCAATGAATTGTTCGTTGCCGACGAAGCCGATGCGCTGCATGCCATTGCGCTGAGCGAGCGCCAGCACCTTCGCGACGGTGTCGTAATTCGCGCGGCGATTCGGCCGCACGTGGACCTCGGGCTGCGGGTTCTTGGCCGCTTCGACGCGGAAGTAGCCTTCGAGGGCGCTGAGCTGCACCGGCGTACCGTTCCAGATCACGGTGCCGTCCCAATCCACTTCCAGCTGGATCGGCTCGATGACGACCGTTGGCGGCGGCGTGTTCTTCGACTGGGGCATGTCGAGCTTCACCGCGTGGGTCATCACGGGCAGCGTGATGATGAACATGATCAGCAGCACCAACATGACGTCGATCAACGGCGTCGTGTTGAT
>CADEEJ010000126.1:0-3268 GCA_902826315.1 uncultured Steroidobacter sp.
AATACATCCGGATTCGGATCCTCGATGGCGACTGACAGGTACTCGGCGATGACTGCTTCGTTGTCCAGAAATTCCGCGGGCTCGAACGCCGCGAGGCGCGCAGCCTTCGCGGTGGAACCTCGCTTCTTGATCCTTCTCATGTTCGCTCCTGAATTTCGCGCGCCAACTGAATTGCGCGCCTGATATCTCGGGCCTGCGTCGACTTGTCTCCGCCTAGCAGCAACAGGTAGACCGTTGAACCGCGGCGCGTGTAGTACACGCGATAGCCCGGCCCCGTGTGAATCCGCATCTCGCTGACACCTTCACCGACTGGTACACAGTCGCCGAAGTTGCCCAGCGCTGCCGCATCGAGACGCGCCAGGATCCGTGCTCGACCTCTCGCATCCGAAAGGTCTCGCAGCCACTTGGCAAACGCATCCGTGCGTATGAAGGTAGTCACGGCGCATAGTGTATCCGTGTGGATACAAGAACGCCAGCCGCGCCCGGATGGGCCGCGTCAGCGCTTCGGGGTAGGGCGCACCAGTGTCGTCATCGCATCCAGGTAGCGGCGGAATGCTTTGATTCCGACGGCCGTGATGCGCGCGCGAGTGAGGGGTTTGCGGTCGAGGAAGCTTTTTTCGATCGTCACGTAGCCGGCTTCTTCGAGTTTGCGCAGTTGTACGGAGAGATTGCCCTGGGTCGCTTCGAGCACCTGCTTCAGCTCGTTGAAGTCTGCGACTTCGGCTTCGGCGAGGTACGCCATGATGCCGAGGCGCAGCCGGCCGTGGATGATGTCGTCGATCTTGCCGATGTCGAACGCGGCCATGGTCAGGCAGCGGCCGCGCTCGGATTACGCCGGATCATCACCCACCCGGGAAGTGCCATCAGCGCCAACATGCTGATACTCATGCACAGCAGGAAGTCCGGCAACGCGCGCGCCGCGATCGCTATCGACTACGCGACGCAGATAGGCGAGATCGTCCTCGACGGTCGGTGCTGCTTCGTTCATTGCTCAGGACTCCTGAAGTCGCGCGCCGATCTCGGTGGCCGCGGCTTTGCGGTGACGACGGCCGTTGAGGATCGCGCCGACGAAGGTGTATCGAACCAGCCACTGATACGTGACCAGCATGATGGGAAAGGCAACCAGCAGGATCGCCGCGTACTTGACGAACCACGGCCACGACCAGCGCGACACGAGAGTTTGCAGCGCCATGACGAGCGGCACGTGCACCAGGTAGATCCAGTAGGACGCGTCCGCGGCATAGCGCCGCACCGGACTTTCGTTCGAGCAAAAGCGCAATGCGGCTCCGACGATCGCCAGCGTCCACGCCCAGATCGCTACGGCATAGCCAATCGCATAGAGGGCAGTCGTCGCGTTACGTTCTGCCGGCGTCACGATCGGCACCGGCCCGACGATCGTGAGACAGGCGACCGAGAGCACGATCGCGACGACCAGGTTCGCCTGCCAGCGGTTCGCCCACACCTGCAGCACGCCGATCTGACGATGCACGAGCCAGCCGAACGCGAACGCAGTCCCAAAGCCGGTGAGCGCCTGCGCATTCACGATCAGGTTCATGTCTGCAGGCGGAATGCCGAAGTAGTGCATCCAGGGCGAGGCGAACCAGAGCGAGATGAGCAATGGCACTGCCAGCACGAGCGGCGCTGCGTAACTGGTCGCGATGAGCTGCACGACTCGATCGATACGAGTACGCAACGCGGCGCTGCCATCGAGCCGCAGAACGATCCAGCGCACACCGAGCGCGAGCGCGTACAGCCAGATGAGCACGTACAGGAACCAGAGATGAGTGAGCGGGAAGAAGCCCGGCGTATCGGGCATTTGCGGAGGCGGGGGCAGCTTGCCGGTCGTCCGCACGGCGGCCCAGGCGGCAACTGCGATGATCGATGCAATCAGGATCGGCCAGCCCGCAACCAGCGGCACGGCGATGCGCTTCAATCGGTCCTTGATGAAGCCGCGCGTCCCGCGTTTCTGCAGGCTCAAGCGCGCGAAGAAGCCGGCGACGAAGAAGAACATCGACATGCGGAAGATGTGCAGCAGGAAGAACGTGCCGCCCATGACCTCCGAGCGCTCGACGTCTGCGACCACCCACAGCTGAATGCCGGGCAGGAAGGACATCGTCGCGTGAAAGAAGACGCCGAGGAGCAGCGCGAGCGCCCGGACCGCGTCCAGTGCGTGCAATCGTTCGCCGGATTGGAAGTTCATGGCAGCTCTCCCAGGCTCTGGTAAAGCACCGTGCATGAACCAGTTTACGGTGTAAACCAGTTTGTGAGCGGACCTGTCACGGCAGGCTGGTGGCGGGTTTCTCGTCGACTGTCAGCGTGAAGACGTCCGGCCGCGCGTAGTGACCGATCACGTCGAGGTCGTACCGGCCGCGCACGACATCGTCGAGGTCGACCGTTGCGACGAGCAGTTCTTCGCGGTTGTAGACGGGGCCGGCGAGCACCTCGCCGAGCGGCGAGACGATCACGCTGCCGCCGCGGATCAGCGGACGATCGCGCGGCCAGTCCGGCACGCTCGAACCGACGGGTGGCGGTTGATACTGGCAAGCGCTGACGACGAACAAGCGACCTTCGTACGCGATGTGCCGCATGCTCGTCTGCCAGATATCGCGCTCGTCGACGGTGGGCGCGCACCAGATGTCCAGACCCTTCGCATACATCGCCGTGCGCAGCAACGGCATGTAGTTCTCCCAGCAGATCGCCGCGCCGATGCGACCCGCGTCGGTCTGCATCGCATACAGCGTCGAGCCGTCACCTTGACCCCAGATCAATCGCTCCATGGCAGTCGGCACGAGCTTGCGATGCTTGCCAGCGAGCTCGCCGCGTGCGGAGAAGAACAGGGCGGTGCAGTAGAGCGTCGTCGTGTCGCGCTCGATCACACCGACGACCAGCGCCGTGCCGGTGCTGCGCGCCAACTCGCCCAGCGCGTCGGTCTGCGGGCCTGGCACATCGATCGCTTCGCGCCAGTACTGCAGAAACGCATCGCGCCCCTCCGGGGTGCGATAGCCGACGCGCGCGCCAAAATCCGCTCCCTTCGGATAGCCGCCGAGCAGCGCCTCGGGCATAACGACGAGTTGCGCGCCCGCGTTACGAATGGAGTTGGCGTGACCCAGAATGCGATCGAGCGTGGCAGCGCTGCCATTGGGTTGGGAGCCGATCTGCAGGGCAGCGATAGTGGCGGTGCGCATAGTGACAGGCAGTGTACCTCCGCCGCATGATGCGCATCATGCGCATCGTAGTGATCGGCAATTCCGGATCGGGCAAGTCGACG
>CADEEJ010000126.1:3368-13995 GCA_902826315.1 uncultured Steroidobacter sp.
ACGATGACCGGGCTCGAAGGCAGATCGGTCACGACTGAAGCCGCCAGCCCTGCGACGTAGCTGCCGAACGCGAGCGCGTATCCAAACGCGAGTTGGCGATTCGCCGCGTGCCGATACGTGGCGACAGCCGGCACGATCAAGCTCGTGAATACCAGATACACGCCGACGAGTTGCACGGACGCAGTGACGACGAGGGCGAACAGAACATAGAAGCCGATGCGGCCGATCTGCGCGCGCCAGCGGAACCACACGATGGCGAAGATCGCGGTGAGCACCGCGGTGCGCACGAGTTGATCCGTCGACACCCACAAAATCTGGCCTGCGAGCAGATCCTTCAGATTCTCGCCGCCGTGCGGGTCGTTCGCGAGCAGCAGGATCTGTGCCGTCGATGCGAGCACGAACAGGATGCCGATGAGAGCTTCCTGCACTTCGGGTCGCTTGCGCTCTGTCCAGGTCAGCAGCAGAGCACCTGCAAGCGCTGCGGCGCCGGCAGCGGCTTGCGCACCCCAGCCTTCGATCGGCAGCCCGAAGCTGTTGGCGGCGATCACGCCGAGGCCTGCGACCTGCGCGATCGCGAGGTCGATGAACACGATGCCGCGTGACAGTACCTGCTGTCCCAGCGGCACATGCGAAATCACGACGAGCAGGCCGGCGATCAACGCCGGCCTCAGAATGCTCAGGTCAGTCGAGAAGAGGCTCATTTCAGCACCGCCAGCAGTCGATTGATGGTGTCGTCGAACAATCCGAACAGGTCTTTCGCCTCGGGCGTGCCGCCGACCGAGAAGGGCAGCACGACCGTCGGCGCGTGAACGCGCGCCGACAGCCAGTTCGCGGCTTTCGGATCGTTGTACGCATTCAGCATGATCACGCGCGGTGGCGATGCACTGAGCTTCGTCACGAGCTGACCGAGATAGCCGGCGGTCGGCGGCATGCCGGGCTTCGGCTCGATCGCGGCGACTTGTACCAGGCCGAGCCAGCGGCACAGGTAAGTCTGGTCGCTATGCATGACGACGACGGGCACGCCCTTGAGCGATGCAGCCTTGGTCTCCCACCGCTGGATCGCAGCCTGCCAACGCGTATCGAAATCCTTCGCACGTTGCTGGTACTCCTGCGCGTGTGCGGCGTCGAGCTGCGACAGACGCTCGCTGAGCGCCTTGGCAACCTTCGCGATGTTGTGCGGATCGAGCTGCACGTGCGGGTTGCCCTGCGGATGGATGTCGCCGAGCGATCGATCGAAGCGCTCCGGCTTCTCGAGCAGGCTCAGCACCGCAGCCGCCTCGAAGTAGCCGGGGCTGCCGGGCTGAATGCGGCTGTTGCCTGATTCCTGGATCAGCACCGGCAGCCAGCCGATCTCCAGCTCGGCGCCCGTCGCAACGACGAGATCGGCCGTGCGTGCGCGTGCGACCAGGCTCGGTTTCGCATCGACGCGATGCACGTCCTGGAGCGCACTGGTCGCGACATAGAGATTGACTTGATCGCCGCCGATCTCTTTGACGAGCGCGCCCCAATCGCTCGTGGTCGCAAGAACTTTGAGCGCGGCGTGCGCGGGCAGGGCCGCCGCGAGCATGACCAGCGCGATGGCGCTGCGAATGATTCTGAACATGACAGCGGCTCCTAAAACTTGTGCGCGCCGTGCGCGCCGATGCCGTAGATGTATTGCAGGCGGAATGCGTGATCGCGATCGTCCTGGCCGCGGGCGTCATCCCAATCCCATTGCGCGCGCAGCCGCGAGAACTCGCTCGGATTCCAGTCGAGCATGATCGAGATGCGATCCGGATCCGCGGGCAGCAACAGCGGGAACGCGCTCAGCGGCAGCTCGCCGGAATCGACCAGGCCGATGCGCGGCGTGCCCGGGTCGAGCGAGTCGTAGCGCAGGCCGGCGCGCCAGCGCGGCAGGAACTGATACACACCCTGCAGGTACCAGCCGGACTGCGAGCTGCGATAGCCGTCGATCAGGTTCGAGCCCTCGGTATCGAACGCGAGCAGGCCGGTTTCGCGCCGCTGCATGTACTCGCCCTGCAGCTTGACCTGCCGGCGATTCGGATCGCCGATGGGCGTCCACTTGAGGACTGCGTCCGCGACCCACGTGCGCGACTTGCCCGTGAACGAATCCGTCAGCGGCAGGCCGAACTCGTCGACGTTCTCGAACGAGCGATCGTCGGCGCGCTGATCGAGATAGGCGGCACCGGCACGCCAGCTGGTTGCGTCGCCGATGTCGCCGCCGACATGTGCGAACAGCGTCGCGCCGTTCAGGCCGTTGCGATTGCGCCGGCTGGCCGGGAATTCGCTGCCGTTGCCCGTCTCGGCGCCGAGCTCGACGAACAGCTCGGTGGGCGCGAGCCATTTCACTTGCAGTCCTTCCTGCTTGAACTGGCCGCCGAAGAACGCCTGGTAGATCAGCGGCTGATCGACGAAGTCCCACGCGTGAGAGTGCACTTCGTTCAGATAGCCGAAGCCCGAGAAGAAGCGTCCGCCTTTCGCGGTGAAGCCGTCCGGCAGCGCGAGCGTGCGGAAGAAGGCTTCCTCGACTTCGACTTCGTTCTCGGGCGTAAGGGCTGCGGTCATCTGCGCCGAGAAATACGGGTCGACGTTCGAGCTCAGCGTCAGCTCGGACTCGCCGAGGTTGAAGCTGCGCTCGCCCGGTCCGACTTCACCGCCGCTCGGTAGAAAGCCGCCGATCGTCCACGTCTCGGGATCCTTCGACGTGTTCGTGTAGCCACCGGCGAGAATCAGCGAGATCGATGGATTGAAGGCGGTTGCGGTCCCGCCCGACGATCCAGTCGCAGGCATCGGCTGCGGAGCGGTAGCCTCGGACACTCCGCCGACCGGCGCGTCCTCCAGCTGCGCGATGCGCTGTTCGAGCGCGTCGACGCGTGTTTTGTAATCGGTCTTCAGAGCCTGCAGCTCGGCGCGCAGGCTCGCAACGTCGTCAGCCGCGTGACTGAGCACCGGCAGAGTCATCCCCGCAAGCGCCAGTAGCGCCGCGAGGGCTTTGCAACTCGTCATGGAAGCTTCCTCCTGTGAGAGCGAATGGACACGAGCGGCGCAAGCGCCGTCGTGCGATCACTGATTCACAGGAGGTGAGGAGGCGCGCGGGAGCGAAACGCGGGGTGGGGGAGACGATGAACCGTGCAGTCGATGCTGGCGGGAGCAGTGCCTTCCGCCTGCGGCTGATGCGGCACGCGGATGCAGAGCGAGCCGCTTGCCATGCTCAGCAGCGGTGCGGACGAAGCGCACTGGCCGCAGAGCTGAGTCGTGGAGCCGGGGAGGCCGTCGGGGTCGGATTTCAGGTGCGAATAGGCGTGCGCCTGCATGCCGAGCTGGGCCAAT
This sequence comes from uncultured Steroidobacter sp., assembly GCA_902826315.1. Lineage (GTDB taxonomy): Bacteria > Pseudomonadota > Gammaproteobacteria > Steroidobacterales > Steroidobacteraceae > Steroidobacter. Next base: position 6,699 of record CADEEJ010000126.1, read on the forward strand.
AGCAACACCAGCGACAGCAGATGAACGATCGGGCGGCGACGACTTCTGAGCAGGCAAAACCTCCGGCCCGGCAAGTATCCGCCGACTTGCCGCTCGCGACAATGGGATTGCGGCGTCGTCACGATCCGCCACGATTCGGCACGATCCATCCTGACTCTGCAATGCAGAGTACTTGACAGGGCATGGCGATCGGCCGTAGCGTCGCCGGCGTGGGCAGACCACGGAAGAACCCGATGCACTCCGCCGAAACGGTCCAGCTCGACTCCCACGCCGCCGCGACGCTGCGTTACATCCGGGCGTCGATGGAGTCCGCGGCATCGCTCGCCGTGCCGGGCTCGACCGGCATCGCATCCGGCAGCGTCGGCCTGCTGGCCACCCTAGTTTCATTCATCCCGGCAGTGCGACCGTACTGGTTGATCGTCTGGTTGTTCGCGGCAGTCGTCGCGGCCGGCGTCGGTGGCGCTTTGCTGCTCAGACAAACGCCGATCCGCAGGTTTGCGATCGCTCTGGTGCCCTCGCTGTTCGCAGGCGCGGCGCTGACCGCGGTCCTTTGGTTCAGCGGCAACCTGCATGCGATCCCTGGCACCTGGCTATTGCTCTACGGTTGCGGGCTCGTCGCGGCCAGCACTGCGTCGGGACGGTCGATCGGCATCCTCGGTGGCGGATTCGTCGCACTCGGATTGCTGGCATTTGTGTTGCCGGACAGCTTGCACATCCCGGTCCTCGGTGCCGGGTTCGGCGGGCTGCACATTCTTTTTGGCTACCTGACACGAAGGGCAGGGCATGGCAGCGAAGGCTGATACGCGCAAGACCGTCGCACCGGCGAAACGCAAGCGGCCGAAGCTCACCGCCGTGCCTGCTGCAGCCAACACCGCGGACGATGCGAAGTTCGACCGGCTCATCTACGAGCGTGTGCGCCTCGGCATCATGAGCGCGCTGGCGGTGCGCGACGAGCTGACGTTCGTCGAGCTCAAGGCGCTGTTCGACGTCAGCGACGGCAATCTCAGCGCGCACGCCCGCAAGCTCGAGGAAGCGGACTACGTCACCTGCACGAAGTCGTTCGAGGATCGACGCCCGCGCTCGGTTTATCGCATCACCGCGCTGGGCCGCAACGCGCTGCATCGCTACCTCGACCATGTCGAAGCCGTGATCAAGGCGACGCGCCGCGCTTAAAAAATTTGCCGCAATACTTTGTAGTGCAGAGTACTCTCCAATGCATATCGCAATCATCATGGACGGCAACGGCCGCTGGGCGTTGCGACAGCGACTGCCGCGGACCGCTGGTCACAAGGCTGGCGCAGATGCGGTCAACGCAGTTGTCGAAGCTGCGGCACGGCGTCGGGTCAGCACGCTGACGCTGTACGCATTCTCGTCCGCCAACTGGCAGCGGCCTGCGACCGAAGTCACCGGCTTGTTCGCGTTGTTCAAGCGCTACCTGCACACGCAGACGTCGCGCTGCCTGGAGCAGTCGATCCGGCTCAACGTGATCGGCCGCCGCGATCGCCTGAGCCCGGACCTGCTGTCGTTGATCGAGAGCAGCGAACGGGCCACGGCCCAATGTTCCGGCATGCGCCTGCGTATCGCTGTGGACTACTCGGCGCAACACAGTCTTCTCGAGGTGTGTCGCCGGCTGCGACCGACGGACGACCTCGACCGCTCGCGCTTCGTCGAACGACTCGCGGAAGTGGACCATGCCGCATTGCCGGCACCCGAAGTCGACCTGCTGATCCGCACGGGCGGCGAGAAGCGTCTGAGCGATTTCCTGCTGTGGGAGTGTGCGTATGCCGAGCTCTATTTCGTCGACTGCCTCTGGCCGGACTTCGACGAGCGCGCGCTCGATGAGGCGCTGGACGAGTACGAGCGCCGCGATCGCAGATTCGGGCGTATCGACGAAAGCCGCCTTGCGAGCACCGGTCATGGTTGAGCCGAGGCGCGAGCCCGCAGTGCCGGAGGATATGGCGATCGCGCCGGCGCTTGGCCCCGTGCGCCCCGGTCGCCCTGTGCAGCCACAGACTGCGCTGCTCCTGAATCCCTTCTACGCGAAGGATCCGCGTGCAAGCTTCGGCAAGCACGTCCTCACGCCGACGCTGGCATTGACGAGCATCGCCGGCGCGACGCCACTGCACTGGAGCGTGCGCTACTGGGACGAGAATCTCCTGCAGGGACCGCCGCCGGCCGATCCATTGCCGCATGTAGTCGGTATCAGCGTGCACCTGACCTTCGCGCGGCGTGCGTATGAGCTGGCGTCGTGGTATCGCGCGCAAGGCTCGATCGTCGTGCTGGGCGGACTGCATGTGCTCTCGTGCCCGGAAGAAGCGCTGGAGCATGCCGATGCAATCGCGATCGGTGACGGCGTGCAGTTGTGGCCGAAGATACTGGCCGACATCGAGCAGGGTGAGTTGCAGCGACGCTATGCCGCCGACTACTCGCGCCCCTATTCACTGGATCCGCCTGCGCGTCGCGTAATTCTCCCGCGCGAGTCGTTCCTCACGACGACGAGCGTGATCGCGACGCGCGGGTGTCACAATCGCTGCGGCTTCTGCTACCTGTCGACCGAAGGCTTGCACATGCCCTATCGGATGCGCGAGGTGCAGCAGGTCGTCGATGAAATCGTCGCCGACGGACAGCCGTATGTCGTATTCGTCGACAACAACCTCGGCTCGCGGCCGGCATACCTGCGCAAGCTCTGCGAGGCGTTGCGACCGCTCGGAATCATCTGGAGCGCCGCAGTCACCATCGACGTGACCGATGACCCCGCGCTCGTGCGCGACATGGCGCGTGCGGGCTGCACCGGCGTCTTCGTCGGCTTCGAATCGCTGAACGAGGGCAATCTGACCGATGCGCGCAAACGCACGCCGGCGCCTGTGGACTACGCGCGCCGCGTCGCGTTGCTCCATCGTTACGGGATCCAGGTGAACGGCAGCTTCGTGCTCGGATTCGATCACGACCGTCCCGATGTCTTCGCGCGGACCGTGGAGTGGATCGAAGCGAGCCGGCTGGAATGCGCGACGTTCCACATCCTGACGCCGTATCCCGGCACGCCGCTGTTCCGTCAGCTCGACGCGCAAGGGCGGATCCTGCACAGGGATTGGGACAAGTACGACACTGCGCACGTGGTCTTCCAACCGAAGCACATGAGCTGCGAGGAGCTCGATCGCGGTTATGCCTGGTGCTACGACAGGTTGTTCTCGCACGCCTCGATCTGGAAGCGACGGCCCAGCGACAGCAAAGCGGTGCTCGCGTATCTCGCGATGAGCTATCTCTACAAGCGATCGAACCGCTTCTGGCACGTGCTGATCCGTCATCGGCTCACTGCTGCAGTCTGGCGGCCGCTGATCGAGCACTCGCGCCAGCGGCATCTGAAATTGCGGCCGCGGCTCGAAGAGCTTGGGGCAAGCGACGCAGCGGCGGCGCGAGCCAGTCAATGTGTCAGCGCGGGAGTCTAGCGATATGAATTCTTCTACTGCAAAACCGTATCTTGGAAAGCGGGCGCTCGACGTGCTCGTCGCCGGCACCGCATGCGCGGCGTTCGCGCCGCTCGTGGCAGGTATCGCAGTCGCGTCATGGTTGGAGGACAGTGGCTCGCCACTCTTCGCGCAATCGCGCGTGGGCCGGCAGCGACATCCGTTCACGATCCTCAAGTTGCGCAGCATGCGTGAGCAACGCGTAACGCGCGTCGGTCGCTGGCTGCGTCGCACCGGCATCGACGAGCTGCCGCAGTTCGTGAATGTGTTGCGCGGTGAAATGAGCGTCGTTGGCCCGCGGCCGCTCACGCAAGCGGACGTCGAAAGGCTCGGCTGGCACGAGCCGCCCGATGACTGGCGCTTCGCTGTGAAACCTGGAATCACGGGCCTGTCGCAGCTGCTTGCCGCACCGACGGCGCGTTCTACGCGGCGGCTCGATCGCTTGTACTTGCAACGGCAAGGCCTGGTTCTCGACTTGCGGCTGATCGCACTGACGGTCGCGGTGAACGTGGCCGGCAAACGCAACGTGCGGCGCTGGCTCAATGCCCTTACGTCACATCGCGACCCGGCAGTCGTGAGACAAGCACGCTGACTTTAGTGCGTAGGCGGCCGGTCCCGTGAAATTGACAATAATCCCCAGTTTCAATCCGGGGATGGTTGCGTGCGCTATATATATGTATGCGGGTTGCTGGCGGCTGCGGCCGCTGCACAGGCCGGTGAGTACCGGGCCCCGCGATTGACGGACGGCCAGGTGGATCTGCAGGGCGTGTGGTCGCACAAGAACATCACGCCGCTCGAGCGTCCCGCCGAGATCAAGTCGTTCGTCATCACGCGCGATGAAGCGGCGCAGCTGCAGGCGCGGATCCTGGCGAAGAGCGAGGACCTGTCGCGGCCCGCCGAGCCTTCGGTCTACTTCTGGGATCGCGGCATCGAGCCGATCCGCGGCGAGTATCGCAGCTCCATCATCACCGATCCGGCCGACGGCAAGCTTCCCGGCAACGAGCACTTCAAGACGCTGGCCAAAGCGACCGGCGGAGCCGTGCTGACGGCATTCGATGGCCCGGAGGCGCGACCGGGCTCGGAGCGCTGTCTGGCTGCGATCAGCGCGACGCCGCCAGTCACTGTAGTGCCGGCCGCCGATCTGCGCCAGATCGTGCAGACGGCAAACTCGATCGTCATCGCATCCGAGGAACTGCACGAGGCACGCGTCGTTCGCATGAACGCGAAGCACGTACCGCCTGCCGTCGTCTCCTGGGTGGGCGATTCGATCGGCTGGTGGGAAGGCGAAACGCTGGTGATCGAGACCAAGTACTTTGCGCCGACCAGCGCTGCGCGCGCCGGCCCGGCCAGTCTGTTCTTCGTCGGCCCCGGCACGACCGTGACGGAGCGCATCACCCGGGTGTCGCCGAGCGAGCTGCGTTACCTGTTCACGGTGGAAGACCCGACCTACTACACGCAGCCCTGGAAGGGCGAGACGCGCTTCGGCCGTTCCGACGAGCAGATGCTCGAATACGCCTGCCACGAGGGTAACTACTCGCTCGCCTTTGCACTGATGAGCGCGCGGGCGCTCGAACCGGCGACCGTCGCGAAGAAGGATTGACGACAACGTTGACGCGCGCTGGCAGGTTCTAGCGCGATCATGTCTCCCGGAGCATGATCGCGGCGGAACGGGGAGCCATCCGATGAAAGCCATCGGTCTGCGCATCAAGTCGGGCTTTGCGATTGCCTCGATCGTGACCAAGGGCCGCGACGGTTTCTCCATCGAGGCCGTCTGCACTGTCGCGCTCGCCAGCGAAGAGCTGCCGCAGTCCCGCTTTCCGTATCATCCGACGATCGAGTTGCCCGAGGGGCAGGGAGCCGCACTTTCCGACAAGGCTGTGAAAGAAGTGCGGCGCGTGGCCGCGCGCGAGATGAGCAAGCTGCTGGAAGAGTACGCCGGCATCGAGCGCGCCGGAATCGTCGTCGGCAGCGTCATCGATCCCGATTCGCTCGGCAATCCGCACGTTCGTGTTCACGCGCTCGAAGGCAAGTTGTTTCGCGAGGTCGTGACGGAAGCGCTCGCGGAGCAAGGCATCGATTGCGGCGTGCTGGTCGAACGCGACGCCTACGCGAAGGCGGCTGCCGACGTGTCTGCTACGGAACAGCGGCTGCGCGCGGAGATCGCCGCGCTCGGACACGGTCGCATCAAGCCCTGGCGATCGGAGGAGAAGCTCGCCACGCTGGCCGCCCGGTGGTGTCTGCGATTCACAGGCTAGGGGGCGCTCACATGTTTGTGTGATGCGCGGCGCGTCTTGCGGGAGGATGCTGCAAGAGCCTTTCCACGGAGGACGCACGATGAAGCTCGCGCTTGCTGCCTGCATCGCTGCCTCGACGCTCGTTACGCCGCGCGCTTTCGCGCAGGAGCAGGGTCATCGACACGACGATGGCGGTGCTCTCGGCGAAGTGAACTTCCCCGTCTCGTGCAACGCCGAGGCGCAATCTCGGTTCAACACTGTAGCCGCGCTCTTGTACTCGTTTTACTGGGAAAGAGTCGACGCCGCGGTGACTGCGGTGCTGCAGGCAGACCCTGCTTGCGCGATGGCGCACTGGGCCAAGGCGGTCGCCAGCCTCGACAATCCGCTCGGTGCGCCGCCTACGCCGAAACTCGAGCAGGAGGGTTGGGCCGCGGTCGCGAAGGCGAAGCAAATCGGCGGCAAGACACCGCGCGAGCGCGACTACATCGCAGCTGTCGAGACGGTCTTCAAGGATCACGCGACGGTTCCGTTCAAGACGCGCGCGGCTGCATACGAGAAGGCTCTGGAGCAACTGCATATGCGGTATCCGGAGGATTCGGAAGCGGCTGTCTTGTATGCCTACTGGTTGCAGGTGACGGCGGATCGCAACGATTTGACGCACGCCCAGCAGCTCAAGAGCGCGCGCATTCTGGAGAAGATCGCCGAAGCTCAACCGCGTCATCCCGGCGTCGTTCACTTTCTGATCCACGCTTACGATTTCCCGTCGATCGCTGAGCACGGCCTCGACGCCGCGCGGCGCTACGCGGCGATTGCGCCGGACTCACCGCATGCACTGCACATGCCGTCGCACATCTTCTCGAAGGTGGGCCAGTGGCAGGATTCGATCGACATGAACGTGCGGTCGCGCGCCAGCGCGAAAGCCGACCGCGACGTCTATCACGCGCTCGACTACCTCACGTACGCGTCGCTGCAGCTGGGTCGCGACGCAAACGCGCGCCAGTGGGTCGAGTTCGTGCAGTCGAACGAGAAGTTCAACGAGCAGACGCGGCAGATCGCCTATGCCGCGGCAGCAATTCCCGCGCGCTTCGCGCTCGAACGCAGCGATTGGGTGCAAGCGGCGCAGCTCTCCCTGCGGCCTGCGAGCCCGGCTTTCGATTGGGCGCCGTTTCCCGAAGGTGAAGCCGTCAATGCGTACGCGCGAGGCCTCGGCGCGGCGCGAAGCGGCAACGCGCCGGCCGCCCAAGCCGAACTCGCCCGTCTCGCCAAGCTGCGCGAGGCGATGATCGCGCAGAAGAAGGATTACTGGATCGAGCAAGTGGACATCCAGGTCGACACGATCCGCGCCTGGGTTGCGCGGGCCGACGGTCGGAACGAGCAAGCCGTCAAGCTCATGCGTGCTGCAGCGGATCGCGAGGACCGGACCGAGGAGCACATCATGATGCCGGGACGGGTGATCCCGGTCCGCGAGATGCTCGGCGAGCTGTTGCTGGACCTGAAGCGCCCGATCGCCGCGCTCGCAGCGTTCGAGGAATCGCAGCGTGGCGATCCGAAACGCTTGCGGAACATCTACGGCACGGCACGCGCCGCGGAGCTGGCCGG
>CADEEJ010000127.1:0-8584 GCA_902826315.1 uncultured Steroidobacter sp.
CTTGCGCATGTTGCGCGCGAAGTAGAAGAAGATCGCGCCGAGCAGCAGCACGGCGACGCCGATGCCGACCACCTGCACCGTACGCAGAGTGTCCGAGCGGCCGCGGCTTGCGGCTTCGACCTGTGACGTCAGATCGACCATCACGTCGCGCAGCTGGGTGTTCGACGTCGCACCGTAGGTGTTCAGATCCTGAAGGGCCGCCTGCAGACGGCGACCGCGCGGGCTGAGCGGCACCGGCGCTGCTTCGAGCGGCGCGTTCTTCGCCGCCGGCGCAGGTGCTGCATCCGGCGCCGCGTACGGCGAGCCGGAGAACCGCAGCACGGGGTCAAGCTTGGCCTTATATGCATTCCACAGCTTCGTGCCCTTGCCGAGCGCGCCCTGCGCTTCGTCGGCAGTGAGCGCCGGCACGACGAACACGTTGCCGGTGCTATCGGTGATCATGCCGCCGTTCGCGAGGCTGCTGAGCGCGTTGTCGTACGACTTCGCTGCTTTGCGCAGCGCTTCGAGCGGTTCGTCGATCTTCTGACCGTTCTTCAGTCGCGCGGCCAGCTCGACGCCCGCGGCATAGACCGCACCAGGCTGTTCGCGCTGCTCGGCGAGAAATTTGACGGCGGAGACGTCGTCGGAGAACTGCCCGGCCTTGCCGTGGTTCACCGCGAGAATGATCGCGATGAACACCAGGAAGCCGGTGATCGCGAACACGATTCCCTTATATCGACCGAGATCCAGAATACCCATGAACAATTCCCCTGTGCGATGCAGCGCGCCAGTTGGCGACGCGCGAGCAAGTGTCGCCCCGGCTTACAACTATGGTGTTATCTGACAATAAGCGTTTTAACAGCGCTCGAACCAGTTCCCGTTTTTAAAGGACGAAAACTTGCGCCAGTTCAAAGTTTCGCGCAGTCAGCATGGCATTTCAGCCTAGGGGAAAGTGCGCCAAAGGCTGATTTCCGGGCAAGTCGCGCTCTTACCGTATCCGCGCTGCGAAATCGCCTGTCATGGAATGCCCGGGCGCTGTGATCCGTCTGCAACACTGGCCCTCCACGGCCTCGAAGCTACGGCCCCGGCCACCTGCAAGGTGTTGAATTCGCGACTTTGCGACGCCCGCCGGTCGGTGACGTGTTTTCGCGACAGACGCTGCTTTTCGACGATTTTGCCGGCACTTACGCGCCTGCAGCAGCGCGGATCGCGCTCGACAAAGCCCAGGAGTCCCGATCATTATCCGTCGGCACCCCCGGACCCGGCTTCGCGGTAGGGAACCCATGAGCGCAACGACAGAATTCAAATCATATGTATCCGTTGCCCAGCGCGCCGCGCTCGAACGTCTCGTCTTTTTCAATTCCTGCCAGGGTCGCGTCAGCGACTGCATAGCCAACGCGATCGAAAAGTTCGGCGCGCCCGAGATCGTCGCGGATCGCGATCGCCTGCGCATCTACATGAAGGGCATGCCGGACGTGCAGTCGCTGTTCGCGCTGGACGCGGCGGGTCGCCCGGTCGGTGTAGCGGTCTATACACGCCAGGATGTAGAGCACGTGACCGTGATGCACTTGAGCATCGACGCTGAGTTCGCCAGCGGCGGCCTGCGCGCCGGTGAGCAGTTGTTGCTGCGGTTGCTGCGCGAAGTGCGTCGGTCGACGCGCCGCGTTAAAGGTGTGCGGCGCGTCGAGCTCTACTACGCGTCAGGACGCGCTGCGAGCCAACGCTGGCGAATGCCGGCGAAGGCGATGATGTAATCCAACACGTGCGCCGGCGACTTGCCGTGGCGAGCCTAATCGCCCTCTGGTGCGCACTGCTGGCGGCGATGCTCGGCCGCTACGCATGGCCGCTCGATCTGTTTGCCAACTTCCGCGTCCAGTACACCCTGCTGTTCCTGATCGTCGCGATCCTGCTGTTCGCGCTGCGCTCGCCGTTGCTCGGCGTGCTGGCGATTGCCGGCGCCGTGCTCGGTGCCATTCCAATCGTCAGCTACATGGGCGTGCAGACCGCGCGCGCTGACGCCGCCTCGCCGAAATTCCGCGTGGTTGCCTACAACACCTGGTTTCGCAATCACGACTACGCTGCTATGGGGCGCTTTCTCGAGCAGACGCAAGCAGACGTGATCGTGCTCGAAGAGCGCGACCGCGATGACGGCGCGCTGCGCATCGGCGCCTACCTGCATTCATATCCTTATTCGTTCAACGAGCGATTGCCGCACGGCGCAATCGTGTTCGCGCGTTGGCCGATCGTCTCGGCCGAATCGCTCGCGCTGACTGACGGTCCCGGAGTGCGCGCCGCGCGCGTCACGATCGATTGGCAGGGCACGCCGGTGACAGTACTCGGCGTGCATCTGCACTGGCCGCTGGGGCCGAAGAGCTCGCGAATGCGCAACGCCGAGCTGGCAGGCGTCGCGGCGTTCGCGGCCGCGCACCAGGAGCCGCTGATCGTCGCGGGCGATTTCAACGCCGCGCCCTGGTCGCACCATTTCCGCACGGCGTTGCAGAGTTCCGGGCTGAGCGACTGCGGCGCAGGACACGGCCTCGCACCGTCCTGGCCCTCGCAACTGGGTCCGCTCGGGATCCGCATCGATCACTGTTGGACGTCCCAACACTGGCGCAGCAGCGACGTGCGGCTCGGACCGTCGCACGGCTCGGATCATCTGCCGCTGATAGCCGATCTGGTATGGTCGGCACGATGACGTTTCTCCCGAGTTTGATCCGCAACGTTCCCGGACTGGCCCTGAAGCGATTGGTGTGGAGCCTGGTCCGGCGCCGCGAGTTCGCCTACAGCACGACCACGCCGCGCGGCTGGCGCATCAACGGCCATACGCGGGACTGGATCCAGCGCAACCTCTATTACTTCGGCCTCTGGGAACCGAACCTGTCGGCGTGGATCGAGAATCGCCTGTCGCCCGGCGAGGTGTTCATCGACGTCGGTGCAAACATCGGCTACTTCACGTTGCTCGCGGCGAATCGTGTCGGTCCCTCGGGTCGTGTCGTCGCCGTCGAAGCGATGCCGGCGATATTTCAGCACCTGTCTGCGCACGTCGCGGCCAACGCGCTGACGAACACTCGACTCATCAACGAAGCAGCAGTCGGCCCCGGCGAACCGAGCGAGGTGCTGTTGTACTGGGGCGGTGCCGGGAACATCGGCTCGTCCGGCATGATCCAGCAGTCGGCGCAGGCCGAATCAGTCAAGGTTGCCGCGCGGACGTTGGCGCAGATGCTGACGCTCGAAGAGTGCCGCCGCGCACGGCTGATCAAGGTGGACGTCGAAGGCGTCGAGGGACGCACGCTGCGCGGGCTCGAGCTGGAGCGCGGCTGTTTCGACGAGCGACTGGAGCTGATCGTGGAAATCTCGGCGGGCCCCGACGCGGCGACCGACCCTGACGAACTGCTGCAGTACCTGGCCGGTCTCGGATTCTTTCCGTACGAGCTGCGCGAGGATCACTACTTCCAGCGCTACGCTTATCCCGCTAGCGCGCTCTCGCGGCCGCAGCGCGTGCGTGAGCCGCTGCGTGCAGTCCACAACGTGATCTTCTCGAGAACCGACGCCGACTCGTTGTGATCGTCGATTACTCGCGCGGCGCGCGCCGAATCACATATCCGCCCGACTTCTGGTCCGGTTCGAGCGTCAGCAGCTTGCGCGTCTGCGCCTCTTCCAGCAGGTCGCTGAAAGTCCGGAAACCGTAGTAGCTCTCGTTGAAGCCCGGCTTGCGGCGCTTGAGCGCCTGCTTGACCATCGAGCCCCAGATCTTCTCGTCCTGGTCGCGCTCTTCCGCGAGCGCATCGATCGTGTCGAGCAGCAGGTCGAACGCTTCCTGCTTGCGGTCTTCCTCGGTCTTCTCTCCCTTCGGCTGCGGGTCCTTCGCAGCTTCGGCGGCCTGCTTCGCGGTCGGCTTGCGTCGCGTGCGCTGCTGCTTCTTGCGCTCGTCCTGCCGCACCAGGTCGTCGTAGTAGATGAACTCGTCGCAGTTCGCGATCAGCAGGTCCGAGGTCGAGCTCTTCACGCCGACGCCGATGACGAACTTGTTGTTCTCGCGCAGCTTGCTGACCAGCGGCGAGAAGTCCGAGTCGCCGCTGATGATCACGAAGGTGTCGACGTGCGCCTTCATGTAGCACAGGTCGAGCGCGTCCACGACCATGCGGATGTCGGCGGAGTTCTTGCCGGACATGCGCACGTGCGGGATCTCGATCATCTCGAACGAGGCCTCGTGCATCGGCGCCTTGAACTCGCGATAGCGTTCCCAGTCGCAGTACGCCTTCTTCACGACGATGCTGCCCTTCAGCAGCAGGCGCTCCAGCACGCGGTCGATGTCGAACTTCGCGTACTTGGCGTCGCGCACGCCGAGCGCGATGTTCTCGAAATCGCAGAACAGCGCCATGCTCGTGATCGTGTGTGCCACTACAGCCATCCTCGGCGTCGAAAGAAAACGTACGGAATGAGGCCCGACACGACCATCAGCACGATCGCCAGCGGGTAGCCGAAGTGCCAGTCGAGCTCCGGCATGAAATGGAAGTTCATGCCGTAGATGCTCGCGACCAGCGTCGGCGGCATCAGCATCACCGCGACGATGGAGAAGATCTTGATGATGTTGTTCTGCTCGATATTGATCAGGCCGAGCGTCGCCTCCAGCAGGAACGAGGTCTTCGTGCCGAGGAAGCTCGCGTGGTCGGACAGCGAAGTGACGTCGCGGCTGATCGAGTGGAAGCGGTCGCGCTGCTCGCCGGTCATCGGCGCTGACTGCTGCACGAACATCAGCATGCGGCCCAGGCTCACCAGGCTCTCGCGCGACTTGGAATTGAGCTCGCCGTTGAAGCCGATGCGCTCGATCATGCGCCGCAGGTCGCGGCTGTCAGGGGTGCCGTTGCCGCGCTGCGCGAAGATGTTGCCCGACAGATTGTCGAGGTCGCCGCCGACACGCTCCAGCACGTCGGCTATGCGCTCGGTGAACGCTTCGACCAGGCCGCCAAGCAGCGCGAGCGGGTTGATACATGCCGCCGGATGCTTCTCGGCGTACGCGATGAATTGCTGGAACGGCTTGGTGTCGAGGTAGCGATTGGTGACGAGTCGCGAGCCCGTCAGGATGAACGTGACCGCTGTCGCGACGGGACGATCGGTATCGAGCTGCGCGGCGATCGTCGTCGTCATGTACAACGCGCCGTTGTCCTCGTACAGCCGGTTCGAGGTTTCGATCTCCTTCATTTCCTCGCGCGTCGGCACGTCGATGCCGAGCTCGCGCTCGACCAGCTTTTCCTCGTCCGGTTTCGGCTCGAGCAGGTCGAGCCAGATCGCCTCTTCGGGAATCTTCGGCGGCGAGCCCGGCGTCGTGCGCGCCAGACCCTGCGGCTGCTGAATGAAGATGTTCAGCATGCCGCTAGGTGCCGCGCGACGGCGTCAGCCGCCGTGCTCATGCGCGGCAAGCTCTTCGATGAGTTGGAACAGCTGCGGCTCGCCGCCAGCCTTGCCTTCGTCCGTCACGTACTTGCCGTTGATGGCCACCGTCGGCACGGAGTCGATCTGGTAGCGGCGGTTGAGGAAGTCGGCGCGCTGCAGCTTCGACTCCACCGCGAACGAGGCGAACGCCTTCTGGAATTCCTCGGGGCTGACGCCCTGCTTCTTGAAGAACGCGGCCATCGTCTCGACCGTGTTCAGCGGATTGTTGTTGACGTTGATCTCGCGAAAGATCGTCGAGTGCAGGGCGTCCAGCTTACCGAGCGCTTCGGCGGTGTAGAACAACCGCGCGTGGATGCGCAGCGTGTCGTTCCACATTCCCGGCACGCGCAGGAACTCCACGTACGCCGGCTTGCCCTTGTTGCGCCACGCCTCGATCGCGGGATCGAGCTGGAAGCAGTGAGCGCAGCCGTACCAGAAGAACTCCACGACCTCGATCTTGCCGGGCGTCACGTTGGTGGGCTGCGCGGGTACGACCTTGCGATAGTTCGCGCCTTCCTTGAAGTGCTCCGTGGCCGGGGCGTTCGTCGCAGTGGCGAGCTTCAGCGTCGGCTGCACGCCGCTCGCGGCCTGCTCGGTCGACTCGGGCGCATCGTCAGTCTCGGTGACGGTTTCCGCCGGCGCGGTCGGCGCCGATTCTTCAGTCGTTGCCGGCGCGGCAGCGTCGGCTGCAGCAGGCGCGGCGCCCGAGGGCTGTGCGGCGTCCGGTTGAGCCGCCGGTTGCGTGGGACCTGCCGGCTGCGGTTGCTTGGTGCAAGCGATCGACGCGGCCAATACCAGTCCGAGGAGAGCAGTGGAGAGAAACTTGTTCATGCGTGATGTCATTTGATGCGGGGTTCAGCGCAGGCCTTGAACATACGAAGCGACGGCGTCGATCTGCTCGTCGGACATCGTGCTCGCGATGTCGCGCATCATCTTGTTCGGATCGGTCTGGCGAGTGCCGGCGCGATACGCGCGCAGCTGCGCGGCGACGTAGGTTCCATATTGACTGCGCAGCAACGGATACGCGGCTGGCGGATTGCCATCGCCGGTCGGGCCGTGACACGCGGCGCACGCGGGGATGCCGCTCTTCGTGTCGCCGCTGCGGAAGATGCGTTGGCCGAGCTGCAGCTTGCCCTGGTCGGCTTCCAGACCCGCGGGCTTCTGTGACGCGAAGTAGGCGCCGAGATCTGCCATGTCGTCGTCCGACAGTCCCATCGCCATCGGCGTCATCAGTGGATTCTTGCGGGCGCCGCTCTTGAATGCCTGCAGCTGCTTGCGGATGTACTGCTCGTGCTGGCCGGCGAGGCTCGGCCATTCCGGATTGGCGCTGTTGCCGTTCACGCCATGACAGGCGATGCACGCCGTGGACTTGGACTCGCCCTTCTCGGCCGAGCCGTCCGCGCGTGCAGCGGCGCTCACACCCAGGCCCCCCAGCATAACCGAGAGCGCCAATGTGAGGACGAAGTGCGGGGCAGGCGAACGCTTCATCGGGCAAAACTCCAAGGCAGCTGGGCGCTTAAAAGGCGCGGAATTGTACACTAGCGGCCCTTCGCCGCCTCCCGAGCCGACCCCTGGAATGCCGCACTTCCCCGAATCCCGCTTCATCACGAGCTCCTGGCAGCCGCACCAGTTTCCGCCCGACGAAGGCGCCGAGGTCGCGTTTGCCGGCCGCTCCAACGCCGGCAAGTCCAGCGCGCTGAATGCCATCGCCGGCCGCAAGGATCTGGCGCGCACCAGCAAGACGCCGGGCCGCACGCAGCTGATCAATTTCTTCGGCCTCGACGGCTCGCAGCGGCTGGTGGATCTGCCCGGCTACGGCTTCGCGAAAGTGCCGGAGCGCATCAAGGATCACTGGCAGGAGCTGCTGTCGCGCTACATCGAGGCGCGCGACTCGCTGGCCGGGCTGGTGATCGTGATGGATGCGCGCCGGCCGATGACCGACTTCGACGTGCAGATGCTCGACTGGAGCGGGGCAAACGGCCTCGCGACGCACATCCTGCTGACCAAGGCGGACAAGCTCAGCCGCGGCGAAGCGATGACGGTGCTGAAGCAGGTGCGGGCGCAGGTCGAAGGCGTCGCGACCGTCCAGCTGTTCTCGGCCGTCGCGAAGACCGGCGTCGACGAGGCGCGTCGGGAAGTTCTGGAGCTGTTGAACAAGAAAGAAGCCGGCAAAAGTCGCGCCTTTTGACGGCGCTCTGTCGAAAGGGCCTCGGCCGCTTTCGACCGAAAAAAACGGGCGAAAAAAAGCCCGGTGGCTCCTGAGAGCCACCGGGTTAGTGTTACCCGGCATGGGGATGGACCGGGTTAACCGTTCGCTCAGGGAGGTCAGCGAACAGGAGCGTCCTGGCCGACGCTCGTAGATTGAGACGTCTGCGTTCGGTCAAAGTTCCGCGCGAATTCCCCCTGCCGAATGTGAAGAAAGATTCATGATTTCAGTCGGTTGATTGCGACGTGCGGAGGCGTCCGGACGTTGCGGCAATGTCGCGCCGGAAGCCCGCTCAAAGCCAGCAAATCCGCCCACCCGCGCACCGCCGTTGTACATCGACAACAGCGGCGCGGGGCTGTGCATCACAGGAACGTATAAGTGAGGCCGACCGAAATCATGTCGAGATCGACGTCGCTGATATCGAACTTCTCGTATTCGGCCCGGATGGAGAGACCGAGCACGCGAAATTGCGCGCCGACTCCGTACGCCAGGTCAGTGCCGTCGTCGTCGAAGGTTCCGCCGATCTTGCTATCCCAGGAGATGAGGCCGACCTTCGCGTACAGGTCGACCGGACCGGTGGGCAGGAATCCGACCGCAAAGGCAGTGATGCCGTCGCCGTCGGCCTTCAGCTTCTGGCCGAGCACAGTGTCTTCGGGCTCGCCGAAGTTGACGTAGGCCGCTTCGAGGCCGAGCCAGTCGAGCGGGCGCATGCCGGCGATCAGCTTGAACCCCATATCGTCGGCATCGAAGTCTTGCGTCGCCACGCCGTTGCTCAGATCGTCGATCTTCAGGTTCGCCTGGCCGATCGAGGCGCCGAGGTAGAAACCGTTGTCGGCGGCGACCGCCGGCAATACCGGCAGGGTCAGCAGCGCGGCCGCGAACAGGATTGCTTTACGCATGCAAGGATCTCCGTGACTGAAGGGTGCGGGGGCAGAGAATGCCGGACAGAGCTGAACGGCAATTGAA
>CADEEJ010000127.1:8684-13994 GCA_902826315.1 uncultured Steroidobacter sp.
TTCCTTTACGCTCCGAAATCAGTGAGCTTCGTCCCAATTGGCGCCCGAGCCGACGTCGACTTTCAGCGACGTCCGCAATTCGGCGGCACCGCTCATCAGCTCGCGGGCGCGGCCCATCAGCTCGTCGGCCGCTTCGCGCTGTACCTCGAAGACCAGCTCGTCGTGGACTTGCAGGAGCAGGCGCGCGGGGATGCGCGACGTGCTCAGCCAGCGGTCGACCTCGATCATCGCGCGCTTGATGATGTCCGCAGCGGTGCCTTGCATCGGCGCATTGATTGCGGCGCGCTCGGCGCCCTGGCGCAGAGCCGCGTTGCGCGAGGCGATGTCGTTCAGATAGAGCCGCCGGCCGAACACGGTCTCGACATAGCCGCGCTCGCGTGCCTGCTGCCGCGTCTCGTCCATGTAGCGCCGCACACCGGGATAGCGCTCGAAATACAGATCCACGTAGCGCTTCGCTTCGCTGCGCTCGATGCCGAGCCGCGACGCGAGCCCGAACGCCGACATGCCGTAGATGAGGCCGAAGTTGATCATCTTCGCCGTGCGCCGCTGGTCGGCGCTGACCTGCTCGACCGCCAGGCCGAAGACTTCCGCAGCGGTCGCCTGGTGGATGTCGCGCTCCTCGGCGAACGCATTCAGCAGGCCCTCGTCGCCGGACAAGTGCGCCATGATCCGCAGCTCGATCTGCGAGTAGTCGGCGGCGACGATGCACCAGCCCGGCGGCGCGACGAACGCCTGGCGGATGCGGCGTCCTTCGGGCGTGCGGATCGGTATGTTCTGCAGGTTCGGCTCCATCGACGAGAGCCGGCCCGTTGCCGCGACTGCCTGGTGATAGCACGTGTGCACGCGCTGCGAAGTGCGATTGATCTGCAGCGGCAGCTTGTCCGTGTACGTCGACTTGAGCTTGGCGAAGCCGCGGTAGTCCAGGATCAGTTTCGGCAGCTCGTGACCTTTCTCCGCGAGCTCCTCCAGCACGCTCTCCGCGGTCGACGGTTGCCCGGTCGCTGTTTTGCCGAGCACCGGCAGGCCGAGCTTCACATATAAGACTTCCTGCAGCTGCTTTGGCGAGTCGAGCGAGAACGGGCCGCCCGCTGCTTCGTACGCGCGCCCTTCGATCTCGCGCATGTGCCGGGCCAGCTCCAGACTCTGCTGACGCAGCAGTTCGCCGTCGATCAGCACGCCGGCTTGCTCCATCCGATACAGAACCGGGACCAGCGGCTGCTCGATCTCTTCATAAAGCTTGCGCAGCGCTGGCACGCCTGAGATGTTCGTCCACAGCACGTGATGCAGCTGCAGAACGACGTCGGCGTTCTCCGCCGCGTACTTGGTCGCGACGTCGATCGCCACCTGGCTGAAGGGAATCTGCTTCGCGCCGCGGCCGGTCAGATCCTCGTAATGGATGGGATCGAAGCCGAGATAGCGACGGACGACCGCATCGATGTCGTGGCGCGTCGCCGTGCTGTTCCAAATATACGATTCCAGCATCGAGTCGAAGCGCATGCCGCGCAGCTCGATACCTTTGCGCTTGAGCGCGTGCTCGCCGTACTTCAGATGATGTCCGATCTTCGCCAGCTGCTCGTTTTCGAGCAGCGGCTGCAATGCCTTGAACACTTCCGCCTCGGCGAGCTGCTGAGGTGTGCCTGCATAGTCATGCAGCATCGGCACGTACGCAGCGGTGCCGGGCTCGATGCTGAAAGCGAGGCCGACGATCTCCGCTTCCATGTAATCCAGCGAAACCGCCTCGACGTGCAGCGCAATCAGCTCGGCCGCTCGCAGCTTGTCGATCCAGCGCTGCAGGTCCGCCATCGTGAGAATCGATTCGTAGTTCGTCGGCGGCCTCGTCGAGGCGACTGCCGATTCCACTGCAGGCGGCGCCGCCATCGGGGCGCCACTCGCGGCCGCGCCGCCTTCGAGCTGGCGCAGC
The DNA here is from genome assembly GCA_902826315.1 of uncultured Steroidobacter sp. Lineage (GTDB taxonomy): Bacteria > Pseudomonadota > Gammaproteobacteria > Steroidobacterales > Steroidobacteraceae > Steroidobacter. The sequence goes on from CADEEJ010000127.1 coordinate 10,606, forward strand.
AGCGCGCGGAATTCGAGGCGCGTGTACAGCTCCCGCAGCCGCTCCTTGTTCGGCTCGCGGCGCACGAGCGATTCCAGCTCGCAATCGAGCTTGAGGTTCGAATCGATCGTCGCGAGCTTGCGCGACAGCTCCAGCGTCTGCAGCCCGGCGCGCAGGTTCTCACCGACCTTGCCGGTAACGGCCGCGGCATTCTCGACCAGCTTGTCGAGCGTGCCGTACTCGTTCAACCATTTCGCCGCGGTTTTCGGCCCGACCTTGTCGATGCCCGGGATGTTGTCGATGTCGTCGCCGATCAGCGCGAGGTAGTCCATGACCTGCTCGGGCCACACGCCGAACTTGTTCTTCACGCCGTCGCGATCCAGGCGCGAGTCGAACATCGTATTCACGAGCGTGATGCGCTCGCTGACCATCTGCGCGATGTCCTTGTCGCCGGTGGAGATCAGCACGTCGAAATCCTGGGCGGCGGCCTGTTTCGCCAGTGTGCCGATCACGTCGTCGGCTTCCACGCCCGAGATACGCAGCAGCGGCAGGCCCATCGCCTCGACGCAGTCAAGCAGCGGCTGCAGCTGCGAGCGCAGATCGTCCGGCATCGGCGTGCGCGTCGCCTTGTATTGCTCGAACAGTTCGTCGCGGAACGTGCGGCCGGGCGCGTCGAACACCACCGCGATCAGCTCCGGCGTTTCATCCTTGCACAGCTTGTTGAGCATGTTGACGACGCCGAGCACGGCACCGGTCGGCTCGCCGCGCGAGTTCTGCAGCGGCGGCAGCGCGTGGAACGCGCGATACAAATAGCCGGAGCCGTCGACGAGGACGAGCTTGCGCCGCGCGTTCATCAACGATCCGGAGGAACTGCGGGTCGAGCCGGATCGGCCGGCGTGCCGGTCGGCGGCGCGCTGGTCTCACCCGGTTTCTTCTTGGCGGTGGCGGCGGGATCTGCAGCGGGCGTGGTCGTGTCGTTGCGCGGCTCGTCGGGGCGGTACAGCGGGCCTTTCAGGCCGCAGGACGCGACGAGCAGCGCGAGTGGCAACAGCAGGAATTTCGGCCGCGAAAGCATGGCCGAAGTATAGCAGCCAAGGCTGTCAGCTTTTTTCCATCACGAACATCGTGATGCGCGAAATGCATACCAGCCGGTCCCGCTCGTCGGCGATGCGGATCTCCCACACGTGGCTGCGCTTGCCGATGTGCATCGGGCGCGTAGTGCCGATGACGAAGCCGTCGCTGATGGCGCGTACGTGGTTGGCATTGATTTCCTGACCGACGACGGCGTACTTGTCAGGATCGACGACGAGGCCGGCGCCAGTGCTGCCGAGAGTCTCTGCGAGCGCCACCGAGGCGCCGCCGTGGAGGATGCCGTAGGGCTGGCGCGTGCGGCTGTCGACCGGCATGCGCGCGCGCAGGAAATCCGCCCCGAGCTCCGTGAACTCCATGCCAAGGTGCTGCGGCAGGTTCGCGGTCAACGAGCGGACATACTCGATCGTGTAAGGGCGAAACCAGATCGCGGCGCTCATTTCTTCAGCTTCTCGGCAATTCTGCGGTACGCCTCGCGGAACGAGAGGCTTTCCTTCACGACCAGCTCGTTAGCGGCCTCGGCGGCATGGATCGCTGGATCCAGCGCGATGTGCTCGGGGCGGAACTTCACGCCCGGCAGCGCGGCGACGAGGATCGCGAGCGTGTCGAGGCACACGTCGATCGCGCGGAACAGCGGCGCCTTGAGCAGTTGCAAGTCGCGCTGATAGCCGGACGGGAGCTTCGCGACGATGCCGAGCACTTCGCTCAGCGCTGCGCCGGCCGTAGCCGTGCGGCCGCGGATCAGCTCGAACACGTCCGGGTTGCGCTTCTGCGGCATGATCGACGAGCCCGTCGTGAATGCGTCGGGCAACGCGACGAAAGAAAACTCCTGCGTGTAGAACAACAGCAGGTCGGCGGCGAGCCGGCCTGCGTCCTGCATCACGAGCGCGATCTCGAACGCAACCTGCGCTTCCGCTTTGCCGCGTGAAAGCTGCACGGCCGTGACGGGTTGTTGAACACTCGCGAAACCGAGAGCCGCACGCGTCCGCTCACGATCGAGCGGCACGTTTGTCACGCCGTAGCCTGCAGCGGAACCGAGCGGATTCTTGTCGAGGCGCCGCTGGCACTGGCGCAGACCTTCCGCGTCGTCGCGCAGTTCGGCCGCGAAACCGCCGGCCCACAAAGCCACCGAGCTAGGCATCGCCTGCTGCATGTGGGTGTAGCCAGGGAGCTGCACGGCGCCTTGGCGCTGGCCAAGCTCATCGAGCTCTGTGGCGACCGCGCTGACTCCCTTCTCCAGCTCGCTCACTGCGTCTTTCAAGTACAGGCGCAGCGCCGTCAGCACCTGGTCGTTGCGCGAGCGGCCGAGATGCACGCGCTTGCCCGCTTCGCCGATCTTCGCCACGAGCAGATTTTCCAGCGCGGTTTGTCCGTCCTCGTGCTCGAGCTGCACGCTCCACTCGCCGCTCGCATGCGCCCTTCCGATCTCGCTCAAGCCGCCGGCGATCGCTGCAAAATCGTCGGGCGAGATCAGGCCCTGCAAGTGCAGCATTTCCGCGTGCGCAATGGACGCGCGCACGTCGTAAGCGACGAGCCGGTTATCGAGCGCATGATCCTCGCCCGCCGTGTAACGCAACACGCGCTGGTCGAGCTCGCCACCTTTGTCCCACAGCCGGCTCATATCAGCCGTGTTGTTCGGCGGGCGACAGCGCGCTGATGTTCTCCACGATCAGCGTCCCCGTGCCTTCGTTCGTGAACACTTCCGCGAGGATGCTGTCGGTCGACTTGTACGACGTGACGTGCACGCGACGTACGCCGCCGCGCAGCGCGTCCTCGATCGCCTTGGCCTTCGGCAGCATGCCGTCCTTCAGGCTCCCTTGCGCCTTGAGCCGCGCGAGGCCGGCGAGGTCCGTGTAGGAAACGATCGAGCGCGGATCGTCGACGGATTCGAGAATGCCGGGCGCACCCGTGCACAGCATCAGCTTCTCGGCCTTCAGGCCTGCGCCGATCCCGGCCGCGACCGTGTCGGCGTTGATGTTCAGCAGCGTGCCCTTGTCGTCCGCGGAGACCGGGCTCACGACAGGCATCAGGCCGTCGTCGAGCAACTGCTGCAGGACTTTGACGTCGATCAGATCGATGTCGCCGACGAAGCCGTAGTCGACGACCTGTCCGTCGACGTTCACCGGCGGCCGCTTGTGAGCGCGTACCAGTCCCGCATCGACGCCGCTGACGCCGACCGCAGCGATGTCCAGCTCGCGGCAGATGCCGAGGATCTGCGTGTTGACCAGGCCGTTCAGCACCATGCTGGTCACTTCCATCGACTTGCCGTCGGTGACGCGCCGGCCCGCGACCATGCGCGGCGTCAGCCCGAGCGACTCCTG
>CADEEJ010000128.1 GCA_902826315.1 uncultured Steroidobacter sp.
TGCCAGCACTGCGGCAAGGACTTCACCGGCTGAAAACCGGCGGCTGAGAAGAAATAGCGTCTCACACGGCCCCGTGGGCGAGGTTATGCTTCGCCCCCGATGAACGACGCCCTGCTCGCCGACCCCTCGCCCATCCTCGCTGGGCCCACCCTGGCCGGCGAGCTCAAGCAACGATTCGGTTTCGATTCTTTCCGGCCCGGCCAGGAGCCAGTCGTCCGCGACATCCTCCGCGGCCGCGACGTCCTCGCGATCATGCCGACGGGCGGCGGCAAGTCGCTGTGCTTCCAGCTGCCCGCCCTGCTGCGCCCCGGCGTTTGCATCGTCGTGTCGCCGTTGATCGCGCTGATGCAGGACCAGGTGCGCCTGCTCCAGGACAACGGCATCGAAGCGACGTTCATCAACTCTTCGCTCGATCGCGCGGAAGTGGCGCGACGCTTCGCCAAGCTCGAGCGCGGCGAGCTGAAACTGCTGTACGTCGCGCCGGAGCGGCTGCTGCAGCCCGAATTCGAAGGCGACGTCCTGCCGCGGCTGCAAGCGACGCACGGCATTTCGTCGCTGGTCATCGACGAGGCTCATTGCGTCTCGGACTGGGGCCACGACTTCCGCCCGGAATACCGCCAGATTCATCGGCTGCGCACGCGGTTTGCAGACGTACCGATCGCTGCATTTACAGCCACTGCTACGGAACGGGTCAGGCAGGACATCGTGCAGCAACTCGCGCTGCGCCAGCCCTGCATTCACGTGGCCAGCTTCAACCGGCCCAACCTGTACTACGCCGTGCGGCCCAAGGCGAAGGCGACGTACACCGAAGTGCTCGGCCTCGCGCGCGACAGCACCGGTGCGGGCATCGTGTATTGCCTCTCGCGCAAGCGTGTCGATGAGATTGCCGGGCGGCTGCAAGAAGATGGCATTCGGGCGTTGCCGTATCACGCCGGCCTGGAATCTCACGTGCGGCGCGACAACCAGGACGCGTTCATTCGCGACAATGCACAAGTGATCGTCGCGACCATCGCCTTCGGGATGGGGATCAACAAGCCTGATGTGCGCTGGGTCGTGCACTACGACCTGCCGAAGACGCTGGAGGGCTATTACCAGGAATCCGGCCGCGCCGGTCGCGATGGCGAGCCGGCACGCTGCATCCTGTATTTCGGCGCAGGCGACATCCGCACCGCCGAGCTCATCATCGCGCAGAAGATCGATCCGGTGACGTTCGAGCCGCTGGTCGACGAGCAACGCATGGCCCGCCAGCAGTTGCGCAACGTCTTGAACTACGCTGAATCGAGCGAGTGTCGCCGGGCCGTGCAGCTGCGCTACTTCGGCGAAGCGTTCGAAGGCAACTGCGGCGCGTGCGACAACTGCATCGAGCCGCGCAAGGTGATCGATCGCACGACGGAGGCCAGGCAGTTCCTGTCCTGCATCGCGCGCCTTGCGCAGCGGCACGAGCGCTATGGCGTCGCCTATGTCATCGAGATTCTCCGCGGCGGCGAAACCCAGCGCGTGATCACGCGCGATCATTCGAGTTTGAGTGTCTACGGTATCGGCAAGGCTCTCGGCCTGCACGAATGGCGCGACATCGCCCGCGCACTGCTGCATCAAGGTCTCATGAAGCAGTCCCAGGACGGCTACGCCGTGTTGTCGCTGAACGAAGCAAGCTGGACGGTGCTGCGTGGCGAGCGAGCGGTTCATGTCGGCGAGTCGGTCAAGCCTGCTCGCGGACGGAAGGGAGCAAGGCCTGCCGCGACGGGCGGCGACGATGCGTTGTTCGAGGCACTGCGCACCTTGCGCAAACGACTTGCCGACGAAGCCGGCATGCCGCCGTATATCGTCTTCAACGATGCCAGCTTGCGTGACATGGCGCAGCGCCAGCCGACGACGCTGGAAGAATTTGCGACGATCCTGGGCGTGGGACAGGCGAAGCTGGCACGCTATGGCCAGCAGTTCGTCGAGCTGATCCGGACCACGCGGTAGAACACATGGCAAGACTGGTCATCCTGTACGCGATCGCCCTCGCCCTCACCGTCACCGGGCTCGAATGGCTCGAATATCGCTACGTGACGCGCACGTTCTCGACTGAGATCTACATCGTCCTGCTCGCTGCGGGCTTCGCCGGTCTCGGCTTGTGGGCCGGGCATCGCCTGACGCGGCGCCGCGTCCAGCCGACCTTCGAGCGCAACGACGCCGCCATCCGCTCCCTGGGCCTCACGCCGCGCGAGTACGAGATCCTCGAACTGCTTGCCGCCGGCCGCTCGAACAAGGAGATCGCCAGGCAGCTGGAAATCTCACCGAACACTGCCAAGACACACATCGCCAGCGTCTTCCAGAAGCTGGAGGTGCAACGGCGCACCCAGGCGATCCACAAAGCGCGCGAGCTGGCGCTGATTCCGTAACCGCTTTGGCGGAATCGCCGAAATCACCCGTCCGGGTGATGGCGCCGCAGAGCCTGGCAGGCGAAGTTGGGCCCATGAAAACGCTGAAATATCCGCTGACCTACGGGCTGCTGTCCGGCCTCGTGATCATCCTGACGATGCTCACCGGCATCCTGCTCTCCAGTCGCGAGAGCTTCTTCAGCTCGGAATGGTTCGGCTATCTCGTGATGCTGGTGGCGCTGACGTTCATCTTCGTCGGCGTCAAACGTTATCGCGACGTCGAGCGCGGCGGCGTGATCAAGTTCGGCGCCGCGTTCGCGATGGGACTCGCCATCGCCGGCGCTGCCGGGCTCGCTTATGTCGCGGTGTGGGAGGTCTACCTGGCGATGACCGACTATGCATTCATGGACGAATACGTCGCCGGCATCATCCGCGCCCGCCAGGCCGAAGGCATTGCGCCCGCGGCGCTGGCGGAGCAGGTGGCCAAGCTCGAAGAGCTGCGAGCCAACTACGCCAATCCGCTGTTCCGAGTCCCCATGACGTTCCTGGAGATCTTTCCCGTCGGACTCCTCGTCTCGCTGGTATCGGCGGCGTTGCTGCGCAACCCGAAGCTTCTGCCCGCGACGGTCAGCGCGCAGCGGTGACTTCGGTCGCGGCGATCGCCGAGGCAGCGGACTGCGGCAACCGCTTGCCGTTGAGAGCTACGACCTCACCGGAGCGATTGACGACGCATGTGCCCTTCGCAAACTGCCGGCCGCTGGTCCTGCCGGTCGCGGTCAGCGAGATGTGGAAAGTGCGGCTGCGCGCGTCGACAGTGCGGTAGGCCGTGTTGAGTTTCTCGACGACTACCGGCTGCTGCTTCGGCAGGCTCGCGGCGACGAACGCCTGCGCGCATGCGTCCATGGCCTGGTCGAGCGAGTCGGCGCTGCTCGCCAGCGGCGCCGCAAGCAGGATCGACGCGGTCACGATGAGCGCACGTCGCAGCAGATGATGAGTTGCAGATGATCCGATCATGTTGGCCTCCCGAACGCTGTGAGCGAAAGCGTTGCGGAGCCAATCTACGAACCTGCGACTGCCGCGACAAACGATAAGAATTCATGCTCGGCACAATTGCGCTCACGCGACCGCAGTGAACTGCTCGAGGATCCACTGCTTCAGCGCGCACACATCGGCGCGAACTGCATCTTCGTTGCGCACGACGAGGAAATAGCTCTCGCCCGTGTGCAGCTCCGCATCGAACAGCTTCACCAGAGTGCCCTGCATGAAGCGTTCGTGTCCGAGCGGCGCAGAAACGAGCGCAACGCCGACGCCATGCTCAGCCGCGTGCGCGGCCGCGTACATCGTGTCGAAACGCACCAGCTTCTTCGGGTGCAGCTCGATGCCGAGCGGCTCCGCCCAGCGCTGCCAGCCGTCCCGCCTTGCCTCGTGCGTGATCAACGTGTGGCGATTCAGATCGTCGACCGTGTCGATCGGCACCCGCTGCAAGAGCGTCGGCGAGCAGGCCGGCACGAACGTCTGCGAGAACAGCTTGTGACACGATTGCCCGCTTTCAGGCGCGGCGCCCACGACGATCGAGAGATCGGCATCCGCGCCATGCACGGCAAGCGGCGCCAGCACCGTGTTGATGTGAATGTCCGTGTCCGGCTGCGAGTCGAGGAATTTCGGCAGGCGCGGCAACAGCAGCTCCGTCGCGAAGAACGGCGGAATATGCAGGCGCACGACGCTGCGGCCGTGGCGGATCTGCAGCTGCTCGGTCACCGCTTCCAGGCGCGCGAACACCGTTTCGACGTGTTGCAGATAGCTGCGGCCGGCCTCCGTGAGAGCGAGCGAGTGCGGTCCGCGCTCGAACAGCGCGATGCCGAGTTGCTCCTCCAGCGCCTTGATCTGGTGACTGACCGCCGAGGGCGTGACGAACAGCTCCTCGGCCGCCGCCTTGAAGCTCTGGTGAGTCGCAGCGACCTGGAACGTCTTCAAGAACTTGAGCGACGGCAGGCGCATGGCGAGGAAGTAGCAAGTCCTGTGCCGCCCGGCACTGCGCGAAACTCGACTCGACAGCGGGCGGATGCCCCATGTGCTGGCAAAGTGCTCGGCACCGCGTGCACTTACGGTGCGCCGACCCCGATAGAGCCTGCCTATCCACATCATCCAATCAATCGACTTCGATAGTGGCCGCCCGCCACGTACATTCGCTGCCGTGCCCTTCACACTGCGGAGCTCGCCATGTCAGCCGAAGCCAAATGCCCGTTCAATCACGGCGGAACGTCGAGTCGCGGCGGTACGTCGAACCGCGATTGGTGGCCGAATCAGTTGCGGCTCGACCTGCTGCACCAGCATTCCGCCAAGTCCGATCCGATGGGTGCGGGCTTCGACTACCCGACGCAATTCAAGAGCCTGGACTACGCCGCGCTGAAGAAAGATCTCGCCGCGCTCATGACCGATTCGCAGGACTGGTGGCCGGCGGACTTCGGCCACTACGGGCCGTTGTTCATACGCATGGCGTGGCACAGCGCGGGCACGTATCGCACGGGTGACGGCCGTGGCGGCGGCGGACGAGGCCAGCAGCGCTTCGCGCCGCTCAACAGCTGGCCCGACAACGTCAGCCTCGACAAGGCGCGCCGGCTGCTGTGGCCGATCAAGCAGAAATACGGCCGCCGGATTTCCTGGGCCGACCTGATGATCCTGGCCGGCAACGTTGCGCTGGAAACTATGGGCTTCAAAACCTTCGGCTTCGGTGGCGGACGCCCGGACGTGTGGGAGCCCGACCAGGACGTGTACTGGGGTCGCGAGACCGCCTGGCTCGGCGGCGACCTCCGCTATGCGCACGGCTCGCACGGTGTCGAAAAAGCTGGTGGCGTGCTGGTCGCGGATGACAACGCAGACGGCGACATCCACTCGCGCAAGCTCGAAAACCCGCTCGCGGCCGTGCAGATGGGTCTGATCTACGTCAATCCCGAAGGGCCCGACGGCAATCCCGATCCGCTCGCCGCGGCGCGCGACATCCGCGAAACGTTCGCCCGTATGGCGATGAACGACGAAGAAACCGTCGCGCTGATCGCCGGTGGCCACTCGTTCGGCAAGACGCACGGCGCGGCCCCTTCGAGCAATGTCGCTGTCGAGCCCGAAGCCGCCGATCTCGAAGCACAGGGATTTGGCTGGGCGAACAAATTCGGCAGCGGCAAAGGCGCCGATACGATCACCAGCGGCCTGGAAGTCACGTGGACCACGACGCCCACTCGCTTCAGCGTCAACTTCTTCGAGAACCTGTTCGGCCACGAATGGGAATTGACGAAGAGCCCCGGCGGCGCCCACCAGTGGCGAGCGAAGGGCGCGACCGCGACCATTCCGCACGCGCACGACAAGTCGCAGCGGCTGGTACCGACGATGCTGACGACCGACCTGTCGCTGCGCTTCGATCCCGCGTACGAGAAGATCTCGCGGCGCTTCCTGGCGCACCCGGATCAGTTCGCCGATGCATTCGCACGTGCCTGGTTCAAGCTGACGCATCGTGACATGGGTCCGCGCGCACGCTACCTGGGACCCGAAGTGCCGCGCGAAGAGCTCATTTGGCAGGATCCGATTCCTGCGGCGAATCACCCCCTGATCGATGCCGTCGACATCGCGTCGCTCAAGGCGCAGGTGTTGGCCAGCGGCCTGACAGTGTCACAACTCGTATCGACGGCGTGGGCGTCGGCGTCAACGTTCCGCGGCTCCGACAAGCGCGGCGGGGCTAACGGTGCGCGTATCCGGCTGGCACCGCAGAGAGATTGGGCAGTGAATCAGCCCGCGCAGCTCGCGGCGGTTCTCGCAAAACTGGCAGGCATCCAGCAAGAGTTCAACTCGCGGCAATCCGGCGGCAAGAAGGTCTCGCTCGCCGACCTGATCGTGTTGGCCGGCAACGCTGCTGTCGAAGAAGCCGCGCGGAAGGCCGGCGTCAACGTAGCGGTCCCGTTCACGCCAGGCCGCATGGACGCAACCCAGGAGCAGACTGACGTCGAATCGTTCGCGGCGCTCGAGCCGATCGCCGACGGCTTCCGCAATTACCAGAAGCAGAAATACGCTGTCCCGGCCGAAGCACTGTTGCTCGACCGCGCTCAACTACTCACGCTGACCGCACCGGAGATGACCGTGCTCATCGGTGGTCTGCGCGTGCTCAACGCGAATGTCGGCCAGTCGCAGCACGGCGTCTTCACGAAGCGAGCGGAAGCGCTGACCAACGACTTCTTCGTCAACCTGCTCGACATGAGCACGCAGTGGCAAGCGACATCGGAGGCGAAAGATCTGTTCGCGGGACGCGAGCGGACGACCGGCCAGGTCCGCTGGAGCGCCACGCGTGTCGATCTCGTCTTCGGCTCCAACGCGCAGCTGCGTGCGTTGGCTGAGGTGTACGCGAGCGCGGACGCGCAGCCGAAGTTCGTCGAAGACTTCGTCGCGGCCTGGAGCAAAGTGATGAGCCTGGATCGCTTCGACTAAGCAAGGCGGACGGGAGCGCGGCGCGGGCAACGCAGCGCGCGCTCCGCCTCCCCTTGCATGGCTGCCAATTCGCGTGTTAAATACTGAACCACATGGTTCAGTATAGCCAAGCCCACTTCGACGCCTCGTTCGCCGCGCTCTCGGACGTCACCCGGCGCGGCGTTCTGGAGCAGCTCGGGCGTGCCGACGCCTCCATCACAGACCTTGCCGAGAAGTTCCACATGACCCTCACGGGCATGAAGAAGCATGTCGGCATCCTGGAGCAGGCAGGGCTCGTCACCACCGAGAAGGTCGGGCGCGTGCGCACCTGCAAGCTCGGCCTGTGCCGACTGGAGGAAGAGGCGGCGTGGATCGAGCGGTACCACCGGCTCTGGGCCGCACGCTTCGACGAGCTGGACAAGGTCGTCGAGGAATTGAAACGCAAGGAGAAAGTCGATGGACGCAAGAAGAGCAAGTGAGCCCACACCCATGAAGAACCGCACGACCGTGGAACGCAAGTCCGAGCGTGAGGTCGTCGTCACGCGAACTTTCAACGCTCCGGCGCGCATCGTATTCGAGGCGTGGACCAAGCCCGAGCTGATCAAGCGGTGGTGGGTGCCGAAGTCGATGGACGTGACCCTGCTTTCCTGCGAAATGGATGTTCGTGTCGGGGGCAAGTACCGCCTCGTGTTCGGCCACGATGCTGCAAACCCTATGGCGTTCTTCGGCAGATACATCGAAGTGACACCGTACTCGCGCCTCGTCTGGAGTAATGAGGAAAGTGAGGACGGTGCCGTCACCACGGTGACCTTCGAGGAACGAGATGGCAAAACGCTACTCGTCATGCACGAGCTCTATCCCTCGAAGGAAGCGCTCGATGCGGCCGGCACCGGGGCGGCGGATGCGACGGTCGAGACGTTCGCGCAGCTGGACGAGCTTCTGGTCACCCTAAGGTAACGCCTGCGCTTCCTGCAGCCGCTCAGCACACTCCTGGCAGCAGACTTCGACAGGTTTGCCGCCGACGTTGACCTGAATGGCTTCGCCTTCGATCTCGCAATCGCAGGCAGCGCACGTGGTTTCGCTCATGATGCATCTCCGCGCCGAGGAATTCGGCGTGGAGACAGTAGAGCGCCTGGGACACCGAGGACGCTGTCGGAATCTTTAGCGACGCGACTCAGCGCAACCGCACGGCGCGGCGGAATTCCGCGGGCGTGCGCCCATAGGCCTGGCGGAAGGCGGAGCTGAAGTGACTGTGACTGGAAAATCCCAGGTCCATGCTCAGCGTGGTCAGGTCGTCGTATCGACTGAGCAGGTCCAACGCGCGCGCCAGACGCAGCCGCAGTTGATAGCGATACAGGGGCATGCCTTCGACTTTCTGAAACACCTGGGTCAGGTACACGGGCGAGACGCCGATCGCGGTGCCGATTTGGCTCAGTGTCCAGCGCCGCGCCGGGTCGGATGACAGCAGCAACTTGGCGCGGTCGACGAGCTTCTGTCGCCCGATGCTGCCGCGTGATGCGTGCGAGGTCCGCTCGCCGAGCGCGCGTCGAATCAGCGTCAACGTGAGCGTTTCCGCTTCGAGCGTCTCGGCGACCTGACGATCCAAGCTATAGCGCAACATTGCGACGAGTGCCTGCGTGCGCGCGTCGATGCGCAAACGCTGACGACGGAACGCCAAGCCGTCGCTGTCGCGCATTTGCTCCTCTGGCGTCAGCTCCTCGAGCCAGTGCTCGGCAACGCCGACCGAAAGACAAGCATCGCCGCCTTCGACCGGATGACTGATGCGGTAGTCCTCTCCCTTGTTGAACAAGACCACCTGGTTGCTCTCGGCCACGGAATCGTGACGGCCGACGTGCCGCACGTAAACGCCGCGATATGGAAAGACGAGGAACGTCGACTCCGCACACTCCGCTGGACTCTTGTGCCGGCATTCGCCGCTGCAAACCACGTCGCGCACGTTCGCGGTCGCGGTGTCGAGCAGCAATTTGACCGAGAGCTCCGTCATGGCTGCCCGCGATTATCCCTCAGTCCGCCGAGCGAGTCGCTAAAGAGTTTGATAGCCCGAAGGCTGCCCGATCAGGCCTGCTACGCCCCATGACGACAGCCATGCAGGAGCGACTCGACATGATTTCCATGACCTCGACAGGACGATTGCTGACGACACTGCTCGCCAGCATCACGGTAATGGGCTACCTGCGATCTGCGCACGCGTCCGATCACCTCGACAGCCCAACGGTTGCCACGAATCCGCGAGCGGACATCGGCGATCTCTATGCTTGGACGTCGGGCGACGGCAAGCAGTTGAACCTGATCATGACGATCGTCGGCCAGACGTTCTCGAACGTCGTCGACTACACATTTCACGTCGACAGCGGCAAGTCGTTGGGCGCAACGACGGCTACGACGACGATCAGCTGCAGATTCAGCGCCGATCAGCGGGCAGCTTGTCGAGTGAACGGCGCGGAACGTCCGCTGCGCGTGTTTGCGGGCCGACGCGACGATCCGTTCTTCAACAATGTCAAAGGAACGCGCGCTGCCTATCAACGAGCGGCGGCGGCGCTACGCAGCGGAGTTGCCACTGACGCAGCTGGCTGCGCGAGCTTCGATGCGACGACGATCGACGAGATTCAATCCGAATGGCGGCACACGGATGGCGGTCCCGCGAGCGATTTCCTGGCGGGATGGTCGCCGGCATCGCTCGTCGTGTCGATCGATCTGGATCTCGTCACGAAGGGCGGCGCACTACTCGGCGCATGGGCTACGACGTCCTCCGACTACGGCCAGCTCGATCGCATGGGTCGGCCGCTGACCGGCAACGCACTGCTCGGCACGCTCGCTGCGCCCACAGCAAGTGACAAGCTCAAGGAGGAATACAACCGTGCGACACCACAGACCGCAGCGCGCTTCGCACCGGAGATCGAGAAGGCGCTCGGCCTCTACGACAGCTTCGACGGCCAATGCGGCAATCAGCTGTTGGCCGGCAAGGTCGCGAGTGCGGGACGCTATCGTGAGCTCGCGACGTTGCTCGCCGATGATCGCCTCTGGGTCAACAGCGCGTCGAAGGTCTGCACTCAGCTGTTCGCCGTCGAGTTGGCGCAGCTGACGGGTCAGCACGCGCTCGCGAACGACTGTGGTGGCCGCGCTCCCACCTACTCCGCCGCGAATGTCTATCGATCGCTGCTGGCGACAGGTAAGCCGGTCGGCATCGATGACGGCCTTACGCGCGACGAGCGTGATCACTCATCGAATGCATTCCCTTTCCTCGCGGCGCCAGATGCCGACACGAGATACAAAAAGTGAGAGTCATGCGGACCGCACTCCTGCTGCTGCTCGGACTCGGCGTCGCTCGCGATGGCAGCGCGCATGAGTTCTGGATCCAGCCGAGTCAGTTCTGGCTCGCGCCGAAGGGTGCACTGTCGCTGACGCTTCAAGTCGGCGACGGTGCCGAGCGCCAGCGCTCGCCGATCCCGCTGCATCGGATCACACGATTCGATGCAGTCGGACCGGACGGCGCTACGATCGACGTGCGCGCCAGTCTCGCCGCGACTGCCAAACGCGGTGTCATGCTGAACACGCCAGGAACGTACGTGCTGACGCTCGAGACTGACAATCACGCCTACAGCCGCCAGTCGTCGGAGCGATTCAATACGTATCTGGAAATGGCAGGATTGACGCCGGCGTTGGAGCACCGCATGCGTACGCATCAGACGCATGTCGATGGATTCGAGCGTTACAGCCGCGCGGCGAAATCGATCCTGCTCGTCGGCCCGCCCGGTCTGCAATCGCAGGCGCACGTGACGCGGCCGCTGGGTTTGCCGCTGGAAATCGTGCCGATACTGAGCCCGTATGCCGACCCTCGGCCCGCGAGCTTTCCAGTGCGCATCCTGTACGACGGCCGCACCTTGCCGGGCGCGCTCGTCAAGCTCATCGACCTCGAACAGGATCTCGCGCCTGTGAACATGCGTCGCAGCGACAGCATGGGAGTCGCGACGTTCGCGATGCCGAAGAGCGGCACCTGGCTCGTGAGCGTCGTGTGGACCCAGCCGCTGATGAATTCATCCGAGGCGGACTACGCAACGATTTTCGCGAGCCTGACGTTCGGCTTTGCGCCTGCTTCAACTTTCCCGCAACGCCTGCCGATGGCGGCGACTGCACGGGACACGCGTGCCGTTTTTCAGTAGCAGCCGGGCATCGCCACTCTCCAGCGGCTCGATGCGCTCCAGGAAGTCGAGATTCACGATGTAGCTGCGATGCACGCGCACGAATCGCAGCGGGTCGAGCCGCTCCTCGATTGCCGTCATCGTCGAGCGCAGCGGATAGACGTGCCCGCGCACGTGCAGGTTGACGTAGTTCTCGGCCGCTTCCAGCCATTCGATCTCGCTCGCCGGCACCAGGAATTCGGCGCGCAGCTTGCGAACCAGAAAGCGCGCCGGACGCTCGACGGCCTCGACGGGCGGCCCGACGTCGGGTGCGACCAGCAACCGAGCCTCGCCCTGCAACCGGAGCAACAGCAGCCGGTAGAGATAGACCACGCCGAGCACGAACCCATACGTGCGCACGTCCTTGAGATATTCGTAGACCAGCTCGCGAGGCCATGGGCCGAACCTGTAACTGGAGTCGGCCATGTCATAGACGACGTGGCGCAACGCGACCATGCCCAGCACGTGAATCACCGAAAACACCACCGTGGCCAGCAGGTGCCAGGGCAGCACGCGGCGCCAGGTCCCAGGCTGAAACGGAAACCGCCGGTCGAACGCCAGCAGTGCCGGCACGAGCGCCAGCAACACGATCGTGCTCGAGAACTCCCACGTCACGGGCTCCCACCAGTCGAACGTCATCGACCCGCGCCGGTGATCCATGATGACCACGATGCTGTTGGCCGTTGCGTCCAGCAGTCCCAGCAGGATCCATAGAGTCACTTCCCAGGCGCGGCGATGGCGCAGATAGCGGTCGAGCAACACCGGTGTGGTCGGCGACATGGGGCGATTCTACCGACGCAGCCCGTCCCGCACGTCACGGCCAGCCTCCGCTCGTCCCTGGTATCCGGCGCTTGTCACTTTTCGGTAGCGATCCACAGGCCGAAGCGCCCAGCATCGCGCTCATGAGAACGATCCTGTTGCTGTGCCTGGCACTTTCCATGGCAAATGTACGCGCTGCGTCGGAGCGCATCGCACCCGCTAACGTCCAGCGCTTGGCTGTCGCCTGGACCTACGACACCCGGGATCCCATCGAATCGCTCGCGCACGGCGACCCTCCCCAGTTCGAGGCCACGCCGGTGCATGTCGATGGACGCCTCTACGTGTCGACTCCGCTCGGCACGGTCGCGGCGCTCGATGCGGAAACCGGCACCGAGATCTGGAGGACCGAGCTGGCCGTTGCGCGGGACGTCAACTACAGCGATTTCGCCAATCGCGGCCCGGCGGTTCAGGGCGATCGCTTGTACGTCGGCACGGTCGATGCTCGCCTCGTCTGCCTCGACCGCCGCAACGGCAAGCGCTGCGCGGATTTCGGCAAGAACGGCGAAGTCGAGCTCACGGCTGGACTGAGACGTCGACCGCAATGGCGCGGCGAATATGGCGTCACCTCGCCGCCCGCTGTCTTTGGCGATCTCGTGATCGTCGGTGCGTCGGTCGCCGACAACAGTCGAGCGCGCATGGCTTCCGGCGAAGTCCGCGCGTTCGACGCGGCGACCGGCAAGCTGCGCTGGACTTTTCATCCTTTGCCTGCCGAGGCCGCTGCCGGCGGCGCGAACGCCTGGTCGCGCATCGTCGTCGATCAAGAGAACGCCCTCGTGTTCGTTCCCACGGGCAGTGCGAGTCCGGACTATTTCGGTGGGCTGCGACTCGGCAACGACGGGCATGCGAATTCGCTCGTCGCCCTGCACGCTCGCACGGGCGAAGTCGCGTGGCACTTCCAGGCGATCCATCACGATCTATGGGACTACGACGTCGCTTCGCCGCCGCTGCTTTATCCCGGCGAACAGGGGCCCGCTGTCGCCGTGGGCACGAAGGTCGGCCATCTGTTCTTGTTCGACCGGCGCACGGGCCGTCCGCTCTTTCCGATCGTCGAGCGTGCCGTTCCGGCGAGCGACGTGGCTGGAGAAAAGGCAGCTGCGACTCAGCCGTTTCCTTCCAAGCCTGCGAGCCTCGCTCCGCAGCAGGTCACGGAGAAGGATCTGTGGGGCGCGACGCCGGAAGATCTCGCTGCGTGCCGCCGATTACTGAGCACGCTGCGCAATGACGGCGTATTCACACCGCCGAGCCTGCGGGGCAGCGTGCACGTTCCGGGCAATATCGGCGGCCTGCATTGGGGCGGCGTCGCGTGGGATGCGAGCCAGCGACTGCTCATCGCACCGGTCAATCGCTGGCCGGCAATCATTCGCTTGATCCCGAGTGCGCAGTTCGACGAGGCGCGGAAAGTTTTTCCGGCGCGCGAGACCACCGAGCAGGAGGGGACGCCCTACTCCATGTCTCGCGAGTTTTTCGCCGCGCCCTCCGGTGCTCCGTGCACGGCGCCGCCGTGGGGAGAGCTGGTCGCGATTCAGGCGGACAGCGGTGAAGTCGCGTGGCACGTGCCGCTGGGTGATCTGCGCGAGAAAGGTCTGCCCGGCTCCGGCGGACCGACCGGCTCGCCGAATCTCGGCGGCCCGGCGACCACCGAGACCGGTCTCGTTTTCATCGGCGCGACGTTAGACGGCTACTTTCGTGCATTCGACACGCGCAACGGCCGCGAGCTCTGGAAGGCGCGGCTGCCGACCAGTGCACGGGCGACGCCCCTGATATTCACCACACCGAGCGGACGGCAGATGGTCGCGATCGCTGCGGGCGGACATGATCACCCGCTGTCGACGATCGACACGAAGCTGGTGGTATTCGCGCTGCCTACGGGCAAATGAACGCGCTCAGGTACCAGCGGGTAGCTTGATTGCTGGTCACGATCTCGAACTGCGATGACTGAACGACGCGCTCCGCGAGACCTTTGAGAGCGTCGGCTTGCGCAGCTTCGTTCTTATCGCGGCGAATTGCGTAGCCGGAGACGCGATAGCCTGGCTTCGCGTTGATCGAGTCCGGCAGCAAGCGAGCGCGGATGCGTCCCTTCGCGCCCTGCTGGGTCAGCTCCTTCGCGATGGCGGTGGCACTTTCGCGTGCGCCCGTGCC
>CADEEJ010000129.1:0-7890 GCA_902826315.1 uncultured Steroidobacter sp.
AGTCGAGCGGCACGAACACGTCCTTGCCCTGGATCGGGCCGTTCTGGAACGGCGCGTTCAGCGGGAAGTGCCGGCGGCCGATCGTGACGCCCGGCGTGTTGCGCGGGATGAGCGCGCACGTAATGCCGTAATCAGTGCGCTCGCCACCTAGCAGCTTGTCGGGATCGAACAGCTTGAACGCGAGGCCGACGACGGTCGCGACCGGCGCGAGGGTGATGTAGCGCTTCGAGAAGTTCAGCCGCACGCCGACGATCTCGCGGCCCTCGTACGTTCCCTTGCACACGATGCCGGTATCGGGAATCGACGCCGCATCGGAGCCGGCGCGCGGCCCGGTGAGCGCGAAGCAGGGGACTTCTTCGCCGCGCGCGAGTCGCGGCAGGTAGTGAGTGCGCTGTTCTTCAGTGCCGTAGTGGAGCAGCAGCTCGCCGGGGCCGAGCGAGTTCGGTACGGCGACCGTCGATGCGACGACGCCGGAGCGGCTGGACAGCTTCACGAGGACGCACGAGTGCGCGTACGCGGAGAATTCCAGGCCGCCGTACTTCTTCGGGATGATCATCGCGAAGAAACCCTTCGCCTTGATGAAGTCCCACAGGTGCGGCGGGAGGTCGGCGCGGCGGTGCGTGATGTCCCAGTCGTCGATCATCCGGCACAGCTCTTCGCACGGCCCGTCGACGAACGCCTGCTCTTCCGCGGTCAGCCGCGGCGGCGTCGCCGACAGCAGCTTCTCCCAATCCGGACCGCCCGTGAACAGCTCGCCGTCCCACCAGACCGTACCGGCTTCGAGCGCGTCCTTTTCGGTCTGCGACATCGACGGCAGCATGCGCCGATAGGTACGCAGGAACGGACGACTGATGAAGCGGATGCGGAACGCGTCGATGTTCAGCACCACGAGCCCGGCGAGCACGACCCACAGCACGATCATCGTCGCGAGATTCGCGCCGGTGAAGGCGTAGATCAGCAGTGCGCCGCCGTAGGCGAGCGTCGCGGTGAGCAGACTGACGCGCTGGTAAGCAAGTACCAGCGCGCCGATGAGGAAAATGAAGAACCAGATGATGCCGGCCATGGCAAGACACTAGCTCGCGACAATGAC
The DNA here is from genome assembly GCA_902826315.1 of uncultured Steroidobacter sp. Taxonomy (GTDB): domain Bacteria; phylum Pseudomonadota; class Gammaproteobacteria; order Steroidobacterales; family Steroidobacteraceae; genus Steroidobacter. The sequence continues at coordinate 1,091 of CADEEJ010000129.1, forward strand.
CGCAGCAAGCGTAGGAGCCGCGGTGATTGTCGGACAATCCGACTCTGGTATCGGTCAGATCAGCTCTTTGACTCCATCGCGCTCTTCGAGCAGTTCCTTGTGCGTAGCGTCCATGCGCTGGCGGCTGAAATCGTTCACCGCGAGGCCCTGCACGACCTGGTAATCGCCATTCCGGCAGGTCACGGGATAGCCATAAATCACGCCCGCGGGAATGCCGTAGCTGCCGTCGGACGGCACGCCCATGCTGGTCCAGTCGCCTTCCGCCGTGCCCTTCACCCAGTCGCGCACGTGATCGATCGCCGCCGACGCCGCGGAGGCGGCCGATGACTGACCGCGTGCCTTGATGATAGCGGCGCCGCGCTGCTGCACCGTCGGAATGAACGTCTCCGCGTACCACTTCTGATCGATCACCGACAGCGCCGCCTTGCCGTCGACGAGCGCGTGATGCAGATCCGGATACTGAGTCGCGGAGTGATTGCCCCAGATGATCGGCTTGCGAATCTTCGTGGTGTGCACGCCGGTCTTTTCCGCGAGCTGCGACAGCGCGCGGTTGTGATCGAGGCGCACCATCGCGGTGAAATTGCGCTGATTCAGCCCCGGCGCGTTGCGCTGAGCGATCAGCGCATTCGTGTTCGCGGGATTGCCGACGACCAGCACGCGCACGTTGCGATTCGCGACTGCGTCGAGCGCCTTGCCCTGCGCGGAGAAAATCTGCGCGTTCGCCAGCAGCAGATCCTTGCGTTCCATGCCGGGGCCGCGCGGACGCGCGCCGACGAGCAGAGCAACCTCGCAATCCTTGAATGCGATTTTGGGATCGTCGGTCGCGACGATCTTGTTGAGCGTGCCGAACGCGCAGTCGTTGAGCTCCATCACCACGCCCTGCAGCCCCGGCAGCGCCGGCGTGATCTCGAGCAGGTGCAGATTGATCGGCTGATCGGCGCCGAGCATCTGACCGGAAGCGACACGGAAGGCGAGGGCGTAACCGATTTGACCGGCTGCACCGGTGATCGCGACGTTGACGGGACTCTTCATGGGAGCGCGGCTCTTCTTGATGCGGAAAGGGGCGCGAATTCTAACTCCAACCCCCTCCGGCCCTCTTTTTCTAAAAACCCCTTGCTTTCGATTTGGTGTTGTAGTTAACTACAACACCATAGAGCTACACCACTTAGGGCGACAGACAAAGTCGAGATGCACAGAGGAGTTAAGGCCATGAACATCCGCCAGAATTTGACGATTGCTGCACTGCTCACAACGTTTGTGCTGGCTTCCAACCCGGCCAAGGCTGACGTTCTGGGCTTCTCGGTCACGCTGCCGAGCCTCGGCTCGGTGACGACCGAAGTCGCCAAGATCGTTGCCGCCGACCTGACCGCCAGCCTCCGCCAGGCAGTGAGTGCCCCCCGGGCGACTCGCACGCGCCAGTCGCCGACGGTCACGGTCAGCGAAGTGATCGAGACGGCCGCGATGGAGACGGTCACCGTCGTCGCGACGCGGCTGCCTCCGCAGGTAACCGAGACGTTCGCGCAGGCCAACGGCTCGCGCACGCGGCTTTGAGCCCGGCACATGTCGGGTGGCGAAGAGGAGGGGGCTGATGGGTGGTCTGGTACAGTAAACCAGCACGACACCGCTCAGCCCTCCGACTTCAACAGAGGTTTCTTGGACGGCAACATGGATCGCGAATTCAGTGACAGTCAGCCGATTTACCGGCAGCTGCGCGATCGAGTGGTCGCCATGATCCTGGACGGCGTGCTCAACGAAGGCGATCCGCTGCCCTCGGTGCGCAACGTCGCCGCCGAGTACCGGGTCAATCCATTGACCGTGCTCAAGGGTTATCAGCAACTCGTCGACGAGCAGCTCGTCGAGAAAAAACGAGGTCGGGGCATGTTCATCAACACCGGCGCGCGCGATTTGCTGCTCCAGGGCGAGCGGCAGAAATTCCTCACGGAGGAATGGCCGAAGATCCGCGCCACGATCCAGCGTCTGGGCCTCGAGCCGGCAACGCTCTTGAGCGAGTCCGGCGGGAAGGAGCGCTGATCATGTCTGCCACCACTCCTGCATTCGCGATCGAAGCGCGCGGCGTACGCAAGGCGTTCGGCAAGAACGTCGCGCTCGACAATCTCGACCTGCGCGTCGCCGAGGGCCGCATCGTCGGCCTGATCGGGCCGAACGGCGCCGGCAAGACCACGGCGCTCAAAGCGATCCTCGGTCTCACTCCTTATGAAGGCGAGCTGCGCGTGCTCGGCCGCAATCCCTATCTCGAGCGCAACGCGGTGATGCAGGAAGTCTGCTTCATCGCCGACGTCGCCGTGCTGCCGCCGTGGCTGAAAGTGTCGCAGGCGCTGGACTACGTCGGCGGCGTGCATCCGCGCTTCGACCGCGCGAAGGCTGAAGCCTTCCTCGCGAAGACCAACATCCCGCGCGACAGCCGCGTCCACAAGCTTTCCAAGGGCATGATCACGCAGCTGCACCTGGCGCTGATCATGGCGATCGACGCGCGGCTGCTGGTGCTCGACGAGCCGACGCTCGGCCTGGACATTCTGTATCGCAAGTCCTTCTACGACACGCTGCTCAACGACTACTTCGACCACAGCCGCACGATTCTCGTGACGACGCACCAGGTCGAAGAGATTCAGCACGTGCTCACCGACGTGATGTTCATCAACAGGGGCCGTCTCGTGCTCGACTGCAGCATGGAGGACTTCGAGAGCCGCTACGTCGAAGTGATGGTGCGGCCGGAGCAGACCGCGGCAGCACGTGCGCTCAAGCCGATGCACGAACGCCAGGTGTTCGGCCGCAGCGTGTTCCTGTTCGACCGGCCGGATCGCGACCAGATCGCCGCGCTCGGCGAGGCACGCACCCCCAGCATTGCAGATCTGTTCGTCGCGATGATCGGCGGACAGCAAGGAGCCGCGGCATGAACGCAGCAACCGAAACTTCCGAGAGCTTCGCCGCCCCCGCCACGGCACCGCGCCCGGTGCGGCCGTTCTACTGGTCGGTGATGCGCGAGCTGTGGGAAAACCGCTCGCTGCTCATTGCGCCGCTGGTCGTCGGTGGCCTGGCGCTGCTCATCCTCATCTACAGTGCGATCACTGCGTCGTATGAAGTCGGGATGCTGTCCTCGGTGCCCGCGGAGATACAAGGGCGCATTGCGACCTTCGTCTACGGCATCATCAGCTGGGCGGTCTCGGCGGTGATGCACATCGTAGTGTTCTTCTACCTGCTGGATGCGCTGCAGGGCGAGCGCAAGGATCGCAGCGTCCTGTTCTGGAAGTCGATGCCGGTGTCGGATACGACCACAGTGCTCAGCAAGATCTTCACTGCGCTGATCGTGTCGGGCGTCATAGTCGTCGCGGTTGCGATGGCAACGCAGCTGGCAGTGTTGCTGGTCGCGAGCGTGATCCTGCTGATCGGCGGCGCGAGTCCGCTCGGGCTCTGGACCGAGTCGCAGCTCGGCCAGGTGACGGTCGCGATCATCTATTGGCAGCTGACGATCGCACTCTGGTATGCGCCGGTGGCCGCGTGGCTGCTGCTCGTTTCGGCGTGGGCCAAGCGAGCTACGTTCCTGTGGGCCGTGTTCATCCCCATCGGTGCCGCGGTGTTCGAGCGCATCGCGATCCGCACGAACTATCTGCAGCAGATGCTGGACGCGCGCCTCAACGATCCGGTGCTCGCTCGCTTCGCTGCGGCTCAAAAATCCACCGGAATCACCATCGACAATGCGGACGGCGGCAGAACGCTGCACGGCGTGCCGGGCCCTACCCACGTACTCGACTCGATCGACCCGATCGCGTTCTTCGGCAATCCCTGGCTGTGGGTCGGCCTGGTCGTCGCCGCCGGCTTCGTCGCTGCGACGATCTGGATGCGCCGCTACCGTGAGCCGATCTGAGCGGAACATTTCTCACCGTGTAATGGTTACCTCCAACGGCATGTTCACTTCGCCGTTGACAGGGAACCCGCTGGATGAGCCGACTGGTCTGCGTCTCGAACCGGATTTCGTTACCGCGTAAATCTGCCGCGCCCGGCGGTCTCGCAGTCGGCATCCTCAGCGCGCTGAAGCGCACCGGCGGATTGTGGTTCGGCTGGGGCGGCGAGACGATCGAGCAGGAGCCGGGCGAGCCCGACGTCCACATCCGCGAAGGCGTCACCTACGCCACGATCGATCTCAAGAAAGACGAGTTCGAGCTCTACTACAACGGCTACGCCAACGAAGTGCTGTGGCCGCTGTTCCATTACTTTCAGCGCAGCATGCGCTACGCGCCCGAGCAGCGCGATGCCTATGAGAGCGTGAACCGCACGTTCGCGCAGAAGCTCGCGCCGCTGATCACGCCGGACGACGTGATCTGGGTGCACGACTATCACCTGATACCGCTGGGCCGGCGGCTGCGCGAGCTCGGCGTGCGCCGGCCGCTGGGCTTCTTCCTGCACATCCCGTTTCCCAATATCGAGATGCTGCGCGTGTTGCCGGCCTACGCGGAGTTGCTGCGCGATCTGACGAGCTACGACGTCGTGGGCTTCCAGACCGAGAATGATCTGCACTCGTTCCATTCGGGCATCGAGCAGCTGTGCGGGCCGGAAGCGCTGCGCGCCGACGGGCGGATTCGCGTCGGCGACCGCACGATAAGAGCCGAGGTATTTCCGATCGGCATCGACGTCGCATCCGTACAGAGCGAAGCGCTCGAAGCCTCGCAGGCGGAAGTCGTCAAGCGGATGACGGACAGCCTGATGGGTCGCGCGCTGATGATCGGCGTCGACCGTCTCGATTACAGCAAGGGGCTGGTCGAGCGCTTTCAGGCGTACCAGCAGTTCCTGGAAGCGTATCCCGACAACCTCGGCCGCATCACGTACTTGCAGATCGCGCCGTTGTCGCGTTCCGACGTGCGCGCGTACGTGGAAATCAGGCAAGCGCTGGAGCAGGCGGCTGGCCGGACGAACGGCCGCTTCGCCGACACCGACTGGACGCCGATCCGTTATCTCAACCGCAATTTCCCGCACGCGACGCTGATGGGCCTGCTACGTGCCGCGAACGTCGGCATCGTCACGCCGCTGCGCGATGGCATGAACCTGGTCGCAAAAGAATATGTCGCTGCGCAGAGCGCGGAAGATCCCGGCGTGCTGATCCTGTCGAACCTGGCGGGTGCCGCTCGCGAGCTGTCGGCGGCGCTGCAGGTGAATCCGTACGACACACGCTCGGTCAGCCACGCGATCCAGGCAGCGCTCTCGATGTCGCTCCAGGAGCGGCGCGAGCGTCACACTGCGATGCTGCAGGTTCTCAAGCGCAACGACATCGCTGCCTGGACGCGCCGCTTCGTCGAAGCCTTGGAGCAGGCGCACCCGCCCGAGAACGCGCGGGTTCGCCTGGTCAACCAGTAACTCAGATCTGCTTGTTCGCGACGTTCGAATTGTTGCTCTCGGTGCCGCTGCTGTTCACCGCGGTCACCGCGAAGTACCAGGTCGCCGGCGCGAGATTCTCCACCACGTAGGTCGTGACGCTGGCATTGTCGATCACGATCGTGTTCGTCAGCGAGCCGGCGCTCGTGCCGTAGCGGATGCGGTAGCCGGAGAGATTCGACAACGCGCTGCCGTCCGTGTTCTCGGTCGGCGCAGTCCACGAGAGCGTCGCGCGGCCGTTCGCAACGGTCGTGACCGCGATCGCGAACGCGTTGAGCGAGGTGCTCGCTTGACCGTCGCTCACCGCGATCGAGATGTTCGAGTACGTGCCGACGTCCGCAGCCGCGGGCGTGCCGGAGAGCCGGCCTGTCGTCGTGTTGAACGTTGCCCACGCCGGCTTGTTCTGAATGCTGAACGCGAGCGCGTCGCCGTCGGCATCGGCCGCCGTCGGCACGAAGCTGTACGCGCTCGCTGCATTCACGGACGGCGGTGCAGTGCCGGAGATGGTCGGCGCGCGATTGCCCGAAGTCGGCGGGGGAACAGGCGTGGGCGCCGGAGGTTGTGCCGTTCCGGACGCGGGCGCCGATTCTTCATCGCCGCCGCCGCAACCACTGAGCGCAACTGCGCTCAACGCAATCAATAACAACAGTCCAGGGCTGAGCCTGCGCATGACGATAACTCCCGTCGGAGGCAACCCCGCTATCCTGGAACTCGAGTTCCGTCGGACCGGAGGCTTTGCGTCCCCGCCTCTCGGCGGGTTTGCCGTTGAATGAGATCTACTGTGCTTGCTAGTGTCGGCCGCGGGGTACCTTTTACATAGCGGGCGAATACCCAACGGCAAGCCGGAAACCCGGCAATGGCGCTTGAGGCGAACCCTTATTCTTCGCGCACTGAGGCGAGGAGGCTGGACAGATGCTCATCAATGGCACATGCCACTGCGGCAACATTTCCTTCGCCCTCGACTGGCTGCCGGCCCCCACGGAAATTCCCGCGCGCGCCTGCGGCTGCTCGTTCTGCGTCAAGCACGGCGGCGTGTGGACGTCGACGCCGAACGGCGCGCTGAAGATCAAAGTGAAAGACCCGGCGCAGGTCTCGCGCTACCAGTTCGGCACGCGCACGGCGGAATTCCATGTGTGCGCGCGCTGCGGCGTGGCGCCAGTCGTCACGAGCGAGATCGCCGGCCGGCTCTATGCAGTCGTCAACGTGAACACGTTCGACGGAGTCGACGCGACCTTGCTGCGACGTTCGCCTGCCGACTTCGACGGCGAAGGCAAGGATTCGCGCCTCGCACGCCGCGCCCGCAACTGGATCGGCCGCGTGCAGTTCCTGGAGTCGCCGCGGTGACAATACTGCGCTGATGAATAGATATTGAGCCCAGTCATGCCCGCTGCGCCGCGTAGTCTGTGGCGCAACCC
>CADEEJ010000129.1:7990-13893 GCA_902826315.1 uncultured Steroidobacter sp.
GCCGCCGCGTTGTCGAACGAGCCGTTGCTGCCCGTCGGAAAGCCGGCCAGCATCACCAGCATCGCGGTGAAGATGAACCAGCCCGCGAAGATCGTGACGATCAACACGGCTTCCTGAACGGCGGACAGTTTCTGGACCAGGGCGCGCATGCGGGGCGCGATTTGAATGGTTTTCCCGGCTGCAGGCGCCGCCGCCCGTCACAGAACCGCCGGCGCCCCGCCGGACTTGACCAAAGCCGCGGCCGAGCGCATCAATGCCCGCAAAACGCGCCTCATTTCGGGGAACCCTCCGTGATCACTCAAGCCCGTCTGGCCTGGCTACCGATCCTTTTGCTGTTCGCGGCCGGCGCCGCACGCGCCGACACCCAGGCTGCCGCTGCCAAGCCGCCAAACAAGATCACAGTCGGCTCGCTGACGCTGAAGTTCTGCAATGCCGACTACACCGGCTATTGCGGCCAGCTCAAGCGGCCGCTCGATCCAACGGGTGGGATCAAGGGCTCGATCACGATCGGCTTCGAGTACTACCCGCGGTTCGACCAGAGCACGCCGGCGCGCGGCACGCTGCTGCCGCAGGAAGGCGGGCCGGGATATTCCAGCACCGGCACGCGCGACGCGTACCTCAATATCTTCGGCACGCTGCGCGAGCATCGCGATGTGGTGATTATCGACAAGCGCGGCACCGGCACGTCCGGCGCGGTCGATTGTCCTGAGCTTCAGACCGGCGAAGGTACTGCCGAGGAGCTGAAGGCCTGCGCGGATCAGCTCGGCCCCAAGGCGTATCTCTACGGCACGCACCTCGCGGTCGACGACATAGCGGCAGTGTTGGACGCGCTGCAGATCGACGAGGTCGATTTCTACGGCGACAGTTACGGCACGTTCGTCGGACAGACGTTCGCGGCCTGGCATCCGGAGCGGCTGCGCAGCCTGATTCTCGACAGTGCCTATCCCGTGCGTCCGCCGGACATCTGGTTCCCGACCGACTGGACGACGGGGCGCGACGGTCTCGATCTCGTGTGCGATCGCTCGCCTTCGTGCCGCGCGCTCGGCGGCGATGCGACGGCACGTATCGAACGCTTGCTGCGCGAGGTGCGACGCAAGCCGATCAGCGGCACCGCGCCCGATGCAGACGGCATTCCGCTCGACGTGACCGTCGACGTCTCGATGCTGTTCCTGCTGATGACGAACCTCGGCAACTCGCCGATCACGTATCGCGACCTCGATGCAGCAGCGCGCGCATGGTTCGACAATCACGACAAGCTGCCGCTGCTGCGGCTCGCCGCTGAATACAGCACGCCGTTCGTCAGCGACGCAGTCGACTTCAGCTACGGCCAGTACCAGGCGGTGATCTGCCAGGAATACCCGTTGCACTACGACCTGGACGACTCACCCGCGAAGCGCCGCCAGCAGTACGCGCGCGGCATCGAAGCTGCGCGCCAGAACCGTCCCGATCTGTTCGCGCCGTTCACGATCGACGAAGCGTTGGACTCGCAAGCGAACTTCACGCCGCTCGCGACCTGCCTCGACTGGCCGAAGCCGCTGCCCGCCTATCCGCAAGGCGATCCGCTGCCGGCGAAGCCGAAATTCCCGAACGTGCCGACGCTGGTGCTGTCGGGCGACCTCGACTCGGTGACTTCGCCGCAGGATGCGACGCAGGCGGCGGCGCAGTTTCCGAACGTCACGCACCTGATCATTCCGAACCTGACGCACGTCACGTCGTACTTCTACAGCGACGTCGGTTACCTGCCGGACGGCGGCGACACGACTCACTGCGTGCAACGGATCCTGCGGCGCTTCATCTCGCAACTCTCGCCGGGCGACACCAGCTGCATTCCGAATGTGCGTCCCATCCGCACGGTGCCGAAATTCGCTTCGTCATTCGAGCAGCTCGCTCCCGTGCAAGCGACCAGCGGCAATCAGGCCGGCACGCGCGATCTGAAGCTCGCGGCCGCGACGCTCGAAACCGTCGGTGATGTGTTCGCACGTTTCCTGGTCACGTTCGGCATCGGCAGCGGTCTGCGCGGCGGCGAGTTCACATACACGCTGCAGCCGTACGGCTATGAGTTCCTGCTGGATCGCGTGCAATGGACCGACGATCTGAAAGTGAGCGGCCGGATGCGCTGGCACGTGGCGACCGGCAACGTGCTGGCGATCGTGCGCCTGCGGCGCGGCGGCGAGGACATCGGCACGCTGACGATCGAATGGAACGACGTGCAGAAGAACGCCGTTGCAACACTCACTGGCACGATCGGCACGAAAGCAGTCAAGGCAAAACGGATCGCGCCGTAGACTACGGCGCGGCGGCTACTTCAGCTTCTCGAACGCCGCTTTGAAGCGCGGGTGCTCGCGCACGCAGTCGTAGTCGGGGTCGTGCTCGACCCAATCGCGCTTGCCCCAGCCGCGTCCGAACACGCGCTCGAGGATGTCGAGCGCCTCGTCCTGGAGTCCGCTCCTCAGCTTCAGACATGCGCAGTTGAGTAACGCGCTCATGTCGTCGGGATACAGCTCGACGGCGCGGCGCGACCACTCGAGCGCACGCTCGCGATGACCTTCTTCGAACAGAGCCAGCGAGCCCACCGCCAGTGCGCGTCCATCGAGCGGGTTGAGCGCCACGATGCGCTCGGAACGCGCGATGCCCTCGCGATTGGCCGCGGCGGCTTCGTCGGTCCGGCCCAGCATCTGCAACGACTGACCCTGGAAGATCGGGCTCTGGAAGTCTTCCTGCCGGACTTCGGCAGCCTTGCTGAACAACTCCACCGAACGCTCGATTTCGCCGTGCGCGAAAGCGGCTCGCCCGTAGTAATAGTAAGCATCGAACAGATGCGGATTGATGCGCGCCGCGAGCTCGAAATGGACCTGTGCCTCGTCATAACGACGATGCAGCGAGAGTGCGAAGCCGCGGGCGACATGCGCATCGGCCAGGTCCGGCGCCAGTTCCATCGCAATCTGGCTCGCGCGATCGGCGCGATGCAGGTCTTCGTCCTTCGAGCCCCACCACTCGAACAGCAGTGCGTGCACCGTCGCGAGGCCGGCCCATGCGGGCGCGTAGTCCGCATCGAGCTCGATCGCGCCTTCGAACATCCGGCGACTCTGCTCCAGATCCGTCTGACGCATGCGATGCAGCGACTGACGTCCTCGCAGGTAGTACTCGTACGGTTCTGCCGTCGTGTGCGGCCGGCGCAAGCCGCGCTGCTCGCGTTGTGACAGGGCGGCGCCACCGCGCACAGTCTTCGCGACGCTGGCAGCGATTTCGTCCTGGATCGCGAAGACGTCGCCGAACTTGCGCTCGAAGCGCTGCGACCACTTGTGATAGCCGGTGGCGACGTCGATCAGCTGAACTGTCACTCGCAGCTGGTCGCCGGCGCGCCGCACGCTGCCTTCGACCACTGATTCCACGCCAAGCACCCGGCCCACCTCGCGCAGATCCACTCCATCCTGGCGGAACTGAAACGAAGAACTGCGCGCGGCGACACGCAACCCGTCGACGTGCGTGAGCGCATCGATCAGCTCTTCCGCCAGACCTTCGCAGAAGTAGTCCTGATCGCGGTCCGGGCTCATGTCCATGAACGGCAGCACGGCGATCGCCGGCATCGTCGGGGACATGACGGGCTCGGGCGCCCGGGCCGGCGCGCTCTGCTCCAGGTCCGCGACGAAACAATAGCCGTAGCGATGCCGGGTCTCGATGTAGCGCGGCTGCTTGGCATCGTCGCCGAGCGCCTTGCGCAGCTCCTGGATGCAGGTGGTCAGGGCGTCGTCGCTGACGACGGTGTTGCTCCAGACCGAAGCGAACAGCTCCTGCTTCGTGACGGGCTGGCCCGCACGCTCGACCAGCAGCCCGAGCACCGCAGCGGCCTTGCGCGTCAGCTTGAGCTCGCGCTGGTCGGCCCATAGCCGGCCGTTCGCGGGCTCGAAGCGATAGCGACCGAAGCTGACGTGCTGGCTCATACCTGAGGGGGAGGGGCGCAAGAATCCCGGAGAAATCCCGGCGTTCGCCCGGGACTCGCGGGCCTCGCCTGCGTAGCCTTTTGGCACATCACCGGTGCGCCGACAAGTCGCGCTGGCTTTCATTCCTGGGGAGGCTCCTGTCCATGGTCAAGCGTCTGTCGATCTTCGTCTACGGCGTGCTCAGCTACGCCGTGTTCTTCGCCACCTACCTCTATGCCATCGGCTTCGTCGGTAATCTCTGGGTTCCGAAGTCGATGGACTCGGTGCGCGAGGTGCCGTTTCTGACGGCCTTGCTCACAGATCTCGGCCTGCTCGGCCTGTTCGCCATCCAGCACAGCGTGATGGCTCGCCCGGCATTCAAGCGCTGGTGGACGAGCATCGTGCCGGAGGCTGCGGAGCGCAGTACTTATGTCCTGTTCTCCAGCGTCGCGCTGATCCTGTTGTTCGCGTACTGGCAGCCGCTGGGCGGCACGGTCTGGGCCGTCTCGTCGCTGTCCGGTCAGGCTGTCCTGTACGCGGCTTTTGCCTTCGGCTGGCTGCTGGTGCTGGTCTCGACGTTCCTGATCAATCACTTCGACCTCTTCGGCTTGCGGCAGGTCTGGCTGCAGCTGCTCGGCAAGCCCTATCAGCCGCTCAAGTTCGGCACGCCGGTGCTCTATCGCTACGTGCGTCATCCGCTGTACGTCGGCTGGTTCTTCGCCTTCTGGGCGACGCCGACCATGACTGTCACGCACCTGGTGTTCGCGATTGCCACGACCGCCTACATCCTGATTGCGATCCAGCTCGAGGAGCGCGACCTGGTCGAGGCGCATCCCGAGTACGAGACCTATCGCCGCGAGGTGCCGATGCTGGTGCCCTTCACCAAGCGCCGGCAGCAGGCTGCGCAGCGCCCGGTTTCAGCCGCGCAGCCGCGCTGAGCCGCCGGACGAAACGGCATGCTCACCCAACGCGTCGACCTGTTCGATAGCACTTACGGGCACTTCACCGAGGACGTGCTCGCGGCCATCCGCCGCGAGACGTTCGGCCAGGACATCGGCCAGAACAGCTGGCTGACGGTCGAGGAGTACGACCGCTTCATCTCCTGGCTGCGGCTGTGGCCCGAGCAGCACGTGTTGGAAGTGGCGAGCGGCTCCGGCGGTCCGGCGCTGTACCTGGCCGATCGCGCGAGCTGCCACGTCACCGGTATCGATAACAACGAAATCGGCGTGGCGGAGGCGACACGAGCCGCGTTCGATTCGCACCACGCGCACCGGATCAGCTTCCGTGTCGCCGACGCGAATGCGCCGCTGCCGTTCGCCAACGACACCTTCGATGCGCTGCTGTGCATCGATTCCATGAACCACTTTCCCGATCGACTGCGTGTGTTCCAGGAGTGGCAGCGCGTTCTACGCCCCGGCAGGCGCGCTGTCTTCACCGACCCGGTGGTGATAACGCGGCCGGTGACCAATGACGACCTGGCACTGCGCAGCTCGATCGGACTTTTCGTGTTCACGCCGCCGGGCGTGAACGAGCACTTCATCGAGACCGCCGGCCTCAGCCTGATCCGCCGGGAGGACGTCACGCTGAACGCGGCGCTCGTCGCCGGCCGCTGGCAGCGGGCGCGCCATCGACATCGCGACGCGCTGCTCGAAATCGAAGGCGACGAGCGCTTCGAAGGCCTGCAGAGGTTTTTCGGCGCAGTGCACCGCCTGACGTCGGAACGACGCCTGTCGCGGATCGCGTATCTGGTGGAGAAGCCGGCCGACTAGCCGGCAAAAGCCACGCCTTTTGACGGCGTTGTCGAAAGGGCCTTGGCCGCTTTCGACCAGAAAACTAGCGCACGCAACAATAGTGCGCGCAGCGGCCGTAGATCGCTGCGAACAACGCGGGCACTCATGCCTAGAATCCGGGCATGAAGTTGCTCTATCAGACGCATTCTCCCTACGCGCGCAAAGCGCTCGTCTTCGCGCACGAAGTCGGCCT
>CADEEJ010000130.1:0-4876 GCA_902826315.1 uncultured Steroidobacter sp.
GCGTTCCTGCCGACGGTGTTGATTCTGTATCTGATCCTGAACTGGCTGCCGACGCTGGTGCTCGCTAAAGGATTCGATCGCTCGGTCGCGCCGCAGTCCGCGATGGCGTTCAACTTCGTCGCGGTCGCTGGTGCGATGTTGTTCGCGCGATTGGTTGATAAGCATGGAACGCGTACGCCGCTGGTTGTCGCGTACGCTGGGCTCATCGTGACGCTCATGGCGCTCGGCGCAGCGACGCATCAGGGTGTCATCCTGTTCTTGAGTGGCGCGATGGGATTCTTTCTGCTCGGGGCGAACTACGCGCTGTATGGAGTGGCGGGTTCGTACTATCCGCTGGAGATGCGAGGCACGGGATCAGGTGCGAGTGTGGCGATAGGTCGTGTGGGGTCGATCATCGGGCCGATGTTGGGGGGCGTGTTGCTCGGAGGCGGGGCGACGGCGACGAATGTGGTGCAGTACATGGCGCCGATCGCGGCGGTTGCCGGCGTGGCGGTGGTGATTCTCAGTTTCTATCCGCGGGCGGAGTAGGGCGGGCAATGCAAGAAGATGTCCGCTTTCGACCCGAAGCGGACAACCAGTCCAGGTCCGTTGCCGATGGTACGTGAGCTGACGTTGCTCCATTGGGAAGGCTCGTAGCCGCGGCAAAGGTGTGCGTCGGCTACGAGCGTGATGACTATGCTCGTCTTTCCCTATTTACGTTCGACCCGGGATGCAGCCAGAGGAGCGAAACCTTCATTGACTTGACTAGAGTACTTCTCATCGCCACCCACAGCCTTCACATCGCCGCTCACGAAGTTCGTGACCAAGAGACTGTACACGTCGTTCTTGTAGTCAAGCTTTCCCGTGCGAACTGCGAAGACGAATGGATGGTCGCCCTTGATAACCAGCGTCTCCTTGGCCGTGCGCGCATACTTGAATGATGCGTTCCCCGATGAGAGCGCCTTGAACTCCTGTGTTGTCGCGAGCTTTGTGCTGACATCGGTGCCGCTATCGGCAACGATATTCAGGGTATCAGCCTCGTACGTCTCGTAGGCCACGTACGCCTCGGCGCCGGCGCCCTGACTCGTGATGAAGTCATGCAACGGCGCACTATTGTTGCGGAGGAACTTGAGTACATCCGGAACCGGAAGTCTGTGCCCTTTGGCGTTGATTGCGCTTATGGTTACTGAATTGGTCAGCCCGAGATCTACGCTCAAGTCAACCGGCAGGACGGCTTTCAGAAAACTCAGCGCCGCCTCGGCGTCCACTTTTCTTTCAGACTTATGTGCCTTGAGCACCGCTTGAAAGTCCTTGCTCTTGTCGAGATTCTCGCTCTTTACCTCGGGAACCTTGGCGTTGGCGAAGTCAAAAATGCTGTCCGTGTAGACCGCTTTGTTCTTCTGCTTTATTACGAGCGCTCCGGGCTTGATGTCATCGCGCACGACTGCAAGCGGATTCAGTCCGAGACTCTTGAAATAGTGGTTCACGAGTTGCTCAGCGTCGCACCCGGCGACGACAGCTGCCGCAGCCGCAACAATCGTTATTCCCATTCTCCATCGGCGCATAAGTCCTCCTAGAGTTGTATTGTTTCCGTCGCCCCGGTGTAGATACCGGACTGCGCTTTTAGAACGTCGGCCTGCTTTTTGGCTTCGTACGCTTCGTCCAGCTTCTTCTTCGTGCCCAGCACAGTTGAGTACTTCTCGAGATCTGATATCTGTTGTGGAGCATCTGTCCCTAGCTTGCGTTGCAGTTCGATCGTGGTGGCGTACTGCTTCTCAGCGGCGTCGAACCGACGGTCTAGCATGTACGCGTTCGCGAGATTTGAGCTGATGGCAGCCGACAGCGGGGTTTCTCTTGCATTCTCAGGGATGCTTCCCAGAGCGGTCTTGTACGCGCCCTGGGCTTTTCGGTACTCACCCGTCGAGGTGTACAGATAGCCCAGACTGCTGAGCGCGAATACTCCCAGTCTAGTCTGAGCAGGTGAAGAAGCCACCACGTCACGCAAGAGCGACTGCGCAGACTTGAGTGACCGTGCGCGCAGCATTGAATTTGCCGCCGCCAACTTGAGCTCATTGGATGGAACCGCGGTCTGATCAAGTAGCGCGGCGTATGTGGAGCTTGCCTGCGCATGCTGGCCCGCGGCGGTGTAGAGCTTCGCCAGCAGGGGCTTTAGGCCATATTGCACGGCGTTGCTGGCTCCATCCGAATCATCAACGCTCTTCAGCAACTGCAGCCCGACATTGACCTGGCCCTTCGCAAATTCTCGAAGGCCGTCCTTTTCAGGGCCCTCCGGAAAGTAACCAATGACGCCTGCAACCGTGTCACGTAAGGCGGCCAAAGATGGCTCGGATCCAAGCGAGGCCTCTGGCATCGCGATATCGGGCTGTATCAACTCCTCGATAAGCCTGTGGCTGATGATTCGGCGCAGCGGCGAATCGACGACGGTGGACTTGGCAGCGTCGTACTTGAAGACCATCAAAGCCGCATTTCCCAGCAACCGCGGATTCATCGGTCCATCGATCTTGCCGTTGTCCTTCCAATCCATGAGCTGGCTCGTCGTGAATGTCACCAAGTCATTGAAGGTGAGGATTCCGTCGCGCGCGCTGTTCGCCTCAGTGAATTTGGGACCGGCTGCCTGCAGCAGAGCATAGGTAAAAGCGCTGACTTTTCCCGAATCGAGCGCGATAGGCCTGCTCGTCTCATTGCCATCGCTAGAAGCGAGCAACGCAGTGTCTCCGTACAGCGGTGAACCGAAGGCGGCTTTACAGCTGTAGCAACTGTCGACGATCACCGCAAGCTCACCCCTCCAGCCGCCCCCCGCGTCCCAGTCGTCTCGCGGAAATGTGAGCAGATTCGCAACGGACAGACCTTGATCGCCCAACACCGTGTTGTCGCTGAGCTGCAGCCACACGTCTTTGTGGGTCTTGTCCGTCCACGCATGCCCGCTGTAGTAGACGAGCACCGTTGATTTGTCTGGCAATGTCCGAATGTCCCGAAGAAGGCTGTCAACTTTCGGCCGCGACGCATCATCCCCAGTCAATGGCGGGGATTCACTGAGCGGTTTGAACCCTGCAGACTCCAGTGCTTCCTTGACGTTCTGGACATCGACCTGCGCATAAGGCAGGTCGGCTGCCGGTGCGTTCGGCATCTTGTCCACGCCAATGATGAGGTAGTACCGAGGTCGTTGCAGGTACTTGAGAACAGGATCCGGTGCAGCGTCCAGTGCCGGATCTTGTGCATGTGCCGGCGTGTAGTTGCCGGCGGCAACGGCAACGAGTGTCGAGAATGCGAGCGCTCTCGCGCGTTGAGCGAGAGACTCGCCAGTGCTGAGATCGGAGTGTCGCAATCGTGTGAACCACCAGACGCTGCGCATAGAGACCCTTCCTTCTGGTCAAAACAGCACGCGGGTGAACCATCGGTCGTTGATTATTGTTGGCGGGACTATAGCGCAATCTTTTGTCAGCGCAATTCAGAGTCACCGCGCAGTCAGCGCATCCAGTCGCGCGGAGACCGGCTTAGTGCACACATTCATCCCCGTCGGATCTGTTTACAGTCCAGGATGCAGCCCGTGATTTTCAGGAACCGCAGTGCTATGGTCGGGTTGACCGCACAACGCCAACGATCACAGCCCCACTACTAGAACGACCTGGCGGACAGCGGCAAGCAAAGCGCAAGGGGGAAGGAGCATGCGCATTTGGATGCTTGAGTCACTGGTGATCGCAGTGACGGCGACCGGTGGCGATCGCGGGATGGAGTCTTCATCCAGATTCTTCGAATCGCGTGATCGCAATTTCACCAAGATTAATCCCTTCAGCGAGACGCAGAGCGAGCGCGCGACAGCGCGCGAGTGCTGAAAGGTGTGCAAGAAGGGCAAGCCGTGTGGGGATACGTGTACTGAGAAGGATGATGTGTGTCATCCGCCGCAGGCGTGTGCTTGTTGTTATTGGCGCGTGAATGCTTTCGACTCGAAGCGGACACTCGTGGATAACGTTCTTCGATCGAGTTAGGCACTTGGTGTGTGCGTTGATTGAACACGGAAGGCAATGTCCAAGAATAATTCGCGCCCCCTGCACCTACAGACCATCGACAGCTTGCTCGCCGAGTTGATCTCAGGTGTGGCAGTTTCGATCGGAGAGGGTGATGTCGAGTTCAGTCTCGACAGCACGGATAGTCGAGCCATCCTGAACTGGTTTCGCCTCAATCGGGCAAAGTGGCCAGGAAAGGTTATGGCGCAGGATGTTGAGGCGCTGGTATCAGCAGTGCTGACTACGCCTCCGGCCCTTCCTATTCCCGACGTCATCGTGGCCAAGCCAGGCCGTCGTTTACGGCTCATAAAGATCGAGGCTCATCGATTCGCCGGTGTGCATTCCTACGGCACCGCGTTGACACCGCCGACTGATTTCGTATTCGAGCCGAGCAAGCCAATCACACTATTCGAAGGTTGGAATGGTGCAGGCAAGACGTCGCTTCTCAACACTGTGATCTGGTGTTTGACGGGGCAGGTCCTGCGGCCACAGCGAAAGCCCGAGAGTGGCCAAGAACAGTTCGCGGGATTGTTCGTTCGTAGCGCAAACGAGAGCGACGAGACGACTGCTCATAGCCTAACGCCAGTCACGCCGCTTCCCAATCCTGCGCTCTACATTCCTCCTCTAGGCAGCCAAGTCCCCGTAGATAGCTGGGTGGAGCTGACATTCGTAGACCAGGACGGGGTCGTTTTACCCCCATTGCGCCGAAGTCAGGTCCGCGGCACCAGGGAAAGAATCGAAGAGAAGCAGTCAGGCTTCGACACGTTGGGCGTTGATCCGATTTCGTTCCAGATCGGCACGGTCATGCCGGCACTACTTCAGTTTCTAAAGGTGGGGTCGACATCGGATCTTGGCTTGGCGGCTGCGAAACT
>CADEEJ010000130.1:4886-13878 GCA_902826315.1 uncultured Steroidobacter sp.
TGCGAAACTAACTGGATTGGCGGATATTACGAGGCTGGCCAAGTACGCGGATAAGGCACGCGAGAAGCTTCGGGGCGAGTTCAGACGGGAACGTGAGAAGGAGATCGAGCAAGCAGACGCTCGATTTCTGGAAGCAAGGGCCGATCTTCAGAGCCACATCGATGAATACGCACACATGGCGCCCGCAGAGCCGCTGCCGATGCCTTCGGCAGATGATGATCTTGAAGACAAGCTGACCGCTCTGGAAGGAAGGTTCAATAACCTTAAGGCAGCCGCTCTAAGCGAAGCGCAGATCATTCTTGGGGCAGGCTTTGATCCCACTGACAAGAAAGCACGGGATGATTTGGAAGCCAATATCGGACCTGCGCAAGGCCAGCTCAAATCCATGGGCCAGCTGCCAAACGTTCGCCGCGCCCGTGCACTCACGGAAGCCAGCAATGAAGACTGGCGCCGCATCGGTGAGTTGATCTCTCGATTGAGAGCAGAAGCGGATGTCCTAGCCGAACTTGAGATAACTCCCGCACTGGCGCGTCGTAAGCAACTCTACGCGCGCATCGCCAGCTGGATGGCGGACACAGAAGCGCATGATGCTTCTTCTTGCGCCGTCTGTAGTCGATCGCTCAACAGTGTGCTGGATCCGGTAACAAATCGCTTAGTTTCGGAACATCTAGCGGAAGTTAGCGCGGCTGATCAGCAACTTCTGTCTCTGACAAAGCAAACCTGGGCCGCTGGGTGGGTTGGAACTCTTGCTGCCGAGTGCCCGCCGTCGCTTCAGGCGGAACTCAGCCGTGATCTTCCCACGCATCCTCGCGATCTGATTCGCGCAGCCTTAATCGAAGATCTGTTCGATACGGAGTCTTTTCGAGCAGCGTTGGCCCCTCTCAAGTCCGGTATGGCCGCACTATGCGATCGGGAACTCGAAAGGCTTCCCGCGTTTACCGAGCCGCCCGTGAGGAAGCTGCCTGATGCTCTCGATTCTGTAAGCGCTCCCCTCCTTCTCAGTATTAAGCGGTTGGCTCGTGCACGGGCGTTTGCCCGGTGGCGCGCTGCGCACAACAATCATGTTGGCGACGTGACGAGATCGATAGTTCAAGGTTCTGATGACAACGTAGAGACGATCACCGAGTTGACGCCGATCGGCCGCAAGCTGGCGTCCTTGGCGGCGATTGTAAAAGGCGTGGCGCCACTGAATTCCGCGCTTGAGCTTTCAAAACGCATGGCGGCTCAACTGAGAGTGCGCCGAACAAAGGAAGAGCGCCTGCGGCTGTATGACCGAGCGGCCCTTGCGCTCGAGGACGTAGTTGAGCTGGGAGGTCTTGCGGAGCGGCAGGTCGAAGGTTTGCGTAAACGCCTGCATGGCCGCGCGAACTATTGGCGTGATCGCTGTTACACCAATTCTTACCCTATGGCGGGGCATGCGCTGCGAAATACCGCAATGGACGCGAAAGGCGTTCTCGACATACAGGTTGGCTACGAGAAAGCGAGCGCTCCGGCGCAGCACATTTCCAATGCGTCGGCCTTACGCGCGAATCTGATGGGTTTCTTCCTGGCCTTCTGGGAGTACGTACTAGCGGAGCGAGGCGGCATCGCACTGTTGATTCTCGATGATCCGCAGGAAC
Organism: uncultured Steroidobacter sp.; assembly: GCA_902826315.1. Lineage (GTDB taxonomy): Bacteria > Pseudomonadota > Gammaproteobacteria > Steroidobacterales > Steroidobacteraceae > Steroidobacter. The sequence goes on from CADEEJ010000130.1 coordinate 6,506, forward strand.
TGCTAGACCACGATAACAAGGAGAGGCTGGCTCGCGTGCTGCCGGATCTGGTCGCCAGGGGAAGCCAGCTCATTGTAGCCACATATGATCGGTATTTCGCTCGTGCAGCTGTTGCTGCCGGGCGTGAGCATGCCAGCATCGAGCATCGCAGCGTGCATCCCGTGAATTCTAGTCGTATGACTCTAACAACGGCTGTGGCTGTCGAAGAGTTGGATCTAAAGAGAAATGCATACGATCAAGACAAGGACAGCGCGCTGCTAGCTCAAGACTATGCGAACGCCGTGCGAGTGTTTGTTGAAGCTCGCTTAGCCGACTTGTTCGATGATCCTGCCTATCCCGCTTACAGCCAGCCGACCAAGGAGCCGACGCTTGCTTCGTACCTCGACCACGTGCGCAGCCTCGCAAATGCTCCTCCGAACGCTCTGTTCAGGGCTAAAGCTGTCAAGGATCTCTGCGAATGCAAGGCCCTGACGCAGGGTGCGGACTGCATGAGAGTGCTCAATACAGCCCATCACAATAAGTCTTCTCTGAGCGCTGGCGCTGTCGATGCAGTGGCCAATGATCTGGATACTGTGCGTCGACTGACTGAAAAGGTTCACATTGAGTTCCGTCATTGGCGCTGGCGCGAGCCGATCCAGAAGGTTGGTGTGGCCACGAATGTCGTGCCCTTCAACCCCGCGGAGGTTCCGAGTTTCAAAGTATTGATCCATCCCGATTTGGCCGCGTTCACAGCCATCGTGCCGCACGGAGGGTCGCAAGACATCGCAGCGGATACCTTTGACGAGTCATGGTTCCTTAATAAGGCACTCTTCCATGTACGCAGCAACAATCTTGGATTCTCGGTACCGGAGGGATGCGTCGCAATCGCGGAGAAGGATTCTTGCGAGGGTGAGGATCACAGCCTTGTCATCGCACGCCAGAATGGGAATCTATTGGCGCGCCGCTTGTTTCGGCCGCCAGATGGCGATGAACTCGCCCTTGCTGCGGAAGCACCAGATCCAAGGCAATCCAAGCCAACTCTGGTCTTCAATGCTGGAGACGTTGTTCTCCACCGGATCGTTGGAATGCTGACCGAACAGCCCGTACCCTCGTTTGGTAAGGGCGAGGCGCTCCACCTTACTTCGGCGGCAAGTCTGTCGTACATCAAATCTGCCTACCGCGTGCGCGACGAAAGCGGGATCCCCCTCGCATTGCCCGGGCAAATCGTCCTCGGTGGAGAAAACGTGGCCAAGAGTCAGCTTGGCCTGATGGAGGGTGCGCTCGTAGCTCTCTGCCTAGATGATGGTAGTAGCGTCTTCAAGCGGATTGGCAAGCCGCTTCGGGCACGAATGGTCGTCTTTGGCAATTCGAAAGCATCGGCGGACTCGGCAGTTCACTGGTGGTTTCGCTAGCTGAGCCTGACGAGGCCGAAAAGCTACCGCGATTTGTAAGCGCGCGCTATGTCATCGGCGTGCTCTACAACAGCTGACGATCTACTCCTCCACTTCGAGCTTCTTGCTGCAATCAGAATGTCCGCTTCTGGCCCGAGAGCTGACTTCCGTTCTCGACCCCAGCATGGGAATATTCTCTCGCGCGGCGGGACCACTGCAGTCAATCTGCTTGCGGCCGTTGTGATACTTCAGTGTCGTTCCGTCGGCCCAAACCTAGGCAGGCCGTGCTCCCCCACCAACTCCCGTCTGCTTCATGCGGCCCAACGCTGGTCCAATGGCTGGAACTACGTCGCAGCGCAAGCCCCTGAAGTGCTCGACCACCTTTGATCTCAGAAATCCGCTGCGATCCCTGGTGATGAACAGTCGGTCGTCCTCGTCGTCGTCCTCCCTGAGGCCTGCCTCGACCGATGCGAATACGACAGCGTCCTGGGCCTCGAAATCGAACTCGTTCTGCGCTTCGATCGATCGTTCGATCACATGCTCGTCCAATGGCAGTACCGTCGCGCAGCGGATCAGTCGCGCGAGTGTCTGGTTCAGTCTTTTCGACTGTACGATCGTGCTTGAAGAAAACACAGCGATGATGGTCTGCGACGCATTGACAAGGTCGGCGTGGTCGCGTGAGCGGGCGAGTTGCCTGAGCTGCGTTGCGAAGTCATTGCTACTCTGCTTCCGCTGCTTGCTCCATCGTGCATACGTTTCAAATGGCTCCGCGAGCGAAAACGCTGGGACAAACAGCCGGTGCTCGCGCCTTTCCGCGCTCTGCACCAGCAGCTCCGCTTCATCAACTTCCTCCTGGAGCGCTGCGAGCTCTATGACGAAGTTGGATTCGACCAGGAGCATCATGCGGGCACTTCGAATCGCACGTACCCAAAGTGCATGAGTTCGTACAGCCCAGAATCGAGAAGCATCTTGTCGGGTGCGACTGCTGGATCCGGTTTTCGGATTCCAATGGCGAGAGTTTGCAGCCATCCGTGAACCAGGATCTCGATGCTCTCTCTGAGTTCGAGCTCATCGTAAGGACTCTTCAAGTAAAGCTGCACCAACGGCTCGATTGGCGCGGTGAAGTCCGCTTCGTCAGCCAGCCGCGTGTCCCTTCGCCAAAGAAACATCGTCGTCCTGGTCGCGATGAGCATGAACGGCGCGTTCTCAACGAGCCGGTTCTCAACGAGAGTCTCGCGGAACTGTGCTGCAGTTGCGGGCGTAGTTCCCCTGGCGGCGTCGATCTCGACGACGAGAACAAGCTCCTTGCTCTTCGAGAAGGCAACGACGTCTGCCAAGCGACGCATTGACGTACCAACCGGTAGCGACTCTAGATTCATGATAGCCACGCTCTTGCGAGTTCACAGCCTGTGATCACTGCCTTCCATGGAGGTGGCATATAAGACAGGCACCGTAGTGTACTGGTGCCTCCGTTCGAAAGACCGGGCTTGCGGGTTAGCTCATCCCTGTCTTCTCGCGAGTGCGTTTCGATGAGACCACACGACGCACCGATCGTGTGAACGAATAACTGGGGATTTCGCTGCGGAATTGCACTGATCGCTTGCTTGCGAGCAACCGAATTTCTGCGTCCTGTGACTATGTACAGCCGACAACTTTTCAGGCACGATCACGCTCGTGCTGAACCAAGCACGCGCGCCCGCTGAAACCCTCCGATCAACTTCCCGCGGGTAATTCTCTAAGGAGCGGATTTGCAAGAAGCGGCACCCGGCAGTGCTACCAACACCGCCGAGTGCCTACCACAGCCAACCTGTCAAAGAGGTAGACCATGGATAGGCCAGATGATACGTCGAAGCCCCGCGCGGGCCGCAATCGGAATGCCTCGGATGCTCCTTCTTCAGCGCCGCTGAGTCCCGACGTTTCAGCTGAAACGTCTTCACGAACTCCACAACAACAACGCATCGAAGCACAGCGCGCGCAGCTGTTGCAGGCGCATGGCGTGCTCAGGTGCCTGTACGAGGTGCTGCTGCATGCGGAATGCGAGGATGCAGTCTTCTACGCGGAGGCGGCGTATGTCGCAGCGAATCTCGTCAACAACAGTGTTGAAGAGCTGGAGAGCGTGCGGCTGAACGCGGCGTAGAGGAGAGTCGGGCTAAAGCCCGACCTACAGCGCAAGTGCATAGGCCCTCCTTCGCGCGAGCGGAGGAGGGCTCCGCCTAACTCGAGTGGCTCAAGGCGTGCATGGCATGCGCGATGTCAGTTTTCCGTCGCCGATTTCGACTCTTGTTGGGGAGCGAGCCCCCAATCGAAATTTTCGGACGGACAAATCATGAAGCAGCAGGACCGACGTGGCACTGACGGTGCTGTATCCAGCAGACCTACCGATGTAGCGCCCAGTGAGACTGCGACGATCAGCCGCCGCGAGATGCTGGCGCTGTCGGGTGCAGGCGGCGCAGCGCTGGTGATCGGGCAACCCAGCATCGCTGCGCCGGCGCCAGCCGCCCAGCAGCGCAAGCTGAGCCTTGAGACGCGGCTGACGCGCGAATACGGCGTTCCGTTTCCGTTTGTCGGCGCCGGCATGGGATTCGTGTCGATGCCGAATCTGGTCGCAGCCGTCTCGAACGGCGGCGGTATCGGGGTTCTCGGCAACGCCATCGAGCCGCCACCCGGAACGCGGGCGCTCATTCGAGCCACCCAGGTGCTGACGCCGAACCTGTTCGGTGTCGACTTCCTGTTCGACGAGTCCGCATTCGGGCCGCTCGTGACCGACGCGCATATCGACGTCTGTGTCGAGGAGGGTGTGCGGCTGGTGGTGTTTCACATGAACGTGCCGCCCGCCGTGTGGGTCGACCGTCTGCATGCGGCCGGCGCGAAAGTCTGGATGCAAGCGGCGTCCGTCGCGCAAGCACGTGAAGCCGTGTCGGCTGGCGTGGATGCAATCATCGCGCAAGGCTCGCAGGCCGGCGGACACAACAAGAGCAAGACCCGCACGCTCGAGCTGCTGGGTCAGATCGTCGCTGCCGTCGGGCCGCACACGATCGTACTTGCCTCGGGCGGCATTGCCGACGGTCAGGCTGTCGTCCAAGCCTTGGCGGGCGGAGCCGAAGGAGTCTGGGTGGGTACGCGCTTGGTCGCCTCGCTCGAAGCGCACGCGCACGAGGAATACAAGCAGCGACTCCTCACTGCGTCCGGGAATGCCACCGCCACCACCGAGATATTCGGGCCGGAGTATTGCCGGCCCTACCGTGTTCTGCGCAATCGCATCGTCAAGCAGGCGAGCGGTAAGAATCCGCAGTGCCCGGCGCCGACGGGCGAAGTCATCGGGACCACGCTGCTGTTTCCGCTGACGCTGCAGCTGCCCTACAACATGCCGAAGTTCAGCGCCGTGGTGCCGACGCCGGAGACCGAGGGCGATCTCGAGGAGATGGGTCTGCCGGCCGGCGAGGACAGTGTGAAGGTGATCAAGAGCATTGAGCCCGCAGCGGACATCGTCAAGCACATGATGCTCGAGGCAAAGGAGCTGATCGAGGAAGCGAACCGGGCAGCGCAAGGCAGTGCATGACACGTAGAACAAGCGCGGCGCAAGTTGTAGTCAGCAGGCTCATGATTGCTTGCTTGCTGATCTGGATAGGGGCGCCGGCTCCTGGCGAGAGCGCGTCTGCGTCAGAGCTTGCCGTCACGGTAGACGACATCGACATCAACGGCGAGGACGCAATCCTGCTCAACCTGGATGCGCGCAACCAGGCAATTCTCAGCTCGCTGCGGCACTCAAACCTGAAGGCAGCTCTGTTTGTCTGCGGTATGCGAGTCGACAACCCGGAGGGAAAGAAGCATCTATTAGCATGGAGTCAAGCTGGGCATTTGATTGGCAACCACTCCTACTCCCACCTGTACTTTCCGCGAGCTGACGTCGAGCAATTTTCAGCTGACGTGCTGCGCGGTGAACGCGTCATCGAGAACCTGCCTCAGTTCCGCAAGCTCTTTCGATTCCCGTACCTCAAGGAAGGTGCCACGCTGGAGCAGCGGGATCGAATGCGCTCTTTCCTCGAATCTCGAGGGTATCGTCCCGGCTACGTGACCATCGACACGTCCGACTGGGCGATTGACGCCCGACTGCGTCAGAAGCTGCGGACTCATCCGCCAGTTGACCTCGAACCCTATAAGCAGTTCTATCTCGCGCACGTATGGGAGCGTGCCTCTTACTACGATCAGCTGGCGACGGATGTGCTGGGACGTGACGTCAAGCACACCTTGCTCATTCATCACAACCTGCTGAACGCGCTGTTTCTGGACGATCTGCTCCGCATGTTCAAGGCGCGGGGATGGAAACTGATGAATGCCGAGGAGGCGTTCGCCGATCCCGTGTTTTCGACCAAGCCCGACATCGTGCCGGCCGGCGAAAGTATCATCTGGGCGATCGCCAAGGAGACAGGCAGATTCGATGCGCGGCTTCGCTATCCCGCTGAGGATGGCAAGTACGAGGAGCCGAGAATGAACGAGCTCGGTCTTTGAGTGAAGGCGGATAACAAAGAGATGAGGGGTTCAGCATGAAGGTTGCGTATTTCGTCCTGGCGATCACCGGTATGGTTTCGGGCGTCGTGCAGGCTGGTTCTCCGACTCCAGAAATTCTCGTTACGGCGCTGCGAGGCATGCAATGGCAGGTCAGGTATGACTTCGCTCAGCCGGTGGACAAACTGCAATTCAAAAGCTCCCCCGACGATTCGCGTGGCCGGACATGGCTGCCCGATCAAGGTTTCGAAATTGTCACCACTGAGCGCGGAGAGGTCGCGCGGCGTAAGGATGGCGCTCACTTCCGCACTGTCCGATTCCGGATGAGCCCAACGTACAGCGTGCTGCCGAAAGACTACGCGCCGTTTTCGCCATTTGGCGATGGAGGAATGCTGTTTCACACGGGTCGTCTCTTCGCGTGTCAGGACCTCTGTGCCGCCGACGCGTCGTGGTCGATGTATCTGTGGGCGGCGACCGAAGATCAGATCATCCTCAATGGCAAAGCGCTGAAGGCGCAGGCGCACTGGATCGATAGAGACGACGGACGTTCTGTCTATGTCGGCAACAATGTTCCGCAGCAGACTGACGACTTTATTGCCGTCCTCGACGCGGCGCTCCCCGAGCGAATTCGCGGTCAGTTACTCGCACAATTGCCTGAGTTCATGCACTTGTTCTCTGGAAAGCTGGGTGCCCTGCCGACACGTCCCATGCTCTTCGTCTCCTACGACGCATCGCATCCCAAGGGGTGGGGTCGACAGGGAGGTGTGCTGCCAGCTCAGGTCTTCATCCATTTCTACGGCGGCAAGTGGCCTGCGGAGATGGAAAAGCCTGGTTTCCCGGACGAGCTTGCCTGGCATTTTGCGCACGAGGCAGCTCATTTGTATCAGCGGTCGACATCTACGGCGGCATCGGGCGATGACTGGATTACCGAGGGTGCTGCCGAGGCGTTCGCGGCGATGTCCTTACGCGCTGATGCCAGCGCGTACGTGCAGTCTGCCGAAGAGAAGGCAGTCGGCGAGTGCCGGGAGTTTCTCAAAGGCCGGTCAGTTCGTGATGCCATCGCTGCAGGAACCTACGAAGCCGCATACAGCTGCGGAATGCTGATCAATCTCGCTATCGATTCGAAGGTACGACTTGCCACAAAGCACGATGGCCTTTATGCAGTCTGGCGCAGCTATCTCAGGCGTGCCTCCAACAACGGGAGTGTCGTGAGTACGGCCGCGTATCTTGAGGCCGTAGCAGAGGTGGGCGATGCGGATATTGCGGAGTGGGTGCAGAAGGCCGTCGCGGAGCAGGGCGCGAATCTGATTCTTGGTCGAGCAAATTAGTTTCAACAGAATCGCTCCTCGCGGGGGGCATGGCCTTCGCGCTCGGCCGCCAATGGATATCGACGCCACATTCAGCTTCTGAACCTGGTTCGGGATCGACCCTGCAACCGGTAGAGCGGCCATCTCCGAATGCACGGCCGGCGTCTGTCGAAGCAGGTAGCTCGAGCAC
>CADEEJ010000131.1:0-1607 GCA_902826315.1 uncultured Steroidobacter sp.
GGAGTCGGCCGGGACGCATTTTCGACCGGTCTGCTCTCCACAGCAGTCGGCTACGGTGGGCGCGCTCTCGGCAGCAACTCGCTCACGCTCGGCGCGAATGCGACGGCGGGCTTCACGGCGACCAACTCCGTGGCGCTCGGCGCCGGCTCGGCGACGAATGAAGCCAATGTCGTCAGTGTCGGCACGGCGGGAAACGAGCGACGCATCGTCAACGTCGGCGGGCCGATCGCTCTGACTGACGCCGCCAATCGCCAGTACGTCGATAACGCTCAAGCCGCGGCGCAGGACTTCGCAACGGTGGTTGCCAATCAGGCGCGAGTGGACTCGCAGGGACTCGCGAACCTTCTGATGTTCGACGGTACTTCGAACGCGAACCTGCAGTCCGCCACTGTGAGCAGCGGCGGCATTCAGGTGAACAACGGCGGCAACATCAATCTGAATGGCGGCTCCATTAACGTGAATGGTGGCGGCATCAACAACGCCGGGCGCATCACCGGCGTGGCCAACGGCATCGCCCAGAATGACGCCGTCAACCTGTCGCAGCTCACCACGGCTGCAGGCATTGCGCAGGCGAACTCGCAGAACTTCGCAACCAGCCTCGTGACGAGCGGCACCACTGCTACGAGCGTTGCGTCCGTAAACGTTAACGGTGGGGGCATCACCAACGCAGGCACGATCAGCGGCGTGACGGCTGCGACGCAGGCCGATCAAGCCGTGAACTACGGTCAGATGCAAACCTTCATCGCACAGCTCGTTCGCAGCGGCGTGTGCCGCATCGAGGGCGGGGACGTGAGCTGTGGCGCCCCGAACGCGACCGGCGCCATCGCAGTGGGTGGTGCATCTGTCGGTGACGGTGCGGACGATGCAATCGCAGTCGGCACCGGTGCGAGCGCACAGAGCGCGGGCGGAATCGCGATGGGCTTGAACGCGACGGCTGTTCAAGCGAATTCCGTTGCCATCGGCGCGGGGGCGCGGGCGAACTCGTCTGTCGCATTGGGCACAGGCGCACAGGCCACCGGAACCAACACGACCGCTGTCGGCGACAACTCGAACGCCGCGGGTCAGTTCGCCGTCGCCGTCGGCAACAATGCAACGGCCACTCATGACAACTCAGTCGCGATCGGCAACGGCTCGCAGACGAGCGCCGCGAACACAGTGTCGGTCGGCACCGCCGGCGCAGAACGTCGCATCACGAACGTCGCTGCCGGTACGGCTGCGACGGACGCCGTGAACCTCGGGCAACTCAACAACGCACTCGTGGGCCTCAATCCGCAGCTCGCGCGGCAGTACACCGATCAGCAAACCGCGTTGACGAATGCGCGCATGGACACGATGGTGAAAACTGCGCGTGAATACGCGGCGCGCGGTATCGCAGCGAGCTCGGCTCTGCCGACAGCCATGCCTTCGCAGGTCGGCAAGACTGCTTTCAACGTCGGCGCCGGCAACTACGACGGCGAAACTGCAGTCGGCCTGTCGATCGCCCACTCGTTCACTCGCCATCTGATGCTGAGCGGCAGCATCGCGCAGGTCAGCGGCGGCGACGCAGTCAGCCGCGTCGGGATCGGCTTCGAGTTCTAGACGCGGATGTGATCTACTCGCGCCATGCG
>CADEEJ010000131.1:1707-10549 GCA_902826315.1 uncultured Steroidobacter sp.
TTTTCGCTGCTTGCCGCATGCGTGCATCCGCGCGTGATCGAAACGCCGGACGATGTGCGGCTGACACCGCTGAAGAGCATCTCGACTCTCAAAGCTCGCGTGATGCTGATGTTTGTAGGCGCCGACGGCATCCCCGTCGAGAATTCAGTCGACTGTTATCGAATGCAGTACACCGTCGGCTCTGGCAGCGAGGCCGTGCAACTGAGCGGATTGCTCGCCTTGCCTCGCGGCGTCGCGCCGCGACGTCTCGTGAGCTTCCAGCATGGGACGAGCACGACCCGCACTGCGGTTCCGTCGCAACTCGATGGGACAGGACTGGCCGCCGCCATAGCTTTCGCCGGCAATGGCTATGCGCTCATCGCGCCTGATTACCCGGGTCTGGGCGAGTCGCTCGGCAAACATCCGTACTACGTCGCTGACGCGATCGCGCCCGCCGTCGCTGGCATGATCGAGGCGAGTCAACGGCTCAAAGAGGTGCCGAGCGGTCCGGTGTTCCTCTCGGGATTCTCGGAAGGCGGCTGGGCGAGCCTCGCAGCACTGCGCGTGCTGGAGAGCAAGGGCAAGCCCGTTCTGGGCTCTGCTCAAGTTGCAGGCGCATATGACCTGCGCCGCGTGTCGCTGCCCGCTGCGCTGAAAGGCGGCGCGCCTTCTCATTCGCTTTATCTTGCGTACGCAGCTTGGGGACAGGCCGCTTACTACGGGCATCCGTTGGATAGCGTGCTGACGCCCGAGTACTCGGCGATCGTCGAACGCGTGTTCGCGGGTGCGAAGCCGAAAGAAATCGTCAGCTCGCTGCCGCAGGACCCGCGCGCGATGTTCAACCAGTCGTTTCTCGGTGCTTTCGATCGCAATGAGGCTCACTGGTATCTCGATTCATTCGCTGCCAACAGCCTCGTCGACGTCACTCCGCGCGCGCCCGTGCGGCTTTACTACGGATCGAAGGATCTCGATGTCGTGCCCGAAGAGGCTTTAGCCGCCGCCAGATCGATGCGCGCACGGCATGCGGATGTCGCCGCGATCGACGTCGGCGCTGTGGGGCACGACCCGTCGATGCTCGCCGCGGCGCCGCTCATTCTCGCGTGGCTGCGCGAGCTCGATGCCGGGGCGAAGTAGCGCGCCCAAATATCTAAATCAGATATCCTGAATCTAGATATCCTGAATCGCGGCGAACTTGTTGAGCACCTTCGTGGCCAGCTGCAAGGTTGCGGCAGCGGTCGCCTTCTGCTGCGTGAGCTTGGTCGCCTGATCGGCGAGTCCCATCAGCTCGCTGACCAAAGCCGCCGACGGCGGGACCATCGTGGCCTTCTGTGCGTGAAATGCGATGTTCGCGCGCGCCAGGTCGTTGCGCTCGCCCTTCAGCTCGACCAGTTGTTCGCCCAACTCGTCCCGGACGTCCGGATCCGACTCCAACGCCTTCAGGATGGCGAGATTGCGGATCGCTTCGTCGAGCACCCGCCGGGTGGCCAGGAATGCTTTCTCGTAGCGCGAGACTTCCGAGTCGGTTGCGTCTGGAGTCGTGGTGTCGGTCGGCGGGCACATGGCTTGATTCCCTGCGTTGGTTCCCTATTGATCGTCGGCAGGCGTACGAAGCTGGTCGACGCCTTCTGCAATGACTTTCGCGTAGCCGCCTATCAGGGCCAGCCATTCGCGCGAGGACAACTCCTCCGAGAGCACTGTGAAGCTCTTTTTGGCTGCGGCGAGCTTGGCCGTGGGCACCTTGGCCATGGTCGCGGAATCGAACGTATGCTCGGCGGCAATCTTCGCGAACTGCGCTGCCTGCTTGTCGCGGATCTCCTTGCGCTTCGCCGCCATGGTGCGAATCAGCTCGGCGCTGGCATCGGAAGACGGCAGGCCCGCTTCCCGATCGTAGGCGTGTCCCAGCTCGCGGCTCAGGACCTCACGCGTGATGGCTTCGGAGTCGGCCCGCAGCAGCTCCTCGCGCGCGGTCAATTGAGCTTCGGTAATGGCGAGATAGTTGCGCAGTGAAGATTCGGCCAGGCCGACGGTGCCTGCGCCTCTGCTCGCCAGCTCGAGTACCGGCTTCGGAGTCGAGCAGCCGCCGAGGCAGAGTGCGGCGATGAGGATCAAAGTGCTGCGCGAGGCGTTCATTGCGCTGCTCCTACGCCGATCGCGACCAGCCCGAGCCCTTTGAAGAATTCCGTGATATCGGCAGTCTTGATACCGGCAGTGTGATAGTCGGCCAGCACTTTCGCAGCCATGTCCATGAGCGCGTCCCACTGTGCGGCCGCGTGGCGGGAGTTCACCAGATTGCGCTCATAGATGGTCGCCAGCGCACGCGAGTTGAGTACGGCCTCATCGACTCGCGCTTGCCGTACGCCGTCGCCGTAAATGCCGAGCGCCTCGTAGAACGTTCGCTTCTTGGTGCCGCTGAGTCGCGCATTCAGTTCGGTAACGGACTGCCCGCCCCAGTCGTTCGTTGGGTCTTCGATCGACCTCAGCACGCTGGCCAGAGCCGCGGACTCATCGAGCGCGGCTCGCAGCTGCGCGCGGCGCAGGTCGAGGTACTTCTCGTCGACGGCATGCACCGCTTCGAGGTTTGCGATCACTTGCCGCTGATAATCGATGGCGGCCAGGAACGGCACGAGGCGCGGCTTCGCCGCCTCGGCGAACAGCTTCTTCGCCTCATCCCGTATTTCCGGAAGACCGCGGACCAGCCCCACGGTCAGCAGCTCGTCCGAGCTGAGGCTCACCTTTTCGTCGCCCGGCGTGCCGGCGATCGAGCTCAGGAGCTTATCCAGGTGGGCGAGCTTGTCGGCGGCCAGCACCTCGCGACCGGCAATGTCGTTGACCTGGCGCGCGTCAGCGATGATCTGGAGCAGCTTGTTCGCTTCCTGCTCGACGGCTGCGAGCTTCTCGGCGCCAGGATTCGCCGCCGCGATGATCGGCGCTGCGGCTTTTCTGGCCTCGGCAAGCTTTGCGGTCGCTTTGGCTTTTTCTGCTGCATAGGTCAACGCATCCTTGCTTCGAGCGTCGAGCTCATCGGCCAGCTCCTTGACGCGCCCCTTAGGAAACAGCGCGCGCCAGTCGGCCAAGGTCTGATCGATGGCCGTGCAATCGGTGACGAGTGGCGTGAACTGCGCACCCGCATCCGCTCTGTTTGCAGGCGCGATGCGCTTGAGCAAAGCCGGTGACGCCTCGGCGGTCTTCGCGGCTGGATCGGTCGACGCGGCGTAGACGCTGGTGCAATCGGTGAACTGGACGCCGAAAGCGCCGAGGAACGTGCTGCGCTTGTTCTCGAACGCCTCGACCTGCTCCTGCAAGCCGGCTGACTTGCCGATCAGATCGACCAGCGTCTCGCTGGAGGGATTCTCCAATCCGAGTTTCTTGAAGCGGGCTCGCAGCGACTTCGCCAGGCCGGCATCCAGCGACGCGGCCCGCGAGACGCGAACGATCTCCCAGTCGAACAACTGCTCGACCCGCTGCCGCGCGTTCGCTTCTTCCCGCGCTGCCATGTCGGCGAAGGCCTGGTTCATTCCCTCGACGGTGGCTGCAAGGTGCGCTTCCTCCACGGCTTTGACCGCGGCTTGCCCCTGCTTGTCGCGGTTCTCGTCGTAGACGAGGCTGTGAGCGCATCCCGAAAGCAAGGCCGCCAGGCACAGCAGGACACCTGTGGTGCTACACGACCTCGAGCGCTTCGCTGGCATGATCCCCTCTCCTTTGCCATCTTCTGTCGCTGGCGATCGGGTCATCGCAGCGGAAATCGCGCGCAATGTCATTCGGCACGACTACTTAATCCGTCCCTGCAGCGCCTTTGGATTATCCTGTGCGCGCTCAACAGGGGGCCTCATGAACCAGAACGTATCGCTCGCCGCCGCTTTCCTGACGATCGCTTTGACGACCGGCACCGCCGCACAAGCTGAAGGTGTGCGCCCGGATCAGGCAGCGTTTCGCGAAATCTACCAAGAGCTCGTGGAAACGAACACCTCGCTCTCCGCCGGTAACTGCACCGAAGCTGCGCAGAAGATGGCCGCTCGGCTGCGCGCAGCGGGTTATCCCGATAGCGACTTGCACATGTTCTCGACGCCGGATCATCCGAAGGAAGGTGGATTGGTCGCGGTGCTGCCGGGCACGGACCCGAAGGCGCCCGCGATCCTGCTGCTCGCCCACATCGACGTCGTCGAAGCACGTCGCGAGGACTGGGAGCGCGATCCCTTCAAGCTCGTCGAGGAAGGCGGTTACTTCTATGCGCGCGGCTCGCTCGACGACAAGTCGATGGCCGCGACCTGGGTGGACACGCTGATCCGCCTGCGTGCCGAGCGCACCAAGCCGCGGCACACCGTGAAGATGGCGCTGACCTGCGGCGAAGAGACGAGCGGCGCTTTCAACGGTGCGGAATACCTGGTCAAGGAAAAGCGTGACCTCATCGACGCGGCCTTTGCACTGAATGAAGGCGCGTGGGGCATGCTCGATGGGTCGGGCAAGCGCGTGATGATGGGCGTGCAGGCGGGCGAGAAGACGTCGCAGAATTTCCGGCTCGAAGTCCAGAACCCGGGCGGCCACAGCTCGCGTCCGGTGAAGGACAACGCAATCTATCGCCTGGCAGGCGCGCTCACGCGCATCGAGCACTACGCGTTCCCGATCAAGCTCAACGATACGACGCGCGTTTACTTCTCACGCATGGCCGGCATCGTCGGCGGCGAGCTGGGCGCCGCGATGACGAAGGTGGTCGCGGATCCGAATGACGCTGCCGCCGTCGCCAAGGTGACCGAAGATCCGACGTGGAACGGCATGTTGCATACGACCTGCGTGGCGACGACGCTGGATGCGGGGCACGCCACCAACGCATTGCCGCAGCGCGCGCGTGCGAACGTCAATTGCCGCATCTATCCAGGCGAGTCGGTCGAAAGCGTGCGGCAAGCGCTGGAGAAAGCCGCGGCCGATTCGGCAGTGAAAGTCTCGACGCTGGAGACGCGTGGACCGCCGTCGGTCGTGCCGCCGCTGACGCGGGAGATCATGGGGCCGATCGAGAAAGTGTCGGCGCGCATCTATCCCGGCGTGCCCGTGATTCCGCTGCTGCAGCCGGGCGCAACGGACGGCCAGTTCCTCAGTACGGCGGGAATTCCGACGTACGGCGTCAACGGCCTGTTCATGGATCCGGATCTCGGCTTCATCCACGGCCTCAACGAGCGCGTGCGCGTGCAATCGTTGTACGACGGGCGCGATTTCCTCTACGAGCTGGTGAAGATCTACGCGGCGCAGCGCTAGGCCGCGCGGATCTAGGACCAATAGTCGGCGACGCAGCGTCCGTCGCGCGGCAGGTCCTCGAAGGTATCGAGGCCATCGAAGTGATCGATCGGAATTTTCCCCACCGCGTCCGGCTCGGCCAGCCGCAGGTTGACGGCGATGCGGCGTCGGCCGTCCTTGTCGACGTCTGCGCCACGCCAGAATGCGATGCAGCCGCACGTCGGGCAGAAATTGAAACTCAGCGCCTTGCCGCGGACATACGGCTGCGCCGGCCCTGAAACTACGATCCCTTCGCCTTCGAAATCATAAGCCCACAGTACGCCGTAGCGGCGACAGGCCGTGCAGTTGCATGCTGTCGCCCCATCTGGCACACCTTCGAACGTCCAACGGACTGCGCCGCAGAGGCAGGAACCCTGGATCATATGAGCTCTCCCAATTACTCCCGAGTCGCGACTGTCTTCGGTGCGCTCGTGCTCGCACAGGCCGCTCACTCTACTGAGGAAACCGTCGAACGGCTGTGGGAATCGTTTCCTCCCGCCCATTTCGTCGCCGGGTTGATCTCGGACGACCTGGCGCGCAACTTCGCATTCCTCAACGTGTGCCTCGTCGCGTTCGGCGTCTGGTGCTATTTCTGGCCAGTGCGACGCCAGTGGCCGGTCGCAACTCCCATCCTGTGGCTGTGGATCGTCGTCGAGACGATCAACGGGATCGTGCATCCGCTGTGGTCGATTCTCCAGGGCGGTTACACACCGGGCGTGGTCACCGCACTCTTTCTCGCCCCTCTCGCCATCTATCTGGCGACGCTCGCACTTCGGCGAAAGGCGAGCAGCGCCGCCGACTGCGAGATATAGTGCACCTCGCAACTCCGCGCACCAGCGTGCGCACAGCTCACTCGCCCTGCAGGTATTTCATGATGACTCCTCCGCGACTCCCGTATGAGCTCGTGGCCGCGCCGCCGGGCAGCGCTGAAGACCACCGACAGAAAGTGCTCCGCGACGCGCGCGATCGTGCGGCCGAGCGCGATCGCGAGCTCGAATCGCAAGTGTCTGCCTTCAAAGAGCCGCGCGAGCGCATCGAAATCTGGGAGCGGCTGCACGCGTTGCATTTGCCAAGGGCTCCTGGGCACGTGCTCGTCCGCGTGATCGCGAAGCAGACACAGCTGACCGTCGGCCAGGTGCACGAGGAACAGCAGCGCCGAGCGGGAACCGCCGCAGGAGTCGCCTAGCCTTCCTTGGTGTTCGCGATTCTCGCGTGCAACAGCACGACGCCCAGGATGATCGCGACGCCGACGTAAAACGGCCACGCTAGTTCGCGCTGCTCGCCGAGCAGCAGAATCGCGATGACGATCGCGTACACCGGCTCCAGATTCAGCGCGAGCGCCGTCGAGAACGCGCTCAAGTGACGCATCGCGACTAGGCCCAGCGTGAACGGCAACAGCGTGCAGCCCATCGAGAGCGCCAGCAGCAACAGCCCATCGCGCAGGGAAGGCATCGCGAACAACACCTCACCGGACGGGAGCAGCGGACCGACGCACGTGAGGAACAGCGCACCGGCGCCCATCTCCACGCCTGTCACCGTCATTGCGTCGGCCTTGCCGATGTAGCGCTTGTTCAGCGCGCCGAACACCGCAAGGATCAGCGCCGACAGCACGCCGACTGCGATACCGAGTCGCATCGCGGTAGGCGTCCCACCGATGACGAGCAACACACCCGGGATCACTGCTAGACCGAACAGCAGCTCACGCGGATCGAATTTGCGGCGCACGATGAGCGGCTCGACAAAGGCCATCAGGACCGACATGAGTGCCATGCAGGTCGCGCCGACGGAAGCGTTCGAGAGTTTGATCGACTGGTAGAACGTCAGCCAGTGCAGCGCGACCAGTACGCCGATGCCGGCGTAGATCGCGAGCTGCCGTCCGGACAACCCACGCACGCCTCGTAGGAACCTCGGGACCGCGAGCAACGCGACGCCGACCAGCGTCATGCGCCACCACACCAACGGCAGTGCTGGTAGAGAAATCAGCCGGCCGAAGATGGCAGTGAAACCCCACAGCACGACGCAGAAGTGCAGCTGCAGCCAGGCGCGTGTTCGCGCCGCCCGCGCCGCGGGATCGATCAATAGGCTTTCGCCCACACGACCCGCTGCGGGCTCGGCTGACCGGTGAACGGGCAGGTGCCGGGCTCGCTCTTCTCCAGCGGAATGCAGCGCACGGTGACGCCCAGATCGTTCTTGATCTGCTGTTCGAGCTTCACGTCGCCGCTGAAGTGCGTCAATGCGAAGCCGCCGTGAATCGGTGTCGGCGCGTTCTCCGGGACTTTCGGCGCCGTGAACCACGCGTAGAACTCGTCCTTGGAATCGATGCGACGCGTGAACTGCTGGCGGTAGTCCTTGGCGCGCGTGAACAGATTGTCGTGGATCGATTGCAGCGTCGCCGTGACCGACGCGACGAACTCAGCTCGCGGCACGCTCTGCTTGTCCTTCGGCGCGCGATCGCGACGGCCGACGAACAGCGCATCCTTCTCCATGTCGCGCGGGCCGATCTCCAGCCGCAGCGGCACGCCCTTCTTGATCCAGTTCCACACCTTGTCGCCGCCGCGCTCGTCACGCTCGTCGACCAGAACCGAGACCGGCCGGTCGGCGTAGCGCTGCGCACGCAGCTCGCGTGCAACGTTGTGGCAATACTCGAGGACCCGCGCCTTGTCTTCGTCGGAGCGCCAGATCGGAATGATCGCGACCTGCAACGGTGCGACCTTCGGCGGCGCGATGAAGCCGTCGTCATCGGAGTGCGTCATGAGCATCGCGCCGATCAGACGCGTCGAGCTGCCCCAGCTCGTGGTCCACGCATACTGCTGCGCGCCGCTCTGGTCGAGGAACTTGATCTCGCTGGCCTTCGCGAAATTCTGGCCGAGGAAGTGGCTCGTGCCGGCCTGCAGCGCTTTGCGATCCTGCATCATCCCTTCGATGCTGAAGGTCTGCACCGCGCCGGGGAACCGCTCGCCCGCGGTCTTCTCGCCCTTGATCACCGGCACGGCGAGCCAGTTCTCGACGAAGTCCGCATACACGTCGAGCATGCGCATCGTCTCTGCCACCGCCTCTTGGGAAGTGGCGTGCGCCGTATGGCCTTCCTGCCACAGGAACTCGGTGGTCCGCAGGAACATGCGGGTGCGCATCTCCCAGCGGACGATGTTGCACCACTGGTTGATCAGCAGCGGCAGGTCGCGGTAGCTCTGCACCCAGCGCGCGAACGCATCGCCAATGATCGTCTCGGACGTCGGCCGTACGATCAACGGCTCTTCGAGCTCGCCCGCGGGACGCAGCTTGCCGTCCGGACCCGCCTCGAGGCGATGGTGCGTAACGACCGCGCATTCCTTGGCGAAGCCTTCGACGTGAGCAGCTTCCTTCTGCATGAAGGACAGCGGGAT
Organism: uncultured Steroidobacter sp.; assembly: GCA_902826315.1. Taxonomy (GTDB): domain Bacteria; phylum Pseudomonadota; class Gammaproteobacteria; order Steroidobacterales; family Steroidobacteraceae; genus Steroidobacter. Next base: position 10,335 of record CADEEJ010000131.1, read on the forward strand.
GAACAGCGGAAAGTAGGCGTTCTGATGGCCCGTGGCCTTGAACATGTCGTCCAGCGCCCGCTGCATGTTCTCCCACAGCGTGAAGCCCCACGGCTTGATGACCATGCAGCCGCGCACCGGCGAGTTCTCGGCCATGTCGGCGGCGCGCACGACCTGCTGATACCACTCGGCGTAGTTCTCCTCGCGGGTCGGGGAAATGGCGGTTTTGGGCTTGG
>CADEEJ010000131.1:10649-12645 GCA_902826315.1 uncultured Steroidobacter sp.
TACCACTCGGCGTAGTTCTCCTCGCGGGTCGGGGAAATGGCGGTTTTGGGCTTGGAAGGCGTGTTCATCGATCGCGGTCCGGCTGCGGCGGACGGCGATTAGAGCACGAAAACCCGGGCTAAATCAGCTTCGTCTGCAGCCAGGCCTTGGCGAAACGCAGGTCGCGGATGACGGTCGCGGGCGGCAGGCGCAGTGCGGCGGCGGTTTGCTTGGTGGTGAGGCCGGCGAAGTAATGCAGGTCGATCATGGCGGCGCACATCGGGTCGAAGCGGTCCAGCCAGCCAAGCCACTCGACCAGGTCCTGGACCTTGATGTCGCTGTCGCCGATGCGGTCGCCGCGGTTCGCCAGGCCGATGGCGATCTTGCGCGCGATCGGCGCGGCGAAGATCAGGAAGCGCGTCTCGTCGCGCGGGGTGCAGTCACCGCCGAACAGGCAGTGGCAGACACGCTTCAGTGCAGCGCCGGTCGGCAGCGAGCCGGCGTCGGCGAGCCGCAGCAGCTCGCGCGTGATGCGCGGCCGCAGTTGCATCCAGGCGGAGTACTCCACCGGAGGCTTGATCGGCACCTGCTCCGCGACCGCGGTTGAATCCGTGTCTGCGTCCGTGACCATGCGTGGCATATGCTAGCAACTTCAGGCAGGTAAATCGTATCCTAAATTGGGATATTCGCAAAGCGGGATTACAGATACGGGCCCGGACACGGAGCCCGCCACCTTGAAGTCCTTGCGCTCGGCCGAACATGTGCGCCTGACCCAGTACCTGGTGAATGCCCGCGAGCGAGCTGGCATGACCCAACAACAACTGGCAGACAAACTGGGTAAACACCAGAGTTTCGTCGCGAAGTACGAAGGCGGCGAACGCCGCATCGACGTCATCGAGTTCCTGCATATAGCCCGCGCATTAGGCTTCGAAGCCTCGCGGGCGGTCAGGTTCATCGAGAAGAAGTGACGGCGACGCTACCGCGTCATCGCCTGCTTCGCGATTTCCAGCGCCAGCCGGTACGGTTCCGGCTCGTTGCGGTTGGTCAGGACGACCACCGTCAGGCGGCGCTCTGGGTAACGAACTATCACATTGCGGAACCCAACGGTTTCACCGGAGTGCCACAGCGTTTCGCCGGTGGTGCGCCAACCGAAGCCATATTCGACGTTGGGATCGTCCGTGCGGACCGCGGGTGTGAAGGCAGCCTGCAGCGAGCTCGGGCGTAGCAGCCGCCCGTCGTAGAGCGCGGCGTCCCACTTCGCCAGGTCGTCGATCGACGAGTAGATCCCGCCGTCGCCGAGCACCGCGCTGGTCTGACTCTGATCGGTCCGGGTCCAGCGGCCTTGCTCTTCGGTGTAGCCGAACGCGCGGGTGCTGACGGTCGAGATGCCTTCCTCGTGCGCGACGGTGTCGTTCATGCCGAGTGGCTGGAAGATGCGCTCGCGCAGGAAGGTCGAGAAGGTTTTCCCTGACGCCCGTTCGACGATCAGCGCCAGCAAGGCATAGCCGCTGTTGCTATAGCGATAGCCACTGCCGGGCGCGAAGTAGGTGCGATCCTGCGATTCCAACAACCGCAGTACGTCCGCATCGTGCAGCTGCGGCTTGAAGGACTCCGGGATGACGTCTTCGTAGTCGATGAGCCCCGACGTATGCGTCAGCAGGTGGCGGATCGTCACCGGCTCGGCGGCTTTCGGCAGTGACGGCAGCCATTTGCGCACGCGGTCGTCGAGCTTGAGGCGACCGTCTTCGGCGAGCAGCAGGATCGACGACGCGGTGAACTGCTTCGTTACGGACGCGAGGCGGTAGTTGGTAGTCGGCGTCGCGGGTGTGTGCGCTTCCACGTTCGCCAGGCCGTAGCCCGCACGCACGATCGGCTCGCCGTCGCGAAGTACGAGCACGGAGGCGCCCGGCACACCGCCGGTGTAACTCCGCATCAGAGCATCGACTTCAGGCTTCATCGAACAATCGCCCACTCGCGTGAACGCCAGGTCTTCGTAGTCATAGCTGAAATCCGCCTC
>CADEEJ010000131.1:12745-13803 GCA_902826315.1 uncultured Steroidobacter sp.
GCCGGCGCGCTCGCAAATCTCGACTTCGCCGAACCAGGGGTCCTGATAGATGCCGAGCTGCTTGCCGAGCATCGCCTTCGCGGGCCGTGTTCGTGCGAGCGCCGGCGGCTGCGACTCCTGCGATTCCTGCTGCCGCTCGCGCGCCAGTTCCGCAGCGTAGTCTGCAACGCGCCGGCGCTCGCCCGGGGCCGTGAAAAGCTTGACCAGCACTTCGTTCAGAACGACGCGTGCTTCGGAGCCGTCGCCGTTGATCATGAGCACGTAGCCACTCTTCTTCTCCGGCAGCAGCGTCACCGCCGAGTACCAACCCGACAGCGTGCCGGTGTGCGCGACGCGCAATACGCCGTCCACATCCGAGATTCGCCAACCATAGCCGTATGCATTGAAGCGGCTGCCGTCCCAACGACGCTGCCGCTCCGACAACGGCATGGGCATATGCGGTGTCCATACAGCCTTACGCTGCGCAGGCGTGAGCCAGTGCGAATCCGGATCCAGCCACATGCTCACCCACTTCAGCATGTCGTCGAGACTGCAACGAATGCCGCCCGCGGCGGCGTACATGCTCTCGGCTTTGCAGCCGCTCATGTGCAGCGGCTCGAACAACTCGCGTTGCACGAGCGCTTCGTAAGACGTGCCCGCGGCGGCGGCGGCGACCTCGCCTGCAACGACATACATCGTATTGTCGTAGTCGTAGTGCGAGCGAAAGCTGTGGATCGGCTTGTGATGAGCAAGTCCCGCGATGACATCAGCGCGCGTGAACAGGTTCGGTTCGGGCCAGAACATCAGGTCGCCCGCGCCTTCGCTCAGCCCACTGTTGTGCAGGAGCAGGTCGCGCACCTGCATCTGTTGCGTGACCCACGGGTCGTACATGCGGAACTGCGGGAGATAGCGCGTGACCGGATCTTCCCAGCGGATCTTGCCCGCGTCGACGAGCCGCGCGAGCACGCCCGTCGTCATCGCCTTGCTGTTCGAAGCGATCTTGAACAGCGTTTGGCTGCCGGCAGTCCGGCTGTAGATGACCTTGCCGTCGCGCACGACGCCGAGCGCGAGGCCGGGCA